>JBKEDN010000268.1:0-41974 GCA_047975435.1 Draconibacterium sp. | reverse complement strand
TAACACGAAGATCGGCTTTGATTATCCTTATTATCCTGACGTATAACCTTTTCAGGTACGAACAAGTTGTCCGGTTACATGGTATAACTATGTCCGATTTCTAAAGAACAATGAAATTATGGCTGAAAATTGAACGAAAAGTAAAATGATGATTGAAAATGGATGGCAACTTCATTATCAGAAGAATAGACATGCTTCATAAAACTAATTTTTAGAGGTTACCATAAATTATAGGCAGCATCGATCGGAACCATCACTTTGCAGTTGGATTTTGGTGGAATTCGAATATCCATAAAATCACAATAGTTGTTTTTGTCCCAAAAAACATCGGTAAGCATATTTACATACATTGTATCTGATGAAAAGTTTAAGAGTTTTATTTTTTTGAATTGTTGTTCTGAAATATCGTAGGCAACTCCTGTTTCGAGGGCAACTCCGATAACGGTGTTAGCCAGATTTATTCCGACATCAGCAAAAACATTTTTCGACCTGGCCTGGCGAAGCTCCTTTTGTCTGGCCATGCTCAAAGGGTCGTAAATATGCCGGGGAGTTGCACACGCCTCTAAAAAAAACAATACAATCAGAAATAGCTTATTAATCGGTTTCCTTTTCATGGTTCCAGGTTTTCAAATAATTTTATGCTTACACATCCGGTTCATCATGTAAAATAGCCTAACTTGTAATTTGAATATACTGAACAAAGTTAGCTTACGTTATTAATTTATAAATCCATAAAATCGAAAACTATGAGACGTATTGTAATAATTTTCTCATTGATGCTGTTTGTTGTAGTTTCTTATGCACAACCAGTATTTGACTTGGGGGTAAAGGCCGGATTAAACAGTTCAAAACTAAGTTTAAATGCCAGTGATTACAACGAAGAGTCTATTACAAAAATGCATTGGGGGGCATTTACGCGTGTTGGGGTAAGTAGGGTATATATTCAGCCCGAAGTTTATTTTACTAAAAAAGGAGGTGGGTTTACTGATATAAACGATCTGGCTACTGAATTTGATTACAAATCGGTTGATGTGCCACTTTTGCTGGGTGTAAAACTTTTTGAATCGAATAACTTTAATTTTCGTGTAATGGCAGGGCCCGTATTTGGTTTTGTAACTAAAAACGATGTTAAGAATGTAGGTTTGGATGAACAATACTTTAAAGACCACTATACCGGCTTGCAATATGGCGTGGGTATGGATGTTTTGTTTCTGACGGTGGACTTTAGATTGGAAGAAGCCGGAAAAATCTATAATTCGCCTGATCTTGATGCAAAAAACCGGACGTTTATGATAAGCGTCGGATTTAAGATATTATAAGGAATCACCTTTTCTTTGTTGAGGCTTCAATTTTTTGAAGCCTTTTCTTTTTTGAACCAGTTTCCTGGGTTGAGCTTCTTTTTGTATTTCGAAAACAATTCTTTCCCAACCAGTAATCCGCCCAACCAAAATACAACTTCCATTAAAATCAGGCTGGTTGTTGAGGCTGCTATTTTTGTTTTGGCCGAAAGCTCAAGAAAAGGAATTACGAAGGTTAACGCAAAAAACACCCCCGAAAAAATCATCAGGAAGATGCCCAGTTTTATTCGCTTATTTTGTGCAGGTTTCATATCTATGGTTATGGCAAGTTAAGGCATTGCTTTAATACATCGTAGGCATTTGGGCCTTCGTTAAAAAGCAGGTCGAGAATACTTAGGTTGGGATTAAAATCGAATTTTTCGCTAAAAACCTGGATGTATGCTTTGGGAATAAATACGGTATCCTTACTCTCCTTGATTTTAGGAGAGATTGATTGCCGAAGATTCAGGGTGTTTTCCGGAACACTTTCAAAATCTTCGGTCGGTTTTAGTTTGTTTTCTACTTCCATAAAATCACAAAGCATTTCATGGATTCGAAGATTGTGATCCAGCAAAAAACGACTTCTTTCCTGGAAAAAAGACTGAAGTTCATCCTGGTAGTATTCAAAATAAGGAGAAGAATTGTATGCCGAAACAATGGTTTGCCAATGGTTTCGCTGCCATTCGGTATCGTACGAAATTCCCAGGTCTTTTATCAGCGTTTTAGAACCACGGCCCTTTACTACTGGTACCACCAGCGATACCGGGCCGTTACCTGCCAAAATAACACAACGGTTTCGATATGTTTGCTTTGCGAAATTTTCGTATTGTTCCAGATATACCTCTTTATGATAGAGATACCGGGCATAATAATGTACGGGGCCAAAATAAGCAGTACTAAGTAATAGTGGTCTCAAAAAATAAGTTTTGTTGTTGCGATGCAAAGTTAAAAAAAGCGACTAATTGTCTTGCGCTTGCATGGAAACAACATAACGGTGGATAATTTCAGGGAACTGTTCAAACTCATATTGGTCGTTCTCGATATCGCGAACCAGCGCCCTGTTGTCTTCAAACAGCTTTACACAGTCTTTATAGTTTTCCTTTGTGAACAGCTGCCACCTTAAATTCATCCTGAAAATATAGTTTTTAACTTCTACCATTTCTGATTCAATTCCTGTATTTTCCATACGCGTTGTAACATAATAATACAACGGAATTACCTCGTTGGAAACTCTGTAGTAGAAATGTCCCTTTTTTGAAGGAAAGGCCGAAAGATTGATATCGTCCCTGCTTTCAAAAATCATTTTCCCTCCTTCTGTTTGTAGAAAAAAACCATTGATCATGGGTGGTTTAAAGGATTTTTTCTTTCCTCCTGCATCAATGAATTTCACTTCGTTTTGCATTTTTGTAATGTTCTCCATTAAAATGGAGGCTTGAATGGTGTCGTTGTTCAAACTGATAATCCCGCCGGGAAAATAGCGTTTGTCTTTTTTGTTGTTATTACTAAATGTTAGCTGGCTTGCCAGAACTAAAATCAGTGTAAATAGAAAACTTCGCATGATACCGGTTTTTTTGTTAAAAATATTTGTTGGTTAAAAACTCATTGCAGCAATTTTCGTGCCTTTGAGTTGGATTTATTTTTCGATCAATGGTTTAACGATTACCTTAAATTTATTGTAATTGTTTTTCAGTTACGGTTCATTATCTGATAATAAGCTTCTCATTTTTTATGTTCCCATCCGAATCAGTTAATTTAAGAATGTACATTCCTGCTTTATAACTCGAAATATTTATTTGAACCGATTTATTTTCTGCTGTTGGTTGAGCAAAAATAGTATGACCGCTAATGTCGAATAACTGAATGTTAATCAGTCCCTTGCTGGAGATAATGTTAATTTTGTTTGTGGCAGGATTGGGATATACCTGAATAGTTTTGCTCTCGGAAATTATCTGAGTATCAGTACTCTGGCATTTGCCCAGCATGTTGTTGTCAAGCCAGTTTAGTCTGGTTTGTATCCAGTTTCTGAGCTTGTCAACTTCCCCGTCGTAGGTAGTAGGTTGCGCATCTACTTCAGGGGCTCCGACATTTATTCCAAGTATATTCCATTTCTGGAAGTGTCGTCCCTGAGCCGTTTTTACCTCGTTGTACAATGAATCTATCATTGCATAAATTTTGTTATCAGACAATACTCCGTCCCGCGCTTCGTAATACCGGCAGTTGGCCTGATTTTTAAAATTACTATCGTAAAAAAGCCGGATCATCCATCCCGGTGATTTCACGCCGGGGTTACAATCGTTAACTTTATACGACCAGCCCGACCCATCGGTAGCTTTGAAAATATAACACTCGTTGATGTTCTTCCAGGCCCAGTCGAAATCCCAAACCGGGCCGGCAACCAGTTTTCCGTTCTTGTCTTTGTTAAAATAGCGGCTTTTTTTGAACCCGTCGTTATTTCTTGATATTTCACTTACAATAAAATAGTCGATAAAACTTTCGACGTCGATATAAGCCTGATAGCCCGAAACCGGATCAGTGTATTGTGTACTGTAAAGCGAAGATTCGAAGCTTGTTACATAGTTTTTGATATAGTTTTTTTGCTGACTTGTTAATTCATCCCAACCCGGATCGTGGTAAACAAAATGTACCTGAAAATCAGGGTGGTTAACGGGGGAGTAGGGCGATAACCAACTGTCATATTCATTCCAGTAATCAATTTTAAATATATATCCTCCGGTAAGTTCTTCTCCAGTGTTATCGTCTTCTTTAAGTTTGGCAATATTTACCCGGTTATCATCTTGTTTTATCTTTTCCCCAAACAAATAAATCCCCTGGTATTCATCGTTTAGAAATACTTCAACATATCGTGCCCGCGGTGCATAGTGTCCAAGTGCTTCAAACATTTTATATCCTAAAATATTCCGCATAAACGATTTGTCGTTGTAGTTTGATAAGAGTACCCAGTCGTTTTCTTTTGGTAATCCGAGCAGGCTGATGTTTAGATTGCTACCATCGGAATTGCGGGTTTCAATGGCATAAGGTTTTTGAGGATAGGATTGCGAAGATGCTCCCCGCAACTCAATCCCGATTAGCCCGTCATATTCATTGGGCGCATCTGTATAACGGTTTTCTCCGGATGAATTGTTAATCATTTTCATCCTGGCTGAAATTTTGGGCTCATCGGGAATGGCTTTCCCATCTGTTTCAATTTTTACAATTGGAAGGTTCGAAACAAAATTGCTTGTTTGGCCAAACGTTAAATGCGGACAAAGAATGAACAGTATCAGGGCGCAGGCTCCAAGTACTAATATTCTTTTTAAGTTCAGCATGGTTTTAGTTTTTGATAAATTTTATTCTGTATTCTCTATTGTTTAACCCTGAGATGGTCATGTAATACATTCCGGGTAAAAACCGTTGAACATTGAATGTATATGACGATTGGTTTAAGGTTATTTCCTTTTGCTGTACCAATTTCCCTGAACTGGTATAAACCCGGCAGGTCCATCTCTCGTTTTTAGCGAATTGTGGAAGTTTAATATTTAAGAAATTGCTGCATGGTACCGGAAAAACATTGATCATTTCTGGCCCTGAAATTTTATTTACGGCAGTTATTGTATTGTCATAACATCCTTTCAGGTCGATTTCTGCAATGGCTGTCCAGTTATTTCCGTTTTGTTCTGAAAGCGATCTGAGTTTAAAATATCTTCCGGATTTTGGCTCGAATGCTACAGTTTTAGGATTGGATTCACTGTCAAAAGAACTACTTAGGACCGGGCTTCCCCAATTGTCAGTTCTGTCTGAAATATAAATCTCGTAATCTTTGATTCTGCCATTGGAACTGTTCTGGCGTGGCAGATAGGTAAGGCTACTTATTCGGAAAGTATCCCCCAAATCGATTTGTATCTCGTGCGGTTGGCCAGGGCTGGCATAATACCATTCGCTGTGCCAGAAACTATCCGGATCTCCGTCAAAGGCATTGGTGGCCTCACCGTCGTCACCTGTTTTTTCTTCACTATCAACATACAACAATGTCCACTGACTTTTGTCCAGTTCTGCCGGATTACCACAATCGTTAACCGAAGGGCAGGTGGTAGTCTGAACCATATCCTGAATCGTCTTCTGATACGTTTCGTTGTTAACAGTCACTGTTAATGTTACATCATAGTTTCCTGGGTTTCCGAGTACAACCTTTGGATTTCGTGATTCTGGATTATCAATATAAACAGGCTGGGGGTCAATTTCCCAGTTCCAGGTTGCTCCGGTATGATTCAGAATGGAATGATCGTCAAAATAAAGTGTATCTTCCATGCAGTCATAAACAGCCTTCTCTACCCACGGGCTGATTACCGGAATAAAAGTGGTATCAACCATTTTTGTCTCCCAAACCCCGGCATTTCCTGCCACTCTTATTTTACTGTCGCGATAAAAAGGGAGGGCTGTATTTACCGAAATTCCTGAAGGATAACCATCGTCAAATTCTATCCAGTAGGGGTAATCTTCCTCTCTTGTATAAACTTTTGCAACTTCACCGTTGATTGAATTGGTGAATAGGTACAAACGATCGGTTGCTTTTGGAGTGGGTTGAATAACCATACACTTGGTATATTCAGTTAAACCATTGGTCCAGTTGTTCCAGGTTTCTCCTCCATCATCAGAACGAAATATTTTTCCGATATCCTCCGACCATGCCCCATTTTGAAGACATGCATAAATCTTGTTTTCATCGGTAGGGGAAAGGACAAAAAACAGTTTGCCATTCCAACTGCTATTGCCATACGTTCCATTGGTAAGTGTTGGCTTTTGTTCCCAGCTAATTCCACCGTTGGTGCTTTTATAAAGTCCATAACCAACAATGTCAGCAAATAAAATGTCAGGATTAAGATGGCTGATCTGAAAGTATCTTACTTTGCCCGGGAACTGATAAAGCAAGTCAAAAGAAACCCCCATGTCGGCACTTTTCCAAAAACCATTTTCTTCTCCTAAAAAGATGGTGCCATAATAATTCGGATGTTGGACAAGGTTACTGCGCCTGCCTCCATATTCGTCCATGTTTGGGTATTTACTGAATATAAACCGACCTTCCGCAAAACCATCTGATTGTTTGGGCAATATCCATCCGTTTCCCAGATCATTAAAGGCTACATGACGGCTTTTCCCTTTTATTACCCATCCTGTTGGAGATTCGGCACCGCCCATCCTGAGAGCTTTATCTTCATAAAAACCGGCAATGGCTGTATTTCCATTATGATATCTTCCCCCAACTACCAAATCTTCGTTCCATCCCTGGTCAAAACCCCACATGTCGGAGCCAAGAATACCGTAAGTTCGGGAACTGTAATTTTTCTGACTGGAAAAATTATCTGAAGAAAAGTTCATCCCGCCATCTGTTGCAACCCATATTTCTTCGTTTGAAAGCATTTTCATGTCCTGGATATCCGGATGGATAGGAAAGTCTCCGCGATAGCCTCCTACCGGAGTGAAATCAGTTCCTCCGTTTACTGATTTCCAGAGCGAGCAAGTTCCCCAAAAAATAATATTTTCGTTTGTGGGTGAGGCTTCCAGTACAAGATCGAAATAACCTTGTCCGTTTGTAAACCCACTTAAGCCTCCAACGGAAGAATACTCTCCTTTTTTCTTCTGCTCCCACGTTAATGTTCCGTTATTATCGGTTGCTTTTAAAATGTAAGGAACTTCTTCTGCTCCTGTTTTTGCTAATAGTGTAGCATATAAAATATCCGGGTTTGCCGGGGTCACAGCCAGCAATCCGCCCGATTGCTCGTTGTAATCATTTAAGAACAGCGGAGCCGCCGAAAAACTTTCGCCTTCGTTTGTCGAGATTGCCAATTCGTAAGTGCCCGAGCTGTTTTTTGTGAGTCCATATATTTTGGAGCTTGTTCCGGGCTTGAATTCTACATCGTAAACGGGGTTGCTCCATTTTTTTACCCAGGTGTCTCCACCGTCGTTACTTAAAAACAAGCCTTCCGGTGCTGCAGCCATTATTAAATCAGGATTCTCGGCATTAATTTTTAAGCGGGATGCACCAAAAGTGTTGCCTGCACTCAAAAGTGGTTTCCATGAAAGGCCTCCATCCTGCGACCGATGAATTTGTTTACCACCTGACACATAGATTATATTATTATTTTGAGGGTGGATTGCAATTGCTGTGATCCCACCTCCAAAAGGATAACCAAGGCCAACCGGTTGCCACGTCATTCCTTTATCAACACTTTTATTTATATAGCCGGTTTCTGTACCGCAGAACAAAATACTGGAATCGCCGGTAGCTACGTCAAAAGAATAAACATTTGCCTGCCAGGGACACTGTTTGGGATGTCCGTTGTTGTCGATTCTTTCAGCATCAATGTTCGGATTGTTTAGCCAGGTTGTGACAGTTGGTCCAAGATAATTCCAGGTTGTTGTTGCATTGAATGACGATTTAATCTTTTTCTGTTCGTTTTTCTGTATGTTCTGAAGCTTTTCTTCCAATTTCAAAAGATCGGGTAGAATAATTTCTCCTTTTTCGTTGGTATAATTCTCAATTGTTCGCGACCATATTTTATAATATCGGATAATGGCCGATTTTTCACCCGGATGGGAAGAGACGTATTTCTCAAAATCGGTTTTAATATTATGGAAATTTACTGGATACTGATAAAGCATTCTTTTCCATCCAGTATAATCGTTCGAAAATGAGGGTTTTACAGATTTGTCTATGCCAGGTAACTCGTCGTAATCGGTAAATTGTGTTTGGCTCCAGGTAATGTTAACGAATAATAGGAGAGCTATAAGTAATTGATGTTTCGTTTTCATAGTTTTTAAAAAAAAGAAAACCCGCTGAAACGGGTTTTCTTATAATTAACAATTCAAATTATTTATTCTAATACTTGTCCGTAAACATTCATTTCAGCCAGGGAAGTGTAATTATTGGGGCCTTCCAAAGCTATAAATTTAAAATACCTGGCTTCGGGCATAAATGCCAAAGAATACATTTGAAATGCGTTACTTGTCCGGTCGAAATCAAATGTTCCCTGATCCACAAAATTTTCACCATCCATACTGGTCATAATTTGGAACTTACTATGTCCACCACTGTTCCCTTGTCTTCTTGCAAAATCCATTGCAAACATTCGAACCGTTTTTTTCATGTCCATTGTTATATAGTGCGGATAGTCGGGAGAAGAGGTTGACCATGCAGTATGCCAGAACGTATTTATATCGTCATCAAATGCGGCTGTAACATATCCATTTACAGCGCCTTCTCCACCGGCTTCTTGAGAAGAGAAATCAATTGCTTCCCAATCACTCTTATCAATTTTCTCGGCAACTTGCCCCTCAACATTAAATTCAGCAAGATGAGTATGGTTGGCACCAGTCCACCCATCAGTCACAGTATATTTTATGTATCGAAGCAGTGGTAAAGAATTGGTTTGATATCTCTGGCTTGCATTTGCCTGTTCGTAAATAAATGTTCCAAGGCTTGTGAAAGTCACACCATCTAAACTTATTTCAACTTTAAAGTTTTTTTGACAGTCATTTTTATTTTTACGTTTTACCAATTCAAATGCGCTCATTTTTACCACTGATCCCAAATCTATTGTAAGATAATGTGGATGTGGTGGGTTGCTGCTTGCCCAGGCAGTATGCCAAAACGTATTGTCATCACCATCAATTGCTGCGGTTGCATAACCATTTACCGGACCTTCACCTCCTGCTTCTTCCGAGTCGAAGTCAACAATTGACCAATTTGTTTTAGCAAGGTATTCGCCCTGAAAGTCAATAAATATTGGAAGTGCCTCAGTTGCTTCTTCTGTTGCGAAAGTATCAATTGCAGCTTCTTCCGGAATGTAGTAGGATTTATAAGTAAGAGTACTTTCTGATTCCCAACCTCTTATTACAGCTTTATCCAGATCAGGCGTAAGGGTTTTAGTTACCAGCTGTCCCTCTCTGTTAGTATAGCTATATTCAACTTTTGTATTGCCTTGAGGCGCACTCCCCCATGTAATTAGAACAGAATCTGCTGTCCCTCCTCCTTCAATGCTGAGTATCGGGCGATTGGTTAACCCGGCCTGGTACCTGGCATCGTAAACTGATCCGGTAACCTGTTCTTTTACTGAACGATTACCGTTTTTATCAATGGTGTAAACCTTGAAAAGATAGGATTTCTCTTCGAGATTGTTGATCAGGAACTCGATTGAGTCGGTAGGAACATTCGGAGATATGTCTTGAGTTTGCGAATCGGCTCCATCGTTCCATTCAATCACACACTTGTTAACGTTTACGGCATTCACAAGGTAGTATTTGATTTTAATCCTGTTTTTACCGGCGAAAGTTTGCGCTTCCAAGGGTTTTGGGGCGTAAATTATATCGCCATCATCCAGGAATTTGTCGTGTATATCTTCCATTTTATCGCATGCACCAAATAGCAGCGCAATGCCTAAAACGAAAGTGATTATCATTGTTATTTTCTTCATAAGTTTGCTTTTTTATTCATCAACAACTTGTCCGTAAAATGTAATTTCACCAAAGTGGGAGAAGCCGGTTAAGCCCCATGTTTCGTTCACTACAAACCGAATATACCGAACTTCGGGATCATCAATAGAAAAAGAGTATTCATCGCCATTAACCAGGTGTTCCTGGTCTTCGTCAGCAGTTCCGCCTTGTTCACTTGGTTTTATGGAAACGCATCCATTAACCGGAGCTACACGCAGCGGAATCCAATTGTCTAGACTTCCACTTTGGTCGGGTTCTTCTTTTATTCCCCAAATGTCCATTAGGCGCGGGTTACCATGTGCATAGGCAAAGCTTTGACGTTGCACTACAATAACCCTGCTCAATCGTGCATATACTCCCAGGTCAACGGTTAAATATTGCGGCCATCCATCAGAACCTGCATAGGTGTGATTGAAAGTCTCAATATTGTCGTCGAACGCATATTCATATCTTCCTTCCCAGGCACCCCATTCTGAAGGTGGGTCGTTGTCTAAAATAACTTTATCGAATTTCGATTTATCCAGTTTTTCTTCAAACAACGGAGTAACAGTAATGGCCGCAGTATCGGAGTAGTTGTCCCATCGGTCGCGGATAAGCACTCCAAATTCTCTCTCTTCGGGTTCAAATCCCCTGATGGTATATTCGCCATTTGTTATACCTGAGTAAACAACGTCGAGTAAACTAAGCTGTCCGGTGGAATCCTCTGCCAGAAACATAAAAGCAAGCGGCGCATTGTTCTCGTTTTGCCAACGGAAACGAACACCACCAAAGTCACCAACCATCTCGATGGTTTGTTCTACAGCATACACATCCGGTAATTCAGGATTAACCTTTACTGTAACCGGAGTTGACACGTTTTCGCTACGGTCAACGGCATACAGAGTGACTGTTTTTTCTGAAGTATCGCCAAATCCTTCAACCTTTATTGTATCGGAGAAACTGGAACTTTTACTTTCCATTTTTACACCGTTTGCAATGGAATATTCAGCCTTTACGTACAGCAGATCTTCATCGGTAGGTAATTTATAGGTAATAATTGCAGCTCCCGGCAAGTTTGTTACCTCCGCATTACTTATCGGCCCCGGTGCCTCTGAATCGTTGAACAGAGGATCGTGCTGGTCTTCTTTACAAGCATCGAACATGATCACCAGTCCGAAGATTGCTAATAAATATATCAGTCTTTTCATAATCTAATCTTTTAAAATTAAGGTACTACCAACCCGGGTTTTGAACCAGGTTCGGGTTTTTAATGATTTCGTCTTCGCGGATTGGCCATAGGTAATCCTTAAAGCTATACGAAGGTGTAAAGATTGTAGTTACGTTATAGAAGGCAGTACCTGCTCCTCCAATGTTCCATCCCCGGATCGGTTGGTTCATATACTTTTCTGCATCTTTCCATCTTCTCAAATCCCAGAAACGTTGTCCTTCAAAGGCCAGCTCGATTAAACGTTCCTGCTTAATAATTGCCCGCATACCTTCTTTGGTGGAAGGTTTTGATGGATTGGAAGAATATTGAGCCCAGCTATCTACTACACCTTCCAAACCGGCACGTGCCCTTACCATATCAATGTATTCATATACCTCGGCATCCGGTGCACTTTTAACTTCGTTTAATGCTTCTGCATACAGCAGGTAAACATCGGCTAAGCGAATGATCGGGAAAGGATATTCGTAATAAGCCAGCATTGTATTGGTGTTGATTGCACTGTTGGGATTAATCAGCTTTTTAACAAAGTAACCGGTGGCAGAAAATTCGCCCTGGTTACGTTTGGTGGCCAATTCACCCAAACGTGTTTGAACAGTGTAATAAGTAGGATCCAGGAAATAGTTACCTCTGTCGAAGGCAATACTGGCATAGAAACGTGCTTCACGGTCGAAATGCAGTGTTGCTGTTTGTTCACCCGTACGAACGAAATCGCCTTCTCCGGTTACTGCTGTTCTTAATTCATAGCGGTTCTCGTAATCAAAACTTGGGTCTTCATCAATTGGTACGCCGTTTTTGGTATAGAAAAGTTCTGCCATACGCAGCGTAGATGCGTAAAACTGACTTACCGGGTTCGACGAAGTAACCTGAATTAACAAAGGCACACACATACGTTGATAGGTTTGCGTAAACCTAAAGTCGGTTGATCCCCACAATAATTCCGGGCTGTTGCGATCGGAAAAAATGGAGCGGATAACACATTCTTTTTCCAGCTCAGGTGAAATATCTGTTTTTGTACGGTATTCGGTTACCAGATTATGGTGAGCAACCAGTGCAGTGTCGATAGCTGCTTTTGCTGCATCGGCGGCCAGTTGCCATTTATTGGCATCGTATGATTGATTAAACAGTGCAACTCCACGGCTATCCACTACCGACGAATAATCGGTGTTGCCATTAAAAAGCGGGCTTGCAGCCGTAGCTAAAACACGTGCCTTCATTGCCAATGCAATCGGGCGGGTAATTCTTCCCAGTTCAGTAGTTTCTGAGGTTACCCGCATTGGAAGATCCGGACTTGCTTCGTCAATCAGTTTAACAATATAGTTTACTACCTCGTCAACTGGTTCACGATAAACTTTTACATCCTTTGTGTCGGTGTAAATAGGAAGGTTTTCACGTATGATCGGAATCGGACCATACGATTTAAACAACCAAAAATGATAGTAGGCTTTCATAAATTTAACCTCTGCTACCCAGCGTTTTTTCTCCTGGTCGGTAAGGTCAACTGCATTGTCAATTTCTTCAAGGAAAATGTTGCAGTTTCTGATTCCTACATACATATTTTTGCCACGCATCCTGCCGTCCCAGAAGTTAAGGTGAGGATCGGTTGCATTTTGCAAGCCCCGGGCAATAAGAGCTGAGTTAAAGTCGCTCCCAACTCTTTCTTCGTTAAACCATACTTCGTCTCCTGATCCAATACCTGCATTCACCCAGGGATCGCCAAAGTTTGGAATGTAGCCGTAACAGGTAGCCAAAAACTTTTCGGCCGAAGCCCTGTCAACAAAGGCATCATCGATGGTCGCTACGTTATCCGGCACTACATCCAGGTAATCACACGAGAATGCTGTTAGCATAATCAGTAGTGCCGCAATGTTATATTTTATCTTCTTCATATTCATAATTCTTTATTCATTAAAATGATACCTGAATACCGATGTTAAATACGCGTTGAACCGGATAACCCAAACCATTTCCCCCCATTTCAGGATCCCAAAGTTTGAATTTACTAAAGGTAAGCAGGTTGGTTCCACTCAGGTACAGTCGGGTACTTTCCAGGCCAATTTTACTGTAAATTGACTTTGGTAGGGTATAACCGAATTCAGCTGATTTCAGACGCAGAAATGCTCCGTTTTGCATAAACCAGGTATTTCTTTGTGTATTGTTGAGTACCTGTGAATCGGATAAGCGTGGCCAGGTTGCATAAACATCGCGATTGGCTTCCGACCAGTAACTGTCGGCATAAGCTTGCAGTAAAGCATTGTTTTTTATAAAACCTGCGTAAGGATCATTCCAACCCCAGCTTGTGTAACTGAAGTCGATAAAGGGAGCTGTCGCATCAGCATCAATCCAGAATGAAGAGCGGGCAGAGCCCTGGAAAAATACCGAAGCATCAAATCCTTTCCAACCGGCAGAAACTCCAAAACCATAAATAATTTCAGGCGATGTTGGATAACCAATCGGAACCATATCGAGCGGGGTGATTTTATCATCGCCGTTAATATCGCGGTATTTGATATCTCCACCTCTAACTACTTCTCCTCCAAATGTTTGTTCCGGAGAATTTAATACTTCCCAGTCGTCAACAAACAAACGTTCTGCAATATATCCCCATCTTTGGTCGATCGATTGACCTACCAGTGATTTCCAGGGCGTTGCGCTGTAGTCTGGTTCTTCTACCTTTTCGTAAATACCACGGGCATAGGTAAAGTTTCCACGACCGGTAATCCAAATGCCGTTGCTGAAAATCTGGTTATAGTCGAGCGAAATATCAATACCTTTACTGGATGCTTCGCCTACGTTGGCTTTTGTGGTTGCTTGCAACCCAAAGGTTGAAAATGCTAAACGATCCCATAAAATATTGGTCCGGTACTCTTGAAAAATATCTGCCTGTATTTCCAGTTTATCCCAAAGCCCGAGTTCTATTCCAAAATTGGTTTTAGTAGCTGTTTCCCAGGTAATCTGGTCGTTGGCATAACGCGAAATAGATACTCCGTTTATTGTATGCGCATTATCCGTTCCCCAGCCATATGCCAAACCTGTATCGTTCAGGTTTACATTTGACAGATAGAAGAATCGATCATTGGAAGAACCAATCTGGTCGTTACCCACTAAACCGTATGTTAGTTTTAGTTTTAACTTCGAGATGGTTTTATTTAAGCCCTGCATAAAACCTTCTTTTGAAACAAACCAAGCCACACCGGCTGACGGGAAGAATCCAAAACGTTCTGCTTTTGAAAAACGCTCGGTTCCGTTGTATCCAAAGTTGAACTCGGCAAAATAACGGGTGTCATACGAATAAGTAAAACGGCCTGAAAGCCCGAGGTTGCGACTCGGAAGAGAAGACTGAAGTGTACCCTCGTTACCCGATAGGTACTGGCGCATAATACCAACGAGCAATCCACTTACTCCGTGTTTTTCGTTAAACGTTTGGTCGTAAGTTACTGCACCCTCCGAATAGAAAGAAGAAGATACCGTTTTGTTTCCCTCCTGGTAGTCAAGTGTTGTACGTCCTTCATTGGCATTAAGAACTTCAAGTACGTATTCGTCAGTTCTCGGGTTATAGTCTGAAACCTCATAGTAGAACGGATTATATGAGCGTACTACATCGAAATAGGCATTTCGGGTTGTATTTCCGAGGAAACGCGCACGCAGTCCGTCGGTAATAAACGATAAGTCTTGTTTAAGCTCAAACTGAGCCAACATCAGCGACTGACTGTATTCTTTGTAACCTCTTACCAACTGGGCATACGGGTTAATGTAGTTTCCATTACCATAGTTTCCGAATAAAATATGGTTTGTGCTTGTGTGTGCCATGTCGGGTTCGTAGGTAGCAGGAAACAATACCGGATTCGAACGCAATATGGCGCGGTACATGTCTTCACCACCGTTAATCGGTCCGCGGTAATCGTCAAATGTTCCGTGTACACGAACCACTGCCTCAGTGGTATTGGTAACATTTATGTTGATGTTTGAACGGATCAGATAACGTTTCAGATCAATGTTACTGTTGAATGAACTTGTTTTTGGAACATCCAATATACCATTGTCTTTCGATACAGAACCGGCTATATAGTAACGGGCCACTTTACCTCCACCCGACATGTTCAGGTTCAACCTTTGGTTCATGGAGTAATCTTTAAGCAGCTCGTCCTGCCAATCGGTTTGAGGAAATACCATTGGATTTCTACCGGCAATAGTATTATCTATTTTACTTTGCGGATACAATAAAAATCCCAGTGGATCACGTGTTCTGATTGCCTCATTGTGTAGTTTCATATACGTGATGGGATCCGCAAGTTCTATGTTCTTCGTTGGCTTTGACATCGAATTCTCAAATCGAATATTCACTTTTGCCTTTCCTTCGCGACCCTCCTTTGTCGTAACAAGAATAACACCGTTTGCTCCGCGTGCACCATAAAGGGCTGTTGCAGTTGCATCTTTCATAATCGAGAAAGCTGCAATATCATCCGGATGCAAACGGGCCAGGTCGGTAGCCGAAAGTTCGATACCGTCGATCAAAATAAGCGGGTCTTTTTTGTAGCCGAACGTTGTAACCCCACGAATAAAGAATTGTGCGTTGTCTTGTCCCGGCTCACCACTTCGTTGGTACGAAATTACTCCCGACATACGGCCGGCCAGTGCAGTTGTTAAGTTACTTGCCGGAACCCGGAGTTCTTCCGGGCGAACGGTTTCGATTGAAGCAAGTACACTTTCTTTTTTCTGTTTTGCGTAGGCAACTACCGTAACGTCTTCGAGTTCTTCTGTTTTTTCCAGAAGGGTTACTTTAATGGTGGTTTTGTTACCTACATCTACAATCTGTGATTCCATCCCGATAAACGAGAAAACCAGTTTGTCGCTTGCCTGGGCATCGATTGTGAACGATCCGTCAACGTCGGTAATAACCCCGCGTGTTGTTCCCAGAACGGTTACGGTTGCCCCCGGAAGCGGAGAACCGGTGTTGTCGATTATAGTACCGGTAATTTTTTTGTCCTGAGGGGCCGCTTGTTGGCTTTCTGCCTCCAGTTCCTCAGTTGTTTTTTTCCGGATGATAACTGTTTTGTCGTCAATCTGGTAAGTGTAGCCTTCCGGAACAAGGTATTTGTTTAAAATTTCTTCAACCGATGAAGCCTTTTCATCGACATTGATTTTGTCGAGTGTATCGAAAATGTCGGAGCGGTAGAGAAAGGTAAACTCGCTCTGTACTTCCATTTCGTTTAAAACATCGGTTACTGTCGCATTTTTAAGGTGTACCGTTAATCTTGTCATTTCGGAATAAACGCTGGCATTGGCCTGCATACTTCCCAAAAGAACAAAGAGTAATGTTACCTTCATTAATAAAATACATTTCAGTCCTCCGCAGGGGAAGACCTTCACTTTCTTTTTTTTCATAAGTTGGAAAATATAAGTTTAACAAAGTTTCAATTTCCGTGAAGATGGTAATTCGGAAAAATGGTCCACCTTCAGGTGAGATTTCTCTCCGGATTAGTTCAAATAAATGGTTTTCTCATAGGCAGTGAATGTTATTTCGTTCGTTTTACTAAGCTTATTTAATATTGTTTGAATATTATCGCAACGTTTTAAGTTTCCGTTAAAGCGAATGGAACGAATGTCGTTATTGTTAAACTCAAAATCAACATCGTACCATCGTTCCAGTATTTTGGTAATATCGCTAACGGGCATGTTTCGAAAATAAAAGCGGCCGTCTTTCCACGAAGTATATTCCTTAATATTTACCTGCTTTTTTTCCATGTTAAGCGAGCTCTTGGAATAAACCGACTGCTCACCGGGGCAAAGTTCCTGTTTTTGACTTGTTACGTCAGACAATACGCCTACCTTACCTTCAACAAGCGTGGTAGTAACGTTTTCTTCTTCTTCGAATGAATTTACATTGAAAGAAGTACCATAAACTTCCACATCAATATTTCCGGAATGCACAATGAAAGGGCGCAACGAGTCAGTTGTTACTTCAAAAAAGGCTTCTCCGGTTAACTGTACTTCCCGCTTTTGGCCGGGGAAATTTACCGGATACTTTATTACCGAACCCGAATTGATTGTAACCCGTGTTCCGTCAGAAAGCTCAAGTTTGTATTCGCCGCCCCTCGGAACCATTAGAGTATTGTAGGTTATTTTGTTTTGCGTTTTGTTGGCTGCCTGGTAATTCAGTTGTGCGTCAATGTTTTTTACCACCACTTCTGCCTGTTGTATAAGAGTGTCTTTTTCGGCTTCCAGGTTTAGCCGGTTTCCATTATCTAAAACCAGTGTTGCTTTTTTTACACCCGGTTCAAAATGAATTTTCTCCAGTGCAACGATTTCTTTTTTTGCCGGAGCCTGCAAATAGATTATGGCCGACGATACACAAATTACAAATACAAAAGCAGCAGCTTTTATTAATAGTCTGTGTTTCATTCTAAACGGATTGTCCGGCGAAATACTCCGCCAGGCTTTTTTAGAATCGATAATCGGAAGTTTTTGTTCTGAATTATAAAATGTCTTCAATTTATTGAAATAGTTTCGATGATCGGAAGATGCTTCCAGCCAACGATCCAATTCTTCTTTTTCCTCTTTTGAAAGCCAGGAATTGAAGTATTTCCAAATTATTTTATAATCGATAAAATCTTTCATTTGAAGTAAACTTCTATATGAAAGGCACACAACTAATAAAAAAGGTTTATTTGACCCTTAAAAAATTATCCGGAGACTAACCCGATCATTTGCCGAATAGCAGATCTTCCTTTAAAAAGATGGACTTTGACCGTATTTTCACTGATCGACATTTGAGCTGCAATTTCCTTAATACTCAGGTCTTCGATGTATTTTTGATGGAAAATCTGACACATTTTTGCCGGTAACTCGTCAATAATAAGTTTGATTTCGTCAATAATTTCACTGTCCAATTGAGTGTTTACCTCAGAAAGCCGGACAATGGTTTCGATGTAAAGTAACTGGTGTTTATCTCTGATTTTTATCGAGCGAAGATGATTAAGACAACTGTTTTTTACGGATTGAAATAAATACGCACGTTCAGATTTTGTAATCCTGAGTTCATTTCTGTTTTCCCAAAAATATACGAAAGCATTTTGTACAATATCTTCCGAAGCATTGAGATCCAAAAGAAAGTTGTTGGCAAACCGAACCAGTGGAGCGTAATTTTGATGAAACAATTTCTCAAAATCAAGCGCATCCCTTTCTTTGGCAAAAGATAAGTTTAGCTTTTTGCTTGACACAGTAGATGAGTAGTTTAGTTAAATCAGCTTGAATTAAATCTTGCTATAGTTCCCTTAAAAGTCGAGACTAAAGTTAGTAAAATATTTAGAAAGCAATAGGCTGGAAAAAAAAATCTACATTAATCCTTGAAAAAAAAGTGGCTGTCTGAGTCGTCATTCAGCTCTATCCCTTCCGGGTCTGAAACTTCGGTTTTATCTCCATTTCCTGAATAATTTGGATGGATTGACCGTTGAAGTTCATCGTTGGCCCGCTGCATCTTTTTGTTTTCCCGTTTGAATTTCCAAAGCCTGGGGGAGAAATAAAATACGGCCAGCAAATAACCCAGCAAAATACAGGTTAGCAATACAAGCACAAGGGGAGCACTACTGATTTCCCAAAAGAAAACATGAATGGTGATATCAATGGAGTTCTGAAGTGTAAATATTACGAGCAGAACAGCCAGAATAATAAGAAATACAACTACTGCGCTCATGCCTGAATGTTTTTCCTAAAAATAAAAAAGGATAGCCAAAGCAGCTATCCTTTTAACAAATATTTTTGTTTTTATTGCGTATCAGTCTGTTTTCCTGTTATTTATTTCACCAGGCTAAACATTCTTTTTAAACGAATATTGGCCGGGAAACTTTTGTCTTTATCCAGCGAAAGCCAGATAAATTTAGCCTTTCCAACCACATGGTCTTCCGGAACAAAACCCCAGTAGCGCGAGTCGGCCGAATTATGACGGTTGTCGCCCATCATCCAGTAATAATCCATTTTAAAGGTATAACTGGTAGCTCTTTCTCCGTTAATTTTTATTTGGCCTCCACTTACTTCCAGGTCATTGTCTTCATAAATGTCAATTATTCGCTGGTATAATGGAAGATTGTCGGTTGTTAGCTTTACGGTGGTTCCTTTTTCCGGAATGGTTAGCGGCCCAAAATTATCCACATTCCATGGGAATCTTGAATCGGAAGGGAAAATAGCGGGTTCCCATTCGCCGGGTTCCTGTAATACTTCGGTCACCGACTTTACATTCGAAAAAGTTTTTATTTGCCCGGCTGCATTTTCTGTAAGCGGGAAAAAATACCGCTGGCTGGAGAAAACACCTCGGTCGGCTTCCGAAATATGCAACCTGTCAAGGGCTTTGGGGTTAATGGCAGTACCGTTGGTTTCAACCACATAATCGAACTGCATTCCAGGGAATTTTTCTTGCGGTTTGCCATTCACAAACAACTGGCCTTTAACTATTTTTATTTCATCTCCGTGAATACCAACACAGCGTTTAATATAGTTTTCGCGTTTGTCAACCGGGCGCGAAATAATCTCCCCAAAGTCTCTTTTATCGCTCCAAACACGGGCTCTGCCGTTTTCCCGAATAAGTTGGTAGTAGCTAGCATTCGGAATTCCCAGAGCCACTGTGTCGCCTTCCGGAAAATGAAAAACGACCACATCGTTGTTTTTTACTTTACCAAAACCTGCCAGGCGTTTGTACGGTCGTTCAATAAGTTCTGAATATGATTTTCCTCCAACAATGGGCATGGTGTTGTGCACAAACGGAAACGAAAGCGGAGTATTCGGAGTTTTTGGTCCGTAAGCTGTTTTGCTTACAAAAAGATAATCGCCTACGAGCATCGATTTCTCCATCGACGAGGTGGGGATTGTGTAAGCCTCAATAAAAAACATCCGGATAAAAGTGGCCGCAATTACCGCAAAAATAATGGCATCGATCCATTCAACCACTTTGGTTTGTTTGCCGTTGGGCGGATTTTTCTTTTTCCAGAATGCCCAATGTACTTTTTGGGTAATGTAAATATCGAAAATAATGGCAAGCCCCAATAACCAAAGATAACTACCTAACCAAATAACCCAAAGGGTGTAAAGTAGTCCGACAGTAATAAACTTAAACCACTTGTTGCTTAATATTGAACGTATCATCCGATCTTGAATTATAAATTTAATAAGTCTTTCATGCTAAGAATGCCTTTGTGGTTAAGGCAGTATTCGGCAGCCAGTACCGCCCCAAATGCAAATCCTTGCCGGCTTTTGGCACTGTGTGTAATTTCAATAAAATCGACATCCGATTCATATTTTATCGTATGAATTCCGGGAACCTGTCCAACGCGCTCCGATTTTATGTTTAGCTCGTTTTGTGCCGGAGTAACATCGTTTACCCACGAATTTTTAGCGGGTAAAATATCCAGGATATCATCGGCCAGACTGATGGCAGTACCACTCGGAGCATCCAGTTTTTGCGTGTGGTGCACTTCGGTCATTTCCACATTGTATTCGCTTCGTGGTGCCATTAATTCAGCCAGTTTTTTATTCAGTTCAAAAAACAGGTTAACGCCCACCGAAAAGTTACTACCATAAAAAAAGGTTCCGTTTTTTTCGGTACAACTTTGGTAAACTTCCGCTTTTTTGTCGAGCCAGCCGGTTGTTCCGCTAACTACCGGAATTCCGGCTTCAAAACAAAGGGAATAATTTGCTACCGCAGAAGCGGGTATCGTAAATTCAATGGCAACATCACATTTTTTCAGGTTTTCAACCGTTAAATCTTCCTGGTTGCTGATATCGATTTTTAAGCCTATTTCGTGACCACGCTCAAGGGCAATCTTCTCAATTTCCTTACCCATTCTGCCGTAGCCAATAAGAGCTATCTTCATACGTAAAACTTTGATAAAATTAAATCAAGCCACAAAGATATAATATTACTCAAATCTACCCAGCGGGGGCCGAAACTTAAAATTAATTCGACAAACAGGCCAAAGAAACAGATAAAGGAAGCTTCAGAAATAGGGAAGATGATTTCACGGCTCATCTTATTTTATCTATTTTTACCCACTATATTTTAGCGCATGAAAAACATTAAACTGGTGGCAACAGATCTCGACGGCACTTTTCTGCGAAACGACCGTACAATCAGTAATTCGAACCTTGAAGCACTTCGAAAACTGGGGGAGCACAACATTATTCGTGTGGCGGCAACGGGGCGTAATTTAAATAAGGTAAAAGAAGTTTTGAATGATGATGTGCCTTTTGATTACATCGTTTTTTCGTCGGGGGCCGGTATTTACCAGTGGAATAAGAAAGAACATCTTTTTGCCCGGAACCTGAGTGAATCGTCTTCTGAAAAACTGCTTCAACATTTTATCCAACGAAAGTTGAACTTTCATGCATTTTTTCCCGTGCCTGAAAACCATAACCACTATTTTTTCAGAGGAGAAGATGCGTGTGAAGAGTTTGAGCGCTACTTTAATTTTAACCGTTACTATGCTACGGAATTAAATCCTCTACAATTACCACAAACCAAACTTTGCCAGTTTCTGGTTATTTTGAAGGAAGACGAAGAAAACTTCCAACAACTGAAAACCGAAATAGAGGGGCTTTGTCCGGAAATCCGGGTAATTCGTTCATCATCGCCCATAACTCAGGGATATATTTGGCTGGAAATTTTTCATCATTCCGTATCAAAAGGAAACGGGGTGAACGAAATTTGCAAACTTACTGGTATTGGTGTTGACGAAACCATGGGTATTGGAAACGACTACAACGATTTTGATTTGCTTGAATTTACAAGGCATTCGTTTCTGACCAATAATTCACCCGAAGCCATCCGGCATAAATATCCGCTGATGCCGAGCAACGAGGAAGATGCATTTGCTGTTTCGGTGCAACATTTAATAATATGAGATGTTGTAATGCGTATCATGAAATTGTTACATATAGGCTATTAAATAAAATAAGATGAAGTTATTATTAAGTATTTTTATGGTGGTGGGTGCACTGTTTGTATCTGCTCAAACCAATGTTGATTTACAAAGTACGCTGCCCGAAGACCCCGCAGTTAGTAAGGGAGTGCTTGAAAACGGAATGACATATTATGTACGTTCCAACAGCGAGCCGGAAAACCGTGCCGAGCTGATGCTGGTTTTAAAAACCGGTTCGGTGGATGAAGATGACGACCAGCAGGGATTGGCACATTTCTGCGAACACATGGCATTTAACGGAACAAAAAATTTCCCGAAACATGAACTGGTTAATTATTTTGAATCGATCGGGATGGAATTTGGCCCGGAAATAAATGCATATACAAGTTTCGACGAAACGGTTTATATGCTGAAAGTTCCGCTCGACCAGCCGGAATACATGGAAAAAGGATTGCAGGTTTTGTACGATTGGGCTTGTCAGATTGATGACTCTGATGAGGAAGTGAATGCTGAACGGGGAATTATTCTTGAAGAAGAAAGAATGGGACGTGGAGCCCAGGACCGTATGATGAAAAAATGGTTGCCCGTATTTTTGAAAGATTCAAAATATGCCAATCGTTTGCCCATCGGGAAAGTGGATATCATCGAAAATTGTGCGCCTGAAACGTTGCGTCGTTATCGTCACGACTGGTACCGGCCCGATCTGGAAGCTGTGATTGTTGTGGGCGATTTCGATCAGAACGAGATGGTTGCCAAAGTGAAAGAAAAATTCTCGGCCATTCCGGAGCGTACCAACCCACGGGAGAAAAAATACTTCGATATTCCGGCACACAAAGAAACGCTGGTAAGCATCAATACCGATAAAGAAGCGCAATACCCGATTGCCTACGTTTACTATAAACACGAACTCGAAAAATCAAAAACCATCGGTGATTACCGGCACTCAATTCTGGAGCGGCTTTATACAAGCATGATCAACAACCGTTTGGCCGAGAAAACACAACAGGCCGATCCTCCATTTCTGATGGGGCAATCAGCTTATTCGCATCAGTTTGGGCCCTTGAGTGTTTATGTTTCAGTTGCAGTAACCCAAGGTGATAAAATTGAAACGGGTTTAAAAGAAGTGTTGCTTGAAAACGAACGTGTTAAAAAGTACGGGTTTACCGAAACCGAGCTTGAACGCCAGAAAACAATGCTGTTGAATACCATGGAAAAGTCGTACAACGAACGAAACAATACCAAATCAATCAGTTATGCAAACGAATACATGCGTAACTTTCTGGTTACCAAAGAGCCTTTCCCCGGAATGGAAAACGAATATGCCTATCATAAGGAACTTTTGCCGGGAATTACGGTAGAGGAAGTAAATGAACTGGCAAAAACCTGGGTAACGGATGAAAACCGGGTGGTAGTAATCGGAGCACCGGAGAACGAAAAGACCATTGTTCCATCCAAAGAACAGGTATTGGCTTTGCTGGATGAGGTTGAAAATACAGAAGTAGAACCTTATGTTGATGCAGTATCTGATGTACCGCTGATTGCTGATGAGCCTTTCGGAAGCAAGGTAACAGAAGAGCAGGCAATTGAAAAGGTAGATGCCGTGGAATGGAAACTGGCCAATGGTGCCACAGTGGTAGTGAAGAAAACAGATTTTAAAGACGATGAAATTTTGTTTAACGCCTGGAGCTTGGGCGGATCATCTTTATATCCGAAAGAAGACGACGTTTCTGCCAACCTGGCTACCGACGTTATAACCGAAAGTGGAATTGCACGCTTCGACGAAATTACCTTAAACAAAATGCTGGCTGGTAAAGTGTTTGGATTAAGTCCATACATCAGCGATTTACGTGAAGGCTTTAACGGGAGTTCTTCGGTAAAAGATGTGGAAAGCTTGTTGCAGATGTTGTACCTGTATTTTACCGAGCCTCGTTTTGACGAAGTAAGCTACCAGTCGTTAATGAAACAATATGCAACGGTTCTCGAAAATAAATCGGCCTCGCCCGAGTCAAACTTCAGGGATACGTTAAATGTGGTGCTGTCAGACTACAACGAGCGTTCAAAACCAATGTCGGTTGAACGTTTAAAAGAAGCCTCTTTGCCGCAGATACAAATGATTGGGAAAGACCGGTTTAAAGATGCTGCCGATTTTAAATTTTTCTTTGTTGGAAATGTTGACCTTGCCACTTTAAAACCGCTGGTTGAAAAATACATTGGCGGAATACCAACGCTTAACCGGAATGAAAAATGGGTTGATCTGGGTATCCGGAAACCGGAAGGTGTAGTAGAAAAAGTGGTTCACAAAGGACAGGAAGAAAAAGGGATTCAATACATCGTATTCCACGGCGATTTTGATTACAACGGACAAAACCAGGCACAATTGGATGCTGTAGGAAAAATTCTGAGCACCCGTTTGCTGGAAGTAATCAGGGAAGACAAAAGCGGTGTTTATTCCATTGGCGCCTATCCTTCGTCGTCAAAATTTCCGGAACCGGAATATACCGTGTCTATTTCTTACGGAATGTCGCCCGATAAAAAAGTAGAATTGGAAAAAGCTGTTTTCGATATTATTAAAGAGTACGCTAAAAACGGTGTTACCCAGGAAGAATTGAATAAAGCAAAAGAAAAAATGTTACGTGAGCACGAAGTTCAGTTACGCGAAAACCGCTACTGGATGAATATCTTGAGCAACACCTACTACCTTAAAAACGGTGATTTCTCAGAATACGGAACATTCAATAAACTGGTTGATAACCTTACGCTTGAGTCAACAAAAAAGGCTTTCAACGAATATTTCAACTTTAAAAATTACGTAAGTGTAGCGCTTACGCCAGCCGAATAACAACTTTATAAAGTATATAAAAGCCGGAGTTCTTTTGAGCTTCGGCTTTTTTGTGTCTCAAAAGTTATAATTTAGGTGCTCCAAATCTGATTTATGAAAATCTACTCACCACTTTTTGTTGCATTGAGAATCGTTTTATACGGTTTGCTTTTGTTTGGAATGGCACAGGGAATTTTCTTCGATGCCGCACATCCGCTGGAAGAAGGCTATTTCGGAGAACTGACTTTTACCGAAATTACTCAGGAAGCCATTCTGTTTATTTTGTTTGTATTTTACCTTTTCCTTGGTTCAAAATGGAAAGAAATCAGGCTGATGAGTACCTTGGTTTCTTTGTTTTTTTTGATGGCTTTTATCCGTGAGTTTAACTTTCTGATCGACCATTGGATTTACCCCGTACTGGCGGTGTTTTCGGTTATGATTTACCTGCTGGTCCGCCATTTCAAAAAAATAAAACAATCCTGTATCCGGTTTTTTAGTATTCCTGCATCGCAATGGTTTATCGCAGGATTGCTGGTTACATTGGTTTTTAGCCGCCTGATGGGACGTTCGAAATTCTGGCGACTGCTTTATTCCGACGAAAGTTACCGGCTGGCAAAAGCAGCTGCCGAAGAAGGCCTTGAGTTGCTGGGTGACACATTGATGCTGATATCAGCCATCGAGTTTTTATTGTATTATTTGGTGGTTAGGAAAAAAGAAGAACAATGAAAGTTTGTGGTTTTACATTTATCCGAAATGCCGAGAAGTTTGACTTCCCGATTGTGGAAGCCATCACTTCTGTTTTGCCCATTTGTGATCATTTTGTTGTGGCGGTTGGAAAATCAGAAGACCATACCCGAAAAGTGATCGAAAATATTGCCCCTGGTAAAATATCGATTGTGGATACTGTATGGGATGAAAGCTTAAAAGAAGGTGGTCGTGTTTACGCTTCAGAAACCAACAAGGCGCTGGAGGCTGTTCCGGAGGAGTACGACTGGTGTTTTTATATTCAGGGAGATGAGGTATTGCACGAAAAATATTTGCCGGTTGTAAAAACGGTTATGGCTGAAAATCTGGAAAATAACGAGGTGGAAGGCCTGCTTTTTGACTACCGTCATTTTTATGGTTCGTATGATTATGTGGGTGATTGCCGCCATTGGTACCGGAAAGAAATCCGCGTGATCAGAAACGACAAAAGCATCCGGTCATACAAAGATGCACAGGGTTTTCGAAAAGAGGGGAGAAAGTTAAACGTTGTTCCTGTAGAAGCAGAGATTTTTCATTATGGCTGGGTGCGGCACCCCAAATTTATGCAGCAAAAAGTAGAGTCTGTAAAAGCTTTTTACGATAGGATTTCGGAAGAAGAAGCAATGCGTAAAGCAAGTAGCCAGGAGTTTGATTACAGCGAAGCATTTGATGCACTGGCCCTTTTCAGCGGAACGCATCCAGAAGTTATGCGAGAAAGAATTGCCCGTTTAAACTGGGATTTTCAGCCCGATTTAAGTAAAATAAACATGAAATGGAAATACCGGCTTTTGTACCGGATTGAAAAACTGTTTGGTGTGAGATTGTTTGAGTACCGGAATTACCGGGTTTTGAAATAGATAAATAACTCCAAAAATAAACTGCTGACTAAAACTGCCAACTGCGACTGAAAACTGCGACTGTCCACTGCTCACTGTCCGCTAAACTGTCTCCGTGCCGCTTCCAGTTCTGCAGGCTTTCCCACGTCCATCCAAAGTTCAGATGTATCAAAATATCCCCTGATCTTTTGCGTTTTGGCCAGTTCTAGGTAAACTTTAACAATCGAAAAGCGGTCTTCTTCGGGCATGTAATTCAGAATTTCTGGCCGAATAATATGAATACCACTAAAAGCCAGTTCCCTTGAGTTTTCATACATTTCAGGCCTTGAAATTTTTGTTTCCCCCGTTTGTTTGTTGATCCAGCCGGTTAGCTGCATGTTATCGTCAAACTTAAAGTAACGCTGCGATTCCCGTTTCCTCACCACCAGCGTAGCCAGGTTTCCCGATGCACGGTGTTTCGCTTCAAGCAGTTTCAGATCAATGTTGCTGAGTATGTCAACATTATAAATTAAGATCGGTTCTTTTCCCGAGAACATTGGCCCGGCTTTTTTCAGGCCACCGCCGGTTTCCAGTAATTGATCCGATTCATCCGAAATAAACACGGGTACTTCCCAGGTTTGACTTTCAATAAAACCAATTACCAGCGGGGCAAAATGATGGACGTTAACAACAATTTTGGAGACGCCCGAAGCCGAGAGTTTTTCGATGGCTCTTTGTAGCAATGGCTTTCCGCCCACTTCCACCAGTGCTTTTGGTTTATCGGCAGTTTCACCCAAAAGCCGGGTGCCTAGTCCTGCGGCAAAGATCATTGCTTCCATGTCAAAGGTTTTAGCGCAAGCGATCGAGACTCCGGATTAGTGCCTCGTCTTTTCCGATTGCACGAATTGCCAGCCAGTCGAGAATTACTGCAACAAGCGGAAAAGCAACGGGAATTTTAAACGCAACCTTAGCCCCGTCGAAACCCGCATAAGCAAAGTAAAAGAACAGCCCAAACAGGCCAAGCATTAAAATAATGGTAAAAATAAGTAAGCGGATTTGCAGCATCCTTTTCTTATAGATAAAAAGTATAACAACGTGTAATACAGTAATAATACCGATTAAAATAAGAATGGGCATACCGTTAAAAATGGTTTCTTCTGCTTTCATAATTCCTTTGGCAAAGAATTCCAGTACTTCACCGTTAACGGAAAGGTCTGCAAGTTTAAGGCCTAAAAGTGTGGCAATCAGCACTTCGGCAATCAGTAGGTATATGCTTTGAATACGTTGAATCATCGTTTTAAATTTTCAGCAAAAATAGCCAATCAAAAGGTTTCTCAAAATCAAAATGTACGGGATTAGAAAAAAACAGAAGAAACACTAACTTTATCGTTAAAAAGTAAGAATTCGGCTAAACAATAGATTTCATGCTTTGTTTTTTTGATTATTAATAAAAAGTTAGAAAAATCAACAATGGATAAGTTTTCATCTGTGGGAAATCAAGAGTTGGAGGCAGTTGAGGATCTTTACAAATCATACCTTGAAAACCCCGAGTCGATTGATAAGAGCTGGCAACATTTTTTTGCCGGGTTTGAATTAGCCCGTAAAAATTATACAGAGAAGCCTGCTACTGTTCACATGGAGAACATCGACAAAGAATTTGCCATCTTAAACCTGATACACGGTTACCGCCAACGTGGGCATTTGTTCACCAAAACAAACCCGGTTCGTGCCCGTCGGAAATATGCGCCTACGCTGGCAATCGAAAATTTCGGGCTCGATCAGAAAGACATGGAAACTGTTTTTCAGGCCGGTAACGAAATTGGGATGGGTGCTGCAAAACTAAAAGATATAGTGGCGCATCTCGAAAATACTTACTGTCGTTCGGTAGGAGTGGAGTACATGTACATGCGCAATCCGGAAGTAGTTCAATGGCTTCGCGAACGCATGGAAAGTTCCCAAAATTCGGAAGAATATACTGCCGAAAAACGTTTGCATTTCTTTTACCACCTGAAACTGGCTGTTGGTTTCGAGAATTTCATCCACAAAAAGTTTGTGGGGCAAAAACGCTTTTCGCTCGAAGGGGCCGAAGCTTTAATCCCTGCGCTGGATGCAATTATTGAAAAAGGTTCTGAACTGGGTTTAGACGAGTTTATTATTGGAATGGCGCACCGTGGCCGCCTGAATATACTGGCCAATATTCTGGAAAAACCGTATCAGAATATTTTCAAGGAATTTTACGGGAAAGAATATGAAGACGATATTTCGCAGGGAGATGTTAAGTATCACCTGGGATATGAAAACGAAGTAACAACCGATTTTAAAAAGAAAGTAAAATTAAAACTGTTACCCAACCCGTCGCACCTTGAAACGGTAGGGCCGATGGTGGAAGGAATGGTGCGTTCTCAAATTGATTCGGCTTACAATAGCGACTACGATAAAGCGGCTGCTATTATTATCCATGGCGATGCGGCAATTGCAGCGCAGGGGGTTGTTTACGAAACCATCCAAATGTCGCAGCTTCCGGGTTACAAAACCGGTGGAACCATTCATTTGGTGATTAACAACCAGGTGGGCTTTACCACACCGTATCTCGAAGCCCGTTCAAGCACTTATTCAACCGATGTTGCCAAAGTTACGCGTTCACCCGTTTTTCATGTAAATGGCGACGATGTGGAGGCACTTATTTATACAATAAAGTTGGCGATGGAATTTCGTCAGAAGTTTCATGCCGATGTGTTTATCGATATTTTGTGCTACCGTAAATATGGGCATAACGAAGGTGATGAACCGCGATTTACACAGCCTTTACTGTACAAAGCAATTGCAAGGCACAAAAACCCGCGCGATATTTATGCCGATAAACTCAATGAACTGGGTATAATGACACTTGATGAATCAAGGGTGCAAGTGCGGGAGTTTGATCAGTTTTTAGAAGGGAAATACAAAGAATCAGAAAAAATTGAGAAGTTAAAAATCCGCCAGTTTATGGTAAAAGAGTACGCGCAGTACCAAATGCCATCAAAAGCGATTTTTAATGAACTGATTGAAACCGGTGTTGATAAGAAAACACTTTTGAAGGTGGCTGAAAGGATTAACGCGCTGCCACAGGATTTACCATTTTTCAAGAAAGTAGATCGCATTATCTCCGACCGGAAAATGATGATCCATGACGATCGGTTGGATTGGGCAATGGGTGAGTTACTGGCTTACGGAACGCTGGTAACCGAAGGCCATCCGGTACGTGTAAGTGGTCAGGACAGTGAGCGTGGAACCTTTGCACACCGCCATGCCGCATTTGTTATTGAAGGAACAGAAGATAAGTATTACCCGCTGCAGCACGTTTCTGAAAAACAGGCACCTTTTAATATTTTTAACTCGCTGCTTTCAGAATACGCCGTTCTCGGATTTGAATATGGTTATTCTTTGGCACAACCCAACGGGCTCGCCATTTGGGAAGCGCAGTTTGGCGATTTTCATAACGTTGCGCAGGTAATCATTGATCAGTATATTACTTCGGCATTCGAAAAATGGGGATTAATGAACGGTTTGACGCTTTTTCTTCCTCATGGTTATGAAGGACAGGGGCCGGAACACTCCAGCGCCCGTATCGAGCGCTTTTTGCAACAGGCTGCCGGAAACAATATCCAGGTTACTGTTCCAAGTACTCCTGCCAACTTGTTCCATTTGTTGCGTCGCCAGGTAAAAATGAATATGCGACTGCCACTGGTAGTGTTTACGCCTAAAAGTTTACTGCGGCACCCGATGGTGACTTCCAAACTGGAAGAGTTTACCAAAGGTGGTTTCCGTGAAATTATTGACGATCAAACAGCAGAGCCTGATTTGGTGGAAAAAGTAGTTTTAACCAACGGAAGATTGTATTACGATTTAGCCAAGTACAAAGTAGAAAACGGTATTACCGACGTTGCTTTGGTACGAATGGAGCAAATTTATCCGATACCGAATAAGGCAATTAATGAGATACTGAAAAAATATCCAAAGTCGGAAGAACTGATCTGGGCACAGGACGAACCTGAAAATATGGGTGCCTGGCCGTTCCTGGGGCGTAAACTCGATTGTCTGGGAATTAAGGTGGTGGCGCGGCCCGAAAGTGCCAGTCCGGCTGTGGGCTTGATGGAAAAACACCGCCAGGGGCTGGAGAAACTGATCAGTTCGGTTTTTTCAAAAAAAGAGGTGACCGTTTAAAAGATTCCTTCCATTTCATAAAGAAATGAACCATCGAAAAGTTCTATGTAGCTTTCGGCATTGTTTCTTGTGAATGTGAAGAATTATGGAAAGCTTTGAATGAAATTTAGAGATAAATAAAAAACCATGAAATGAGTTCCGGGTGGTTTTCGGAACCAATTCCCTGTCTGCCGGAAGGCAGGCATACGATACCTTTAAAAACAATAATTTTTAGTCGCATGATAATCGAAATAAAAGTTCCCAGTCCGGGTGAATCGATAACCGAGGTAGAAATAGGTAGCTGGCTTGTTGAAGACGGCGCTGTGGTTTCAAAAAACCAGGAAATTGCCGAGGTTGAATCGGATAAAGCGACCCTCACCATTGTGGCCGCCGAAGGGGGTAAAATTGAAATTAAAGCTGCTGAGGGAGAAAGCATTGAAGTGGGCGCTGTTGCCTGTACCATTGATACAAGTGTGGCTCCGGAGCCAAAGAAGGCTGAGGATGAGGCAAAGGCGGAGGTGAAGAAGGAACCTGAAACAGAGGTGAAAAAAGAAGCTGCACCTGCCAAAGAAGTAAAAACATCAGAAACGTACGATAAAGTAAAAGTTACTTCTGTTGCCAAAGAAATGATGAAAGAGAATGATCTTTCGGTGGATGATGTGATTAGCGGGTTGAAACGTCTGGGCAAAAAAGAGGTGGAAACTGTTTTAAATGCACCATCTGCTGAAACGATAGTTCAAAAACAGGAAGCAAGCCGTGCCGAAGAACGCGAGCGAATGTCGAGCCTGCGCCGGAAATTAAGCGCACGTTTGGTGGCAGTAAAAAATGAAACAGCCATGCTGACAACGTTCAACGAAATTGATATGAGCTTTGTGATGGACATGCGCAAAAAATACCAGCAGAAGTTTATCGATAAGCATGGATTTAAACTCGGCTTTATGTCGTTTTTTACTAAAGCAGTTGCCGTAGCTGCTGAGTTTCACCCCATGGTAAATGCCCAAATCGATGGAGATGAGATTGTGATGCCTCAGTTTGTAGATGTGGGAATTGCCGTTTCAACACCCAAAGGATTAATGGTGCCAATTGTTCGGAATGCTGAGAGTAAATCGGTTCCCGAAATTGAACTGGAAATTAAGGAACTGGCAGAAAAGGCACGCACCAAGAAAATTTCGGTGGACGAACTAACCGGAGGTACTTTTACCATTACCAACGGCGGGGTGTTTGGCTCCCTGCTTTCTACGCCAATTATCAATCCGCCGCAGTCGGCGATTTTGGGTATGCATAACATTGTGGAACGCCCGATAGCTGTTAATGGACAGGTGGTGATCCGGCCAATGATGTATGTTGCCTTGTCATACGATCACCGTATTATCGACGGAAAAGACTCGGTGGGCTTCCTGGTAAAAGTGAAGGAGATGATCGAAAATCCGGAACGTATGTTTACTAACGGAAAAGACGCCGGCGAGTTATTACTTGGAATCTAAAACCTATTTAACGATATTGAAGAACCGTTCCTTCTTTTAAGGGAGCGGTTCTTTTTATAAGGGAGGATGACAGACTTTCTGGATTTTTAAAATTTTGCTGATCTATTGTTTCTTGATACCGGAGGTATCAGATGTTTATAGCTATCTGGTTTCTTATTTCGAAAAGAATGATCTTGTTTTGTCTATTTAAAAACACATATCACTTTCTTGGAGTAGCCTTTTGAATTCTGTAAATTCAAAAGAAATTAAAAACAGGTATCATGAACGATTCGTTGAAACAAAAAATCAAACAATTTGTGCTAAATGGGATCAATGAAGAAAAGGTTACAGCTGTTGCTGATCCGTTTTGGCAAAGTCTTCGGAGTGCGGGAACCCAGCTGTGGCTTGATACCGGCGATATGGAAGAAGCCCAAAAAAACTGGTCGGCTGAAATGACCGCGCTTACCACCAACAATACGCTGGTAAACAAAGAAATTCAAAAAGGCATTTACGACAGTTTTATTGCACAGGCGCACGAAATTGTCAACGAACTTCCGGTGGAAGAGCAGGTTGTTGAGATCGCATTTATTCTGAATGCACGGCACGGTATGCGGCTGGCTAAGAAATTCGGCGGCTTTGTAAGTGTGGAGCTTCATACCAACACCGCACATAATTTTGATGCAATCGTTGATTATGGCTTGAGGTATCACGAAATCAATCCCGAACAATTTATCGTAAAAGTTCCATATACCGCGGTTGGATTGCTGGGAGCACGGCGCCTACGTGAACTGGGTGTAAAAATCAATTTTACACTCGAATTTTCAGCCCGGCAAAACCTGATGGTAGCAGCTATTACCAAACCCAATTACTGTAACGTGTTTCTGGGGCGGATTGGCGCTTACATCAAAGACAACGGACTGGGTAGTGGTGAAGGGGCAGGAGAGCGGACCGTACTTTCGGCACAAAAAATTGTAAAAGAAATAAGTGGGAATAATCCGGTTCCAACCCGGTTGATTGCAGCCAGTTTGCGCGGATATTCGCAGTTGGATGCGCTTGCCGGAACAGATGTTTTTACCATGCCAACAAAAGTGGCCGCCGACGGAAAAACCAATCTAAATGGTCATTTTATTTCGAAAGTGGATGAGGTTTATCCCGTGGATTTAACAACGGAAGCTACAAAATATTCACCCGAAAAACTCTGGGAGGTAAGCAAACAGGAGCTGACGCTGGCAAAAGAGCTGGATTTGAATTGCCCAAAAGACGGCAGCGAGTTGATCGATCGTGTTCACCATGCAGGTTGTGGAGATATGTTTCCGTATTTAAGTGAGAAAGATTTGGGCTTTATTGCATCCGACGGGAAAATACCAAAACACGTACGCTGGGCACCACGAATCGAAAGTGGAGAGCTCGCCATCGATACTTTGCTGAACCTGGCCGGGCTGGCTTCGTTTACTGCCGACCAGGCAGAACTGGATGCACGGATTAGAAAAATCATAACGAGCTAGAGCCATGTCAACTTTAAATTGACGTACCATCATTCCGAATTTATTTCGGAATCTGCATTTTGAGCAAAGATGCTGAAACAAGTTCAGCACGATGTTTCACAATGAAGATATACACTACACAGGCATTTTTTATATTTTCGCCAAAAACAACAAATATGTCTATTCTGAAATTTGACGAAACAACTTACGAAATTGTCAACGAGCGTGTAAAACGCAAACTTATCCATACCAAAAGTTTAATGACCGTAATTGTGGATTTTGAAGGTGGCCCCTGGCCCGATGCCGATCCTCCACATAATCATCCGCACGAACAAACCAGTTATATTGCTGAAGGTGAGGTGATGTTTTACTGCGAGAGCGAACCTGAGGTACACCTGAAACCGGGCGATATGTTTGCCGTTCCTCCCTTAAAAATGCACAGCGTTAAATTGCTTACTAAAACTGCCCGTCTGGTTGACAGTTTTAATCCGATTCGTGAGGATTTTTTGAAGTAAGGAAAAGGCGAAGTAGGAACAAGGATTGAAAGGAAGAATGCTGCTATGCCTAAATGCTGTAATGCTTTAATGCCAAAATGCATTAATTATTCGGAAAGGGAGTTTATCTTTTTTGCACAATTTGAATTGGGAAAAACCTTGCGTCTTAGCGGTGAAAAGGCTGAAGGACGGAAGGATTGAGCAACTGAATTGGACTACGAAAATTTCCCCGCCTCCAAAAATCAAATATTCCTTATTGTTTCCCACTTTAGGGGGAAATGTCGGCGTAAGGAATGTGGGTGGCCGACAAAGGGGGTCGAGGGGTGTCAGCGACTTCAATTTCGCCATGAAATTTGAATTTAATTTCGCTGACGGGGTGGTGCGAAATCAGGACAACACAATACACGCTTGGCAGGAAGGAAAGAATGCTTTAATCATTCAAAACTGAATGGTGTGTATTCTTTCAATAATCTTTCAGAAAAAACTTAGTGTCTTAGTGCCTTTGTGTTGAAAAGATTGAAGGGAAGAAATGCTGCAATGCGAAAATGCTGTAATGCTTTAATTATTCGGAAAGGGAGCATATCTTTTTTGCATATATTGAATCAGAAAAAACTTAGTGTCTTAGTGCCTTTGTGTTTAAAAGATTGAAGAATTTCATCTGCAATCAAAAATTGTAAACCAGCGTTAATCCTTTGTGTGGCCCAATAGAAAACGGGAAAATATCGAATCTTTTTATGTGTGCCCAATCCCATTTGTATTGATGGGTAAGGTAAATGAGTTCGGTACTAAGCATACCAATTCCGGCGCCTGCCAGTACGTCCGATGCCCAATGCGCGCCTTTGGCAATGCGCATCAATCCTACTGTTGCAGCACACGAATATGCCCCAACACTGTACCACACACTTTGCTCTCCAAGCTCGTGATGCATGATTTGCGCAAAAGCAAATGTCACAGAAGTATGCCCTGACGGGAAAGAATGGTTTCCTCCGCTTGGACGTTCTTCGTTTACCCACTTTTTCAGGCTATACACAATCAGGTCGTTCAATACAAAGCTCTTAACTGAAATAGCGGTAAGGTTTCCAAAATTGTTTTTTCCTTTTATGCCGAGTGCATTTAATGAATAAACGGCTGCCAGCGGGGCGTACCGCAGGTAATCGTCAGCGGCTCCGGAATAGTGAAAATTATCCTGCACCCAATTGTTGAGCTTGTATTTGGCATCTGAAAAATGAAGGATTGTTCCTGCCGAAATCAACGCCGCCGGTGCGATAAGCGGTTTGAATCCACGCTTCCGGTCGGCATATCTAAAATCAAGCCGGTGAATGGAATCGTTATGAAAATCACCGAAACGAATGTTTTCAAAAACTGTTTTTGAATTACTTAACTTTTCAGGTTCGTAGCCAAATACACAGCGAGGGAAGCAAAGCGACAGCACTGCCGGTAAAATAAATGAAATGAATGATAACATCTTCATGCCATAAAAATAAGAAAAAGGGAAGCATCTGATGCTTTTATGCACTGGTGTCCTGGTGAATTATGTAAATTTGTTTCGCAAATAATCATTATCTTGCCGCAACAACTAAAACAGAACCATATGCAAAACCAGGCAAAAATTCTATTTACCATCGCTTTTTGTGTTATTGCTTACATTGCCGGGAGCCAAAACCTTGTGCTAAGCGCCGGAGGTAACTATTCTACAATTCAGTTTAAACAGGGATCCGGAAGTAGTTCGCTCGACGAAAATTTTACCGGACCGGGTGGGCATTTAGGTGCGTTTTTAGAAGGTACCTTGAAAAAAGACCGAAAACAGGAATTGGTTTTATCTTTAGGACTTTTGGGTGATTATAAAGCAACAACCCAAACGTATAGCACATCAAATCTTGAAAATAAACTGAATCTTATTTATGTGAATCTTCCGGTGTATATGTTTTACCGGTATAAATTACGTTCACGTTCGAAGTTGTATGCCGGGGCAGGCCCGTATATAAGTTATGGTGTAAGTGGTAAGGCGAAAGTTTCGGCTATGGGTGATGTGACAGGAGGTGAATACAAAATAACCTGGGGAAGTAAGGAAAACGAAGACTATATGAAACCATTGGATTACGGCGTGAGTGCAAAAGCAGGCTACCGTACATACAGCGGGTTTGATATTGCGCTCTCGTATGATTTCGGATTTCCGGATGTATTTATGTTGTACGAGTCTCAAAGTATGAAACATCGTGCACTGCGTCTCACCATTGGCTACGCACTGCCTTTGGCAGACTAACTTTCATGAACTCATCGGAGAAGATACCGGTTTACAGTCTTCGAAGCTTTAGCAGCCACGATCGCGAAAGCCAGCAGTTTCAGGTGGAAGTTTTTGATGCCAACCGCCATTTTGCGGTACAATATCCGCATCGTCACGATTTTTTTGAAGTCCTTTATCTGGCAAAAGGAAGTGGGTTTCATGTAATCGATAGTAATAAATACGAAATAAAGCCTCCTTGCGTGTTTTTTATGTCACCGGGGCAGGCACATAAAATCGAGTTTTCTCACGACATTGATGGATTCATCTTTATTTTTACCCCGGAGTTTTATTTAATTGATTACAACAATCCCAACCGGCTGATCGAATTTCCTTTCTTTTTTACCATTCGGCAAGACAATCCACCGCTTTTGCTGGAGCATCAAAAAGACGTAGTATTTCTGGAAAATCTCTTCAAAAAAGGCATTAGCGAAACTGAAAGAGGGAACAAGGGGGCAATTGATCTGTTGCGGTCAATCCTCGATTTAATCCTGACTACCTGTGCGTCTTTGTATCAATCGGATGAAAGTCGTATGAGTGGAAAAGGACATGTAATCGTAAAAAAGTTTTATCAGCTGGTTGAAGTAAATTACGGGAAAAACCTAAGTGTAGCTCAGTATGCTGACTTGATGGCACTTACTCCCAATCATCTTACACAAACCGTAACAAAGCTCACCGGGAAAACCTCTTCCGAAATTATTAAGGCAAAACAAATTCTCGAAATAAAGCGTTTGCTCGTACATACAAATATGAGTGTTACCGAAATTGCGGGGCAACTGAATTTTGCCGATCAAAGCTATTTTGCCAAATTCTTTAAACGCGAAACCGGAGCATCGCCTTTGCAATACCGGGCAAGATCATTAAAATAGCGCTGAGTAGGGCATAATTCAAAGCAGAGGAAGAAATCTGAAAAATAAAATTCCTGTCTTGTTTTAAATCCGAAAATATTCCTACTTTCACAAAAAACCAACTCTCAGAATGTACTATTTAAAGTGTGAAAAATGTGGCCACTATAATTCTGTTATTTCAGAATATATAGTGTATTGCGGAAAATGTAAAATGCATCTTTCCAATAACTATATTGATTGGGTGAGTAAAAATCCAACAAAGAATTTCGAGGATTTTAAACATTCGGTTTGCATCAGTCAATCAGAGCTCCCGGCACAAAATACAACAAATGTAAAGCCGCCAAAAGAAAATCACAAAACACCTTTAGTTAAGCCTAAACAGCCTAAACGAAAACTTACAAAAGGTCAGCTTATCGGGATTATTGTGGGCGCTATTGCAGCAGCAGTATTCAGCCAGGTTGGAAAATATGCCGCTACAAAATTAAAAGAAGGCATACAGATGAAAAAAATTGAATCGGTAGAATTTGTTGCTTCCGATACCACCAACTGGAACATATTTGCCTGCAATGAAGCAAATTTTGAGATGTTGTTTCCACAACTGCCAACGGAACTCTCTCAGGATGTGGAAACCGAAATTGGTGATTTAAAAGTTAACCTGTACATGTATGAACCCAAATTGGGAACTGATGCCAATATTCTTTATGGTGCTAGTTATATAATTTACCCTGATGGGGTTGATTCTGATAAAATGAATAAAGAACAACTGGAAACATTCTTTGAAAACTCAATAAATGGAACAGTTTCGAGTGTACAGGGGAAATTGCTTTCTACTTATATAATTGATTACAAAGGCTATCCGGGGCGTGAAATAAATATTGAAATAAAAAATGGAATGGCTGTTACTAAAATGAGAAGTTACCTGGTAAAAAATACCATGTATATAATGCAGGTAATTTATCCGGCAAAACATAACTTTAATTTATCCGTCAATTATTTTCTCAATTCATTTAAACTGAAAGAAGTGTAATTTTTACACAATTGTTTACCGAAAATAAAAATACTTTTGAGGTTTTTGTTTAACAGGTGCCTTTAAAATTGCATTTCGTTGGACTCCGTAAATCATTGAAGATTAAGTTTCTTTTGTTGTTAGTAAAATTAGGTATCAAATGTTTTCCATGAAAAATACCTAAAAATCCCGTAAATTTACATTTCTTTTTATCGGTTATTTTATTGCTTTGTACATGATAAGTTTATAATTCGTTTGAACTTTCATTTATTGAACGTCATTCCGAACTTGATTCGGAATCTTAAAAAGAAAGATCCTGAAACAAGTTCAGGATGACAAATACAGTTTTTAATTTTTAAAACAAGATAACAGATGGCAAATTATTTTAATTCACTTCCCCTGCGTCTTCAGTTAGACCAGTTGGGAAAATGCGATTTCATGGAAGAAGCTGAATTCGCCAACGGAGTAGAAAAATTAAAAGGAAAACAAATAGTGGTTCTCGGTTGCGGCGCCCAGGGATTAAACCAGGGACTTAACTTGCGAGACAGCGGTTTAAACGTTGCCTATGCATTGCGTCAGGAAGCAATTGATCAGAAACGTGCGTCCTATGTGAATGCTACAGAAAACGGATTTACTGTGGGTACTTTCGAAGAGTTGGTGCCCAAAGCCGATCTGGTATTGAACCTGACTCCCGACAAGCAACATTCTCCGGTAGTAAACAAAGTAGTTCCGCTGATGAAAAAAGGTGCTTGCCTGGCTTATTCGCACGGTTTTAACATTGTGGAAGAAGGTATGCAGGTGCGCGACGATATCACTGTAATTATGGTGGCGCCAAAATCGCCGGGATCGGAAGTGCGTGCTGAATACGTTCGCGGGTTTGGTGTTCCGACTCTGATTGCCGTTCACCGCGAAAACGACCCGAATGGCGACGGCCTTGAAATTGCCAAAGCTTATGCTGCCGGAACCGGTGGTCATAAAGCAGGTGTTTTGCATTCGTCGTTTGTAGCCGAAGTAAAATCGGATTTAATGGGCGAGCAAACCATTCTTTGTGGCTTGTTGCAAACCGGTTCTATTCTGAGTTTCGACAAAATGATTGAAAAAGGAATCGATGCCGGTTATGCTTCAAAACTTGTTCAGTACGGTTGGGAAACCATTACCGAAGCATTGAAATTGGGTGGTATCACACACATGATGGACCGCGTGTCGAACCCGGCAAAAGTAGAAGCTTACAAACTGGCTGCTGAAATGAAAGACATTATGCGTCCGCTTTTCGAAAAACACATGGACGATATTATGAGCGGAGAATTCTCGTCAACCATGATGGAAGACTGGGGGAATGACGACGTAAAACTGTTGACATGGCGTGCTGCAACCGGTGAAACAGCATTTGAAAAAACTCCTGCCGGCGATGTTGAGATCAGCGAACAGGAATATTTTGACAACGGAACCCTGATGGTTGCTTTTGTAAAAGCAGGTGTTGAGCTGGCTTTCGAAGTAATGACCGAATCAGGTATTAAGGAAGAATCGGCCTACTACGAATCGTTGCACGAAACGCCGCTGATTGCCAATACCATTGCCCGTAAAAAACTGTTCGAGATGAACCGTACGATTTCGGATACTGCTGAATACGGTTGCTATTTGTTCGATCATGCCTGCAAACCTTTACTGGCCGATTTCATGACAAAAATCGATACCAATGTGATCGGTAAAAACTTTAACGAAGGCAAAGATGCGCATGTTGATAACAAAGAGTTGATTGATATTAACGAAGAAATCCGTTACCACGATGTGGAAATTATCGGTGCCGAGTTGCGTGAAGCAATGGGTGCGATGAAATCGATCATCTAAAAAGAATGAAGAACTTTATTTTTACGAGCTGAAGTTTCATTCTTAGATTCTTCCCTTCAGGGGAGTGAATAAACTGTAAAAAAACAGACTTTCAGATAACTACTCTTGAAGCCTGCTCCACTTTGGGGCGGGCTTTTTTATTATCCGACCCCGTGTAGCAGAGTGGAAGACACTGAAAGTATCGAATATGAATAGCCCGGAGTTTTACTGGCTTTATAAAAATGAAAATTGAGCCATAATTATTTGCACCGGGTTTTGATGTTCGTATAATTACGGGCTTTTAAGAATATATAAACAAAATGTTTATGCCGTGGTTATTGTATTCTGGAATTACATCTGTTTAACAACCTAATTATTGCGGTGAACTACCGGTTTCAAAAATGATCCAAATTCATCAATTATCCAAACTAAAGAGAAGATTAAGGTTCATGCTGGTTTTACTTCTTTGTTTGAACACTTTTTATTCGTTCGCTAATCTTGATTCGTTAAAGAATGTGCTCTCTAAAACTACTGATGGCGAGAAAAGGTATGGAATTGTATATGAGTATGCCGGAAAGAACTTTTTTACCAAACCCGATTCTGTGAAAGAATTGTTGTGTTTCTCCTTTAAAGATTCATTGCAGTATGTAAACTCGGTGGCATTTGCAAAATGTTTGAATGTTTATGCCGTACTGTGTAATTATTCGGGACAGTTCGACAGCATGTTGTATTATGCCGCAAAATCAAGCGCAATTCTCGAAAAATCGGATGATCTTCAAGCATATAAGGCAATAAACAATATGGGGCTTGCTTATCGTTCGCTAGGCAATTACGAACAGGCGCTAAACGCTTTTTTTAAGGCTCTCGACTGGATAAAGCCAGCAAAAGATTCGATGGCTATTGCAGCTATCCTGAACGATATTGGCGGAGTTTACACTCTTGTAAAAAAATATTCAGAGTCGATCGGTTACCAACAGGAAGCTTTGGAATATATGACTGCCGGGAATAATCCGGGATTGTTGGGGAACATTTATAACACCATAGGAATGAATTATGAGCGTATTGGCGAAATGGATTCAGCAAAGTATTACTATCAAAACAGCCTGATTTATAAAGAAATAGGTGGTAATAAATTCTCAATAGCAAATACCATGAATAATTTGTGCGGTGTGATGAAAGATGGAGAGGATACCGAAGAATGTCTTGAGTGTTATAAAGAATTGTTGGAGATTCAGCGTGAATTAGGTGCTTCTGATAAACTTTCGTTAACCATGATTAATATTGCAATCAGCTACCGGAGGCTGGATAATTGTAAAGCAGCTATTTTATGGCTCGATAGTGCACGGGTTCACATGAGCATTTCCAAAGATCTGAACTTGTTAAAGAATTACTACGATCAGTATTCGCTTAGCCTTGAGGCATGTGGCGATTACAGAATGGCCATTCGTTACAGGGATTCATTATTACTGCTTAACGAAAATGTTTACCAGGAACAAAAACAAAAGGCCATTGCTGAATTTGATGTAAAATATCAGGCAAAACGTAAAGATGAACAAATTCAGCTTTTATCACTTGAAAATGCGAATAAGACACTGAGGATCAGTAATCAAAAACTCTTCATCGCTCTGCTTTTCATCTTCTTAATCTCCATTATTGGTAGTGCTATTTTTTATATTCTTTATACCCGCCAGATACAAATAAAGAAGAAGGAAATTGAGTTGATAAAGATGCGGGAGGCAGAACGGATTAGAATTGCCCGCGACATGCACGACGAGATTGGGTCCGGCTTAACACGGATTTCATTCAATAGCGAGCAATTAAAAACGCAAAGTACCAAACCAACAGAAAAAGCGGTTGGTTTAATCACCAAAATCATTGGCGATTCCAGACAATTGTCGGGGAACATAAAAGAGATTATTTGGGCGGTAGATCCGTCAAACGATCAGTTATCGGAACTAATTTATTGAATTAGGCATTTAAGCAATAAATTTTGTACGGCAACGGCTCTGCTTTGACCATCCTGCGCAGAAGGTTGTCAAAGATGCCATCCTTCATGTTGCTCCGGTTGAAACGGTAA
>JBKEDN010000203.1:0-2629 GCA_047975435.1 Draconibacterium sp. | reverse complement strand
TTCTCCGTCTTACGGTTTGCCATAAGATACGGAGCAAAAGATTGTGCCAAATGCGCTACCGAATAAGCTCCGTTCGACGTTTCAATCATCTTATTGGCAAATAAAATCTTGCCGTTTTCATGCTGAACTTTCAGATTGTTGTAAGCCAATGCACCATACAAATTTCCGCTCCTGCCAATTTTTGCAATCATTTTTTAGATTGGTTTTTTAAATGATGGGCTTCAAATTCTTCGGTTATCCGTATAACGTCTTGACATAACCGAGCTAATTCTGCCGTTTGTTTTTCCAATTTGAAAAGAAAAGCGGCTGCCTTTTTCTCAGAAAAATGTCGGTATAACAACTTCACAACTTGATTATAATTCACACCAACAGAACGAAACTGGGAATGAAACGACGTTAACCGCATATAAAAATCGACTGTTCCTTTATCAATTTTGACCGATTTCATTTCCTTTCCGAACAAAAGCGATATAATAAACTTGGCTTTATTGGTCATTCCCGATGCTTCATAAAGCGATAAAAGTTTAGCATTTTCTTCATCTGTAAGACGAAAAACATGACGGTGGATACTTGGGTCGCTTTTGGGTCTGCGACCTCCCTTATTTTGTTTTTTATCATTGTTCCCTTTCATAATCAATCCATTTTTAATCTATACAAAACCTCGACTTCGGAGAGCGTTTTTCGGCTCCATGCAATGGCAAGTTGTTTTGAGACACTATTTTAGTTTCGAGTGCCTCAAAACACAACTTGCCGTGTTCGGGTGAACACAAGAATCCACCCTTCGGGATGGATTACATTCAGCAGAAAAAAACGGCTCGATGCCGTTCTGCTTTATTCCAACTATGTCAAAATACATTTGCATAAATCTCATTATTAAAATCATTTATCAAAGTAAGTGATTGTATATAATACAATTGCAGTGTAAGGGTAAGCCGGATTGTACCTTTGAAAGCCAAATCATTCCACCCTTCAAAATCTAGCAAAAGCATATGCTTTCTTTGCCCTGTAGTTTTAGTGCAGGCTTTATTACAAACTGGCATTACATAAAAACATAAAGTTTTAAAACTGTAAAAGCGTAAAAGCATTTTACCTCTTGTAAGGTTTTCAGCTTTCCAAAAAATATATCCGATAAGGTTATAAGGAATAAAATAATAGATGAAGAAATATTCGCGTAAAACCATGCAAGACTATTTAAAACAAGGAACATTCAGGCACAGAAATTTTCAAATCTGCAAAGCAGATAAAACGTAAAACAATAAATCTTTAAATAATGGAAACAAAGAAGAAAACTTTAAAAATCAGTTTTGTCACTCCAAAAGGTGGCGTTGGAAAATCTACTATTACCTCGTTACTTGCCAGTGTACTTCATTATCGGTTGGGCTTTAATGTGTTGGTTATGGATTGTGATTTTCCGCAGCACAGCTTGGTCAATATGAGAGAGCGGGATTTAAAAATGGTCATGCAGAACGACTATCACAAAAGGGCGGCCATGAAGCTGTACCAAAGCATCAACAAAAAGGCTTATCCTATAATCAATTGTAAAGCAGAGGATGCATTGGAAACGGCTTTGAAACACATCTCAGAATCTACGGTAGAACCCGATATTACTTTTTTTGACCTTCCGGGAACCGCCAATACCAAAGGTGTATTGACTACTTTAAGAGCGATGGACTATATTTTTTCGCCCGTTAGTGCCGACCGTTTGGTCATGGAAAGCACTTTGAGTTTTACCAAAGCATTTCTGGGCTTGCCCGAAACAGAAGAGAGCAATAAAGCCCAAGAAATGTGGCTGTTTTGGAACCAAGTGGACGGAAGGGAAAAATCGGGGGTGTATGAAGCCTATCAAAGCGTTATTGGCGGATTGGATTTGACGATTATGAAAACCCAAATAAAGGATAGCAAACGCTTTAGAAAAGAAACGGACGACACACCGAACAGCGTATTCCGTTCCAGTTTGTTGCCTGCTGAAACCGCACTACTGAAAGCTACCCAAATGGATTTGTTTGTGGATGAGTTTTTGAAAATTGTTAAATTCTAAATTCAATCAAAAATGGCTACAGAAAAGCAAAGAAAGGATTTTGATAAACCCGAAGTTGACGAGGAATTGATATTGAATATGATGAGCGGAGGAAAATCTACTGCTCCTGAAGAAAATCCACCGAAACCGGATAAAGAATCGAAACCTAAACCCCGAAATAGTTCGACCAAGAAAGTGGATTATGAAGCTTTGTTTTTGGTCAACCGTTTTCCATCGGGACGAAACGGTAAAGTGGTGTACATCCGTCCAGAATACCACGTGGCTTTTACGGATTGTTCAGCTTACCCGTGAAGAAAAAACGACGCTTTATTCGTATATCGACAACATCCTTGAACACCATTTTGAGCAATTTGGCAATGATATTATCAATTATTTCAACGAACATTTTAAACCCATTTTATAAGCTATGGAAACCCTAATCGTTATATGCCTGTTAATAGTGATTGCTTTGCTTTTACAGGACAAGATTATTATCAAGAAGAAAACGAAGCACAAATCCTCACAGGAGAAAATCAATCCGAATCTTCCCGACATTATGGGGCAACCCAAGCCTGTAAGAAGCCTTTTGGTGACAGGTACTGCCAATAACAG
>JBKEDN010000208.1:0-2737 GCA_047975435.1 Draconibacterium sp. | reverse complement strand
GAAAAATCCATATTTGGTGACCAAGCTCAAAAAGCCCAACCAAGAGCTAAAAGTCCAGAAAATAAAGGGAAGTCTTGATGATTTTTCGGTAATCAAGGAACTGCATTCCGATTTCATAGGCACGGTCGAAAACCTGGGTATGTCCAATGAACTGCTCAATTATTATGCGGTCTGGGTCATCAAGGCCGAACATATCCAATTCGAGAGTATAGCCAGTACATCAATGAAGCGGTTGTACCTGATAGCTTTCATCATATATCAATTCCGTCTCAGGCAGGACATTTTTGTGGATACAATGCTACAGTGCGTTCAAAAATATCTCAATGAGTGCGAAAACAAGATTGCAAAGGACTTTCTTGACCCAGAGAGCAAAAAAGTAAAGGGTAGGAAACCAAATTTTTCGGGACTGAAAAATATTATTACCGATTCAAAGCAACAGATACAACAGGCCAAGACGATCCTCTATTCACTCGGATATGATGAGGCTAAAAAAATAGAACTGCTCAAGCAGCTTATTCCCCCCAATACCGAATCAATGTACGATAAACTCCTTGAGGAGATACGGAGATTGGACTCATTGGACATCAAAGGTCTAAAGGACAGGATGTACTTTGGGCAACTGTTAGAGGGCCAACAGCGAATACGGAACAGGGTGGGCGGAATCCTACTTGCATTGGATTTCAACAAAGAGGCATCCGATAAGCCGATCATGGATGCAATTTTGGAATACCAGAAAAAGAACGGGAGGGTAACAACGAAATCACCGCTTGATTTTATAAGTAAAAAGGAAGTAAAATGGGTGATGGCCGCCACCGGTACGGACAGGGCAAACCTATACAGGGTAATCCTTTTCAAAGAGGCCTGTAGACATATCAAAGCTGGCTCGCTCAATCTGAAGCATTCGGAAAGGTACAGGTCCATAGATGATTACCTGATAGATACCGAAACTTGGAACGAAAAAAGAGAGGTGCTTTTGGCGAGGGCCAATCTCACCGATTTGGGAGAACCTTTCCCATTTTTGGGATCCTTGAAGAAAGAACTCAATGAAAGGTATATCCATATAAACGAGAATGTAGGCGATAACGAGAGCTTGAGGATCGGCAAGGATGGAAAGCCACGGGTCACTACGCCAAGTTCGAAAAAGTTGGAATCCGAAGGGTGCCTGAAAATTTTGGGAAAGGACACTTACATTCCCCTCATAAACATTCTCTCAGATGTCGGCCGATTATCGGCTATCGGACAGGCCTTTTCCCACTTTAGCAGAAAGGCGACTTCAAAAAGGCTTTCCGAAAACATCATATATGCCGGAATTATGGGATTGGGGTGCAACATCGGTGTTAGGAATATGGGTAGGATATCGAAGGGAGTGGGCGCCGATAGGCTTGATTACGCGGTTCGTTGGTATTTTAGCAAACAGAACATTGATGAGGCCAACAGGAGGGTACTGGCACTTACCGAGAAATTATCGCTTCCGAAGGTTTTTTCCGAAGCATCGGACAGACTCCACTCTTCGAGCGACGGACAGAAGTTCGGGGTCTCCGTCCCGTCCCTGCTCGCCCGCCATTCCTACAAATATTTTGGTCTTGGCAAGGGGGTGTCAGCTTACAGCTTTATAGATGATAAAAGTCGATTGTTCTACAATACCGTTATCAGTACTTCCGAAAGGGAGGCGGGGTATGTCCTCGATGGCCTTATGCACAATGATGATATCGAGACGGATATCCACTCCACCGATACACACGGTTATAGCGAGATAGTGTTTGGACTGTGCAATTCGTTAGGTATCTTTTTTGCACCAAGAATAAAAAACTACAAAGACCAATTGTTGTACACTTTCAAGAAGCATGGTAGAAAACACTATGAAAAAAAGGATTTTTTGATACTGCCCTCCAAGTCTTGCGTTGTCCAAGAAAATTTATTGATGGTTCAATGGGAAAACGTTTTAAGGGTTTTGTGCACCATAAAGTTAAAGTACACAAAGGCTTCGGAAATACTTTCCAGGCTGGGTTCTTATTCAAAACAGCACCCATTGTACAGGGCATTGAAGGAACTTGGCAGAATTTACAAGACCATATTTCTGTTGAGATACCTGACCGAAACCCCATTGAGACAGTCAATTGTGAAGCAATTAAATAGAGTTGAGCTCTCTCACGATTTTGCAAAGGCGGTATTCTTTGCCCAAAATCAGGAATTCAAGGTAAGTACGAGGGAAGAACAAGAGATTGCCTTGTCCTGCCGTCATTTGATACAGAATTCCATAGTCCTTTGGAACTATATGTCGATATCACAAAAGCTGTCAAACGTCAAGGATAGTGAAGAACATGAAAGAATTCTGGATTTATTGAGGGGCAGCTCCATAATGACATGGCAGCATATAAATCTGCTCGGGGAGTATAATTTTGAAATCAGCAAAAGAAAACTGCCGTTCGACATTGAAAAAATATTGAATTTAAAAATAGCATCGTAACATATTGATATTCAAATTTAAACATATTTTTATTGGACATTTTGTCCTATTTTTGGAATGGAGCCAAGGAATTCTTTTTGATCAATCCACCACCAGCTTTTTGGTCGTTTTCCCATTGACCGATACGATATACACCCCTGACGGCAACAGTGTGGTGGGGATTGCAATAATCGCGGGATCCGGGACCAGTGACTGAAAATAGACCCGTACCCCGTTAAGGCTATACACGGCGATCTCCCGCATTTCCCGGCCCAATAAAGTTACCTCGGT
>JBKEDN010000141.1:0-20833 GCA_047975435.1 Draconibacterium sp. | reverse complement strand
TGTCCATGAAAACTAATTGTTTTAACTTTCCTTTGCATAAGTGTTCATCTTTTTGTTTTGCAAAAACTAATTTACAAAATTTGGATGCTTATGCACTTTTACAAACATACAGCCTCTCTTTCAGTTTTCACTGCGATTTCTTAAATTGAATAAAAGTCCTGCAAGGCTTTGTCGTCTGCAACGACATTTTAGAACGATATATTTGAAATTACATGAATTCACTCTTTATCCTAACTTGTTTAATATGAAAAAATTACTTCGATTGACTTTTCTGGTTTGCACGATTGGAACAATCTTGCTAACGTCCTGCTCGGACGATGAAGAGAACCCGGCCTTTCCTCTTTCCGCAGCCATTTTTCACAGCATCAACGGAAAGCAAGTCGCCTTTACAGCTTTAACACATAGCGCCATAAACTGGCAATGGGATTTTGGGAACGGTGAAACCAGCACCGAACAAAATCCGGTATATGTGTATCCCGAAGGCGGCTATTACATTGCAACATTAACCGCAAAAGACAAAGACGGAAACACGGTGAGCGACCAGGTAAAATTAGCTGTTGCGCTAACGTCTTACTCTTTACTTACCGGAGATTACACCGCAGAAGGATACGATGGAAAAACATGGAAACTAACCTCGGGCCACGTTGCAGCAGGAGATTACCTCGCCAATGCTGATGCCAACTTAAGCGTAGTGGAAGACACCCCAAAACCACTCCCGGACGGAATTTTCAACACTGAATTTGGAATGGGAGATATTTACAAAGACGAATTCACTTTTTATTACGACGGAAGCTACAAACACGATGTAAAAGAAGACCTGGCTTCTTTTAGTGGAATTGTGTATGAAATAGTAAATACAGGCGGTGCCGGTATTGTGAATGCTAACGGGCAGGATTACGGCTTATGTATTGCAAAATATACGCCTCAAAGCAATGCAACATTCACTTTTAATGAAAATGAAAATCTTACGGTGTCTTCTGTTTATGCCCCTCCAACCTATGCCATTACTTTCGATAATGTAATGACGCTGGACTTTTCGGGTACAGAGTTTATTGGGTTCAGAGACTTCCAGCGAAAAGTGATTCTTAAAAGTATTTCGAACAGCCGGATGCAACTGGTAATGTTTATGGCCGCAGGTTCAGACCCTGAACAAATTATTGGCATAAACACCCATGCCCTGGTACTTAGTTTCGATGCCATTAATTAATACCGGTAAAACTTATTCAATATGAAAAACAAAAGAATACTACATATTAAAATGGGATGGTTTTTCACCCTCTTTTTATTCATAAGCCTTTTATCCGGCTTATTGCCCACAAAAGCCTTAGCACAGGAAACCACCACTGTACAAGGTACTGTAACTGCATCAAAAGATGGCGCACCGCTTCCGGGTGTTAGTATCACGCTAAAAGGAAGCACAAACGGAACGGTTACTGATACAGAAGGAAACTATACGATTGAAGTGGCAACCGATGCGATACTCGTATTTTCATTTATAGGATTTAAAATACAGGAAGTTGCTGTTGCAGGCAAAACCACACTTAACATTACGATGGAAGAAAGCATTGAAGCAATCGATGAAGTAGTGGTAACAGCCCTGGGAATAAAAAGAGAAGAAAAATCGCTGGGCTATTCGGTGAGCCGCGTACAAGGTCCGGAGTTTACACGTGTTGTGCAAGAGAATTTTCTGAACTCGATGTCTGGAAAAATAGCAGGTGTAACCATCAATCAAACCGGTGGCCCGGGTTCCACTACCAGCATCATCATCCGTGGCGCCAAATCGTTGAGTAACGACAACCAACCCTTGTATGTTGTGGATGGAGTGCCCATGTCAAGTGGACTTAACAACGTAGGAGGCTTTGGATCGGGGAACCCGGTGGACTACGGAAATTCCATTTCAGACCTTGACCCTGAAAACATCGAAAGTGTTTCGGTTCTAAAAGGCCCCAGCGCCACAGCACTTTACGGTTCGCGGGCTGGTAACGGAGTTATTATCGTCACCACTAAAAAAGCCAGCGGAGAAGGCATGAAAATATCGGTAACCACCAATACCATCTTCGATATCCCTTCGCGTTTTTTGAATGTACAAAAGCAATTTGCCACCGGCTATTTTTCTTACCGTCCTGAAGATGTTGGCGGAGGATACCTGCCACCGGTTCTCGACCAAACCGGAATCGGACCGGAATTAGACAAAGGTTACTGGGCAGTTCAATGGAATTCGCCCCGCGATGCAAACGGCGTTCAGATCCCTACCGAGCTTGTTTCGTACAAAAACAACGTAAAAAACTTTCTAAACGATTATGCCTTTACCACTACTAACGGAGTTTCAATTTCCAACACATCGAAGTCGATAAATTACCGCTTAGGTTATACAAACATGACCCATGAGGGATTGATCCCAAACTCAGATCTCAAACGAAACAATTTGTCGTTGTCGGCTTCTTCAAAGGTGAAAGAAAAGATAACTGTAAGTACCGACATTAATTTCGTAAACAGTTTTGCAGATAACCGCCCCGCCGGAAACCGTGGTGCCAACCCACTGCAATGGGCCTATTTCACTCCGCCTTATATTGATATAAATGAATTGCGCGACTACGACCTGGGACAGGGAAATACAATTAAAAAAGTTGTTGAAGACAGCGAAAATCCCTGGATGCTGGCTTATGATGTCAACAACAGTTTTAACCGTTATCAGCTGTTTGGCAACGTAATGGCTACCTGGGAAATATCGTCCATATTCAGTTTAATGGGACGAATGACCCTAAACAAATCAGATGAAGTACGTGAAACAAAAATCGGGCTGGGGTATTCTGATGAACCCAACAACGGGGCCTATGGAATAGCAACCAGCAATAGCCTGGAGCGTAACATCGACGGACTCTTCACTTACAAAGATAAATCGGAGCATTTTTCATGGAGCCTTTCTGTTGGAGGCAATACCCGTTATGCAAAAGGATCCAGCGTGAGCAACTCATCAAAGAATAAGTCCGGGTTAACGGTTCCCAATCTTTTTACGCTTAGTAATATTCCCACCGCAAATTTGAATTACAGTTCTTCCATGTATGAGCTGGGTGTTAACAGTTTTTACGGGATGGCCAACCTTAGCTGGCAAGAAACTATTTTCCTGGATGTAACAGCCCGCAACGACTGGTCGAGCACTTTACCAAAAGCCAACCGCTCGTACTTTTATCCGTCGGCTTCACTTAGTATTTTAGTAAACGAACTGCTTGACCTTGGCAGCACGGTGGATTTACTCAAACTTCGCGGTGGTGTGGCACAAACCGGTAACGACACCTCGCCTTACCAGTTATTGCAAACATACAGAAACTACGAACAGTGGGACGATGCCATCCGCTTGTATAAACCAGGCTCATTGCTCAATCCCAACCTAAAACCCGAAATACAGATTTCGCAGGAATACGGGATTGAAGCCAGGCTTTGGAAAAACCGGCTGAGATTTGACGGAACGTATTATACACTCGACAACAAAGACATGATTTTTAATGTTTCCCTGCCTACCTCAACAGGATTTAGCGGAACCATCATAAATGCAGGTTTGGTGCAAAGCAAAGGAGTTGAGTTGATGCTGGGTGGAACCCCGATCAAAAACAATGACTGGTCGCTGGACTTAAACCTGAACTTCACCAAAAATGTAACGAAGATAATAGAACTCGCAGATGGAATTCCGTTTGTAACCCTTTGGGATCAGGCACGAGTCAGAAGTGTTGGTTATGCCAAGGGGCAGCTTGTTGCTACCGATCAATTTGGCAACGATGAAATAAGCGATGGTGTGGTGGGAAACCTGTATTCACGCAAAGTAAATCGCGTAACCGACAAAAACTCGCCTTATTACATGTACCCCTTGCTCCCTGATGCTGCCACCGACACCGAATGGGAAGCGGCATCCACCTATTCAAAAATCGGCAATGTGAATCCCGATTTTATTATGGGTCTCCAAACCGCTTTAACCTGGAAAAACTTTACCCTCAACATGACCTTCGACTGGAGATATGGAGGCCAGTATGTTTCACAAACATACCGTTACCTGACGGAAGATATGGCTACCAACCATTGGTTTGAAAACCTGGTTTATCCGGGTGTTTATGATGCGGACAATCCGGGTCCAAGCCAGGAACTTCGCGACTGGGTAGTGGCCAATGCCGACCAGCTTATATATGCCGACCGCCTGTATCCGGTAGGCGGGCCAACACCCGAATACGGTGGATTCCCCGAGCAATGGAGCGGCACAAAGGTATATGACGGAACATTTGTTCCAGGTGTTATCGGAAGCTATGACGACCAAGGAAATTTTATTCTTGAACGTGAAAACCTGGGTGGCGAAGGAACCGTTTTCCTGCCCTACTCAGTAAGTTACCCCTGGGATATTGGCGAAGCCAATGTGTTTGATGCCGATTACATCAAACTCCGGGAAATTTCGCTTAATTACAGAATTCCAGGAAACATTGTAAAAAAGTTGAATATGGAAGACATCAATGTTTCAGTATATAGCCGAAACATTATTCTCTGGACAAAAGATTCCGGCTTTGGGATTGATCCGGAAAGAGCTTACCAGCCAGATAATGGAAAGCTACTGCAAGGACTTGAGCGTTACAATGTTAATCCATGGGTAATTCCTGTCGGATTTAAAGTTGGTTTTACATTTTAATTGAATTACGTAACTATCAACAGAACAAAAAATATAAGAATATGAAAAAGTTCAATATAAAATTTATCACAGTTCTTCTAAGTATGCTACTGGTATTTGTTGCCTGTCATAATTTAGACGATCTGAATATAAATCCAAACAACCCCGACCCGGAGGTAACTGATCTTAACCTGCTTATGCCAACCATTATTATCAATCTCGGACAAAACATTGTTGGCCTTGGTATTGGAGACCTGGCGGGAGTGATGCAGCACACACAAAAAACAGGCTGGTCGAGCGGACACAATGATTACGATTGGAACAATCCCGGCCAGTCCTGGGGAGGTTATTATGACATTCTCCGCAATGCCGACGAGTTTTACAACAAGGCAGTTCAGGAGGAACTGGAATTTCATCAGGGTGTTGGGCTGATTTTAAAAGCCTACACTTTTGGATTGATTGCCGATCTTTGGGGCGATGCACCTTTTTCGCAGGCTTTGAAAGCAGAACAAGGCCCCGATTTCTACAAACCTGTTTTCGATTCGCAACAGGATATCTACCACGGAATTCTTGATTATCTCGATGAAGCCAATACGCTTTTATCAAAAAACAGTGATGACTACTCAAACATCAACGCTGCACAGGATGTACTTTACGCCGGCGATGTTACCAAATGGAGAAAGTTTGCCAATTCGCTGGCACTGCGCTACTATATGAGGCTGCAAGCCAAAGAACCATCTGTTGCACAGGAAGGAATCAGTAAAATTACCGGCGATCCGGCAACATATCCAATCATCACTGTTACGGCCGACGAGGCTAATGTGGCATACTCCGGGGCATCTCCGGGTACTTCGTGGCCAATAAATATGGTATATAATGTTGATCCGTTGGGAGAATACATGCGCCGAAAACCTTGTGCCACTTTGGTTGAAACACTTCAGGCTTTGGATGATCCGCGTTTGGGCGTTTGGGCCGATAAAGTTGAAATTCCACTTGTTTTGGTCCCGGGTACCGAAGTAGATAGGATGGTGGATGGGAAACGTGAAATTTCAAAAGATGTGGAAGAAGCCTTTCTCGCAAACTGGGAAGAAGACGATCTTTATGTAGATTACGATCAGGAATATGTTGGAATTCCGGTTCAAACATTTTCGGCACAAGCTTATAATTTAACGCCCAATTATACTCAGCAGGCTGCTTATAATCCGCATGTTTCGCAGCTAAACGAAATGTACAAAGAAACCAGTGGTCCGCTGTTGCAAATGCGACTGTTGTCGGCTGCCGAAATAAATTTTATTTTGGCTGAAGCAGCGCTATACAGCTGGGCACCGGAAAGTCCGGAAACCTATTACGCCAACGGCATTAAAGAGTCATTTAAGGCATGGGGAGTTGCAGACCAGTACGATGACTACATTGGAGGAGCAGCTTACAACGGACTGGAAAGCATTATGGAGCAAAAATGGATAGCCAGTTGGACCGCCGCCACAGAAGCCTGGTTTGACTATCGCAGAACTGGATTGCCCGATCTGCAAACAGGCCCGTCGGCACGAAGGGAAAAATTACCACTTCGTTTTTATTACAACATTAACGAAGACCTTTCTACAAATACTGAAAATGCCGAAGCCGCTGTTGCCAAGTTGGAAACTACCCAATACAAAGGCAGCGATCAGACCAACAACAGCGCCTGGTCGAAATTTTGGTTACTGCAAGGAACTGAAAAACCATATTAAACATTCATTATAAAACAACATGGAGAGTGTCCCAAAAGTAGATTAAATCAGGTTCTCGCAAAGAGACAAAAGAAGAGCAAAGCTTGCAGAATACACATATTCAGTTTCTGTTTTTGCGCTCTTTGGGTAAAACATGGTGTACTTTGGTGAAAGATATTTTTGGGACTCCCTCTTTCTTTTCAAAGAAAAACCAACATGAGAAAAATTTTATTGGGGATTTTCATCCTCCTCTTTACAGCAATGCTTGTTTGGGCCGGAGCAGAAAAAGAAATCACTCCGCAAACTGCATTAAAAGCCTATTTAAACAACGGAGACAATTCGTTTGAATGGGAAGTCCAGGATCACCTGAAAGCTGACGGGATTACACTGTACCGTGTTATTTTCACTTCGCAAACCTGGCGAAACCTGGTTTGGAAACACGAACTCACTATTATGGTTCCCGACGAATTAAAACACCACGATGCATTGCTTTTCATTACCGGAGGTAGTATAAAAAACGGAGAACCCAACCTTCATCAATGGGATAAAGGCGAAATTAAAATGTTCGGAGAAATGGCGATAGCAAACAAAGCCATAACTGCTATTGTTTGGCAGGTTCCCAATCAGCCCATTTTTGACGGCAAAACAGAAGACGAGATCATTTCTTACACGCTTCACAACTTCCAGGCTGACCACGATTATTCCTGGCCGCTATTATTTCCGATGACCAAAAGTGCAGTCCGGGCCATGGATGCAGTTCAGGAATTTGCCAAAAAAGAATTGAAAACCAAAGTAAACGAATTTGTTGTTTCGGGCGCTTCCAAACGCGGCTGGACAACCTGGCTGACCGGCGCCAGCGACAAAAGGGTTAAAGCGATCGGGCCAATGGTAATCGACATGCTGAACATGCCGGTAAATATCCCGTACCACAAAACAGCCTGGGGCGAATACAGTATTCAAATTGAAGATTACGTAAAGCTCGGCGTTGCACAGCAAGTGGGCTCTGAAGAAGGAAATGCGCTGGTTCAAATGGTTGATCCATATTCGTACCGAAAGGCGTTGACCATGCCTAAAATGATCTTTAACGGAACCAACGACGAATACTGGCCGGTAGATGCCATGAAGAATTATATTGACAGTATTCCGGGAGACAATCATCTTTGCTATACTCCAAATGCCGGCCACGGATTGGGCGACAAAACAACAGCCATAACAACTTTGAGTGCTTTTTTTGGCGAAGCAATTAGCGGGAATAAGCATCCGGAGTGTGACTATTCCATTTCAGAAAATAACGGTATTATTACCCTTAAAATGAAAGCCGACGCCCAATTGCTGGAAGATGCTGTTTTATGGAGTGCCGAATCGGATGACCGCGATATTCGCGACAATACCTGGACAGAAAAAAGCCTGGGTGAAAAAGGAAAGACAGAATTTACCGTCACACTAAAACTACCCGAATCGGGCTACAAAGCATTTTATGTCGATCTGAAATACAAAGCACCTTTTGGCGGCGATTATACACAAAGTACCCGTATGTTTTTAATGAATAACCGGAAAGTTCTTCTCGAACGCGGAGAATAAAATGAGGAAAAATGCGAAGGATTGTAAATGCCATTTTTGTTAGCCTCCTTTTTGTATTGCAAACGTACGGCCAGGTATTTAAAGCCGGCGCCGCCGTGCGCGATATTACACCCGGTCATTTAATCCCCATTTCGGGGGGAATGGGCGAGCCGGTAATGCCAGGCGCTTACCAGGGAAAACTCACCGTTCGTGCACTGGTACTGGAAAAGGGTGAAACAAAAGTGGCCATCGTTGGTATCGATAATATTGGATGGCCGGCCTATCTGGGAGACCGTTCGCGTACGCTTATAAAAGATATAGCACCTGAAAATGTACTGATTGGCGTTACGCATACCCACAGTGCACCCGATGCTTATGGTTTTCCGGATGAAAACGGGAATACCGGAGCCGATCTGGATTACCTGAATTGGTGTGTCACCCAAATTGCAGATGCGGTTAACGAAGCAGCAAACAATGTTCAGCCTACTGAATTAAAAACCGCTGTTGCCGAAGCCAAAGGTAAAATAGCCTACAATTATTATGCTCCCCGCCTTTACGATCCAAGAATGGGTGTTATTCAGGTTCATACAACTTCCGGCACGAACAAGGGAAAAACCATCGCTACATTGGTAAATTATGCCACTCATCCCGAAATTCTGGGAACAAAACAAAAGCTGATGAGCCCGGATTTATGTGGCCCGCTGTACGAACGGATCGAATCAAAAACGGGAGGTATCGCCATTTTTATGAATAGTGCACAGGGTGGAATGGTAACTGCCGATACCCGGCTTGAAAATGGCGGCGAAGCCAACGACTGGAACGAATGTATCCGCATCGGGAGTCTGATGGCCGACGAGGCGCTTCGGATTATTGCTCCGGCACCTGTTCAGCAAGATCCACAATTGTACTGCGCCGCGAAAATGATCGAACTTCCGGTGGAAAACGAAGCCATGCAATTTGTGTTCAAACACTCGCCGGTAGCAAAGCAGGCTGAAAAACAAACCGATGATTTTAGCAAAGTTACCACGCAGGTTAACCTTTTAAATATTGACACTGCACAGGTTCTCACCATTCCGGGGGAAGCTTTGCCAAACATTGGCTTTTACATCAAAAGACACATGAAAACCAATCAACCCTTTCTTTTTGGCTTAACCAACGATGCTTTTGGTTACATGCTTACCAAGGAAGACTTCAACAGTTTTGAAAGATACAATTACGTTTCAAGAACTTCATTGGGCGAAATGACGGCTGAAATTTATGAGCAGACGGCGCTGAAATTTATTGAAGAAAGTCCGGCAGCAGATAAATAAGCTTTATATTTATTCCCCGGATGACTTTATGCATCCGCTAAATATTTGAACACTAAACCAACATCCGTCTGATGAATTCAAAGCTATTTCTCCTGTTAATCCTGTCACTTTGTGGCTTTTTCGCAAAGGCACAGAACGCCGTTCAACTACATTCAAGAAGTATTCGCTCGTTTGGCGTACTACCCGAAAATACAGCAGAAGAAAACAAAGCCAATCTTCAAAAAGCCATTGATTGGGCAGCAACAAGCGGAGACGCACTTTTTGTGGAACCAAGCGAACAACCCTATGAAGTTTCAGGTGGGATAATTCTGAAAAAGAATGTCTCGCTGATAGGCGTTCATGGCCCCGTTCCGCGTGGCACCAGGCATCCTGAGAAACAGCAACCCGTTGGAAGTGTTTTTGCTGTTCGTGATACCCAAAAACCATTTATTACGGTTGAAAGCAGTACGCAAATCAAAGGGATTCAGTTTTGGTATCCCGAACAAAGTATAAAAGATCCTTCGAAAGTGATTGCCTATCCCCCCACGATTCAGGTTTCACAGACTTCAAACACAGAAGGTGTTCTGCTCGAAAACCTGACGTTTTATGGTGAATACCTGGCAATGGATTTTAATGCATCGCGCGAACATCCCTGCGAATTAATTCAGTTTGAAAATTGCCACGGTTACCCACTGGGTGGCGAATTTATCCGAATTGATTATTGCTACGATATTCCGCGAATTCTGCATTGCCATGTTAATCCGGCCATTCAGCGCCAGCTGGGAGGCCAGTACCCGCGGGCTATGGTTGATGCGGTTGTTGCGCGGCAAAAATATTCGTATGCAATTAATCACACCGACAATGCCCAGATGATCGATGTTTTCACTTTTGGAAATTATGGAGGAATCTGGCTCGGACCGGCAACGTACGGGCAACTCACCAACTTCAACCTCGATTGTGTGGCGGTTGGAATTTACAAACAGGGCGACAGTGCAAAAAACAGAAACTGGATGATTGCGCAAGGCTCCATTATTGCGAACACCGGACCTTCACCGGAAGATGTTCACCCGATTATTGTTGAAGGAATGGGCCATACTGCACTCACTAATGTAGAAGGCTTTTCAGGTGGAAATTCAGCCTTGAGTAACTTTGGACAATCGTGGGATTTTATGTGCGTTCGCGGAGATGAAAAATGCACGATCAGCTTGTTTGGCTGCCGGATGCGCGATTACAATACCGAACAACCCATTTCTGTTTTAAATCCAAAAGCAATAATCCAGGCTGAAGCTTGTATCGACAAGAACGAAAATCCTTTTAGATTGAAACCGGAGAACTAAAGATATTCCTCAAAAAAGGCATCCATTTTCTTTTGCATGTAAACATTGGGACGAACCGCCATATCCATTCCATGCGGCCACAACGGTAAACGCCAATACACATTTGGAACTCCGAACCGGTTAAGTCGCAACTGCAAAGTATCCGACTGAGAGGGAGGAAGCAAATTATCCGAGGTTCCCTGAAAGATCAGTGTCGGCGGCAAATCTTTTTTCAGGTATTTAGCCGGAGAAGCCTCCCAATACATTTCCGGTTTTTCGGCGTACGAATGCCCGATAAAATCAGTCACCATATACTGTGTTTGCGCATAAGGGGTTGTCATATCTACCGGGCCATAAATATCTACCACCGCTTTCACTTTGTGCCGTTGGGGATTTTCCCAGCCATAAGCTGCCAGCATTGCCAGATGTGCTCCGGCAGAGCCGCCAACCAACGCTACGCGGGTTGTATCATAACCGTAATTATCACTGTTTTTGAAAAGAAAGTCCACTGCATCCATCACATCCTCCACTGCCGCTGGGTAAATGCTATCCTTTTTCAAACGGTATGAAACGGTTGCAGTTACGTATCCTTTTTGTGCATAATCCAGCAAATAAACCAGGTAATCCTGTCGTTTTCCACCGCGCCAGCCACCACCGTGTATAAAAACCAGCAAAGGCGCTTTTTCAGTTAATTCCTTCTGTTTATAAATGTCGAGCTGAAGTGACTTCCCATTCGCATTTTTGTATTCAATATCCTTGAACGATTCTACTGTTTCCGGAACTTCGGGTTCGCGGTTTACCAGTTTTTCCAAACCCATGCCAAGAGCAAGGTAATCGAGTGTTTCAAAATGATAACCAATGGGAGCTTTTTCAGGAAACAAGAATCCGATAAACCTCGGAACCAGCATCAGAACAACAAAGAGAGCCAGCATCACCAGCAATCCCTTTCCAATTCGTTTTAATGCTCGTTTCGCCATATCTCCGTTTAATTTTGGTATTTCTATTTCCCGTTTAATTCAGCCAACATTTCCTGAATATTCCGATGCAGAATTGGGGCAGTTTCCTTACCCAACGAGTTACCCTCGCCATACTGAGCTTTTTCTCGCCCGTAAGCAAAAGGAGCTTTCACATCCCACTGACTTTTCGGAACGATGTACCCGATTTCGTCGTTGGCAAGTCCCAAAATAAATTTAAAGTTACCTGCCATCATTTCACGGATCGGTGGCACTTCAAGCGGCTGAATTCCGATGTCGCCTTCGGCAGGCGCTTCCACTCCCCCGTTTACAATTTCAGGATAAATTTCTCCAGGAATGGTTACAAACGACATCGGGCCAATGTTAAAAACAGAAAGCTCTGAACGCATTTTCATCCAGCCGCTAGTGCCCCTGTCCATCACACCGAATGCAGTGGCCAGCTTAAACAGGTTATTGTTGATAGGCAGCAAAATGGTGCGAGCCAGCAAAGAAATGCTTGCTGAATCAATAACGGTATCGGGGTGCTCCATCGCATTCAGCGCCAGCATCGAAAGTTGTTTTCCTTCAGCGGCAGCCTTTTCAAACGAGCCTTCATTAAATTCCTTTCCGGTAAACGGATCTTTTACCACCAGCGACGGATGCGTACACATTAAACCGCCAACAGCCCCGTTCATATAGATACAAACACCGCCCACTCCGGATTTCATTAAAGTTTCGCCATTAAAAACACCTTTCTCTACGCCTTCGCGCACAAAATGCGGAAAGTCGGATGAGATCAACAGGTTGCGGCTCCACAAAGTCTCGGGGTGATTTCCCCAGGCAACCACTGTTCCCAAAACCCGGTTATTTTCTTTATCCACTGCTTTTATCATCCGCAGTCCTGAATCAAAAACCTCGGGTTTACGTGTATCTTTTACGAGTGGAATCGCTCCGGTCGGGTCCTGTGAAATCTCCAGACGGGACGGCCGCAAATTTTTTGATGCTTCTTCCACCGATTTTACAATCTGACTTTTTACAAACTTCATATAACTGGGATTGATTCCGCTTTTCAAAGGCGTTTTCCCCCAAAGGCCAAGCAAGTCGGCCGATTCGTGTGTGTGCGTTGAAGCAACAATCGTATAAGTTATTCCTGCTTCCTTTGGAATCATTTCCCGGACATCCACCACATCGTCGTGCATAAAACCAATGGCATCGATAATAACAATTGCCAGCCGAGTTGCGCCGTCATCCAAAATCATGGTTCGCGCCCAGGTATCGTCATGGATTCCGTTGGCGGGTTTGCTGTTACTAAAACCCGCGATCCACACCGGGTCGAATTTACCATTCCCATTTCCGTCGATAAAAGTATCGCCGTCCTTTGGTTTGTATTTGGCATCGTCGTTTTTATCCACCCAGCGGTCGAGAACTTCAGGCGTGATCGGCACTGCCGCAAACCCGGCTTTTAATCCGGCAGGCGGAGTACCCGTAATTTTCAGATCGGCAGAATAACCGGGATGCCTGTCTTTCATATTGGTTAACATCCAGACAGTCAGCACAACAAATAAAACAGCCAGTACAATTCCGATTCTTTTTAATACTTTCTTCATCGGTGTTCTTTTGTGTCACGGTTATCTACATTCCGGCAAAACAAATTGTTCGAGTTTCAATAGGTGGATTGGTCGGTATCGTCGTACAATTCCTGTAATCCGACTAACTTTTCTTTTACCTCCTCAATCTTTCCGGCATACTCTTCTGAATCAATCAGATTGTGCATTTCTTCCGGATCGGTTTTCAAATCGTAAAATTCCCATTCATCAATATTGTTGTAAAAATGGATGAGCTTGTAACGATCCGTCCGGATTCCGTAATGCCTTTTAACCATGTGCTCGTTCGGAAATTCATAATAATGGTAATAAATGGCATCGCGCCACTTCTCCGGCTTTTCATTCTGCATCAAGGGTTTCAGTGATTCACCCTGTATCTCTTTCGGGATTTCAACCCCTGCCATATCGAGAAATGTAGGCGCATAATCGATATTCTGAACCATTTCGCTCACTTCTCCCCTTCGCGTATAACCTTCTGGTAAATGCATCAACAAAGGAGTTCGTAGCGATTGCTCGTACATAAAACGTTTATCAAACCAGCCGTGTTCTCCCATGTAAAATCCTTGATCCGAAGTGTAAACAATCAGGGTATTTTTATCCAGGCCTTTTTCTTTCAGGTAATCAAGCAGGCGACCGATGTTATCGTCAAGTGAACGAACACAGGCCAAATAATCGCGCATGTAGCGCTGGTATTTCCAAAGCGACAGTGAATCGCCAGTGGGATTTTTCTCCAGAAAATCTTTTGTAATGGGCGTGTAAAACTTTTCCCAGGCCTGTTTCTGTTCATCATTCATTCTCCCGGTATGCCCCATTTTTGGAAAGCGTGAAGGAATATTTTCATCCTCCATTTTCAGATCGTACCGAATGTCCATATCCTTTTCCCGAACACTCATTTTTTGCTCGGTAGCCGCACGTCGCCCTTGGTAATCGTCAAAAAAATTGTCTGGCACAGGATAGGTTTTATCTTTGAATTCTACCAAATCTGCGGTATCAGGTTCCCAGGTACGGTGAACTGCTTTGTAATGCAAAAGCAAACAGAAAGGTTTTTGCTGATCGCGTTTGTCGATCCAATCGATACCAAAATCGGTGGTAAGCGTTGTACAGTATCCTTCGTAACGCTTCGTTTTGCCCATCTCAATAAAGTCGGGGTTGTAATACTGCCCCTGTCCGGGCAAAATACTCCAGTAGTCAAAGCCTGTCGGATCACTTCTCAAATGCCACTTCCCGATCAAAGCCGTTTGATAACCGGCTCCCTGTAATAGTTTTGGGAAAGTAACTTGCGAACCGTCAAAGGTTACGCTGTTGTCAACCTGACCATTTTTGTGTGTATGTTTCCCTGTTAACAAAGTTGCCCGGCTTGGCGCACAAATGGAATTGCCCACAAAGCTGTTTTGAAAAATGATACCATCGCTTGCCAGCCGGTCGATGTTCGGTGTTTGAATCAGTCGATTGTCGTATGCGCTAATGGTTTGATACGAATGATCATCTGTCATAATATAAAGAATATTTGGCCTCTCAACCGGAACTTCCTTTGTTTGACATGCAATAACGGTAAGTAATAGAATTCCTGTCTGTAATAAATTTTTAAATGCCATATAATCGGTTTTAGTTAATCATCAATTCCTTTGTAAATTTCACGCCACTCTTTTACTCTTTCGTCCTCCGTTCTTTCATCTTTCGGGAAATTGGGACTGTAAACCATGGATTTTTTGCGGACAACCAGTTTTCCATCTTTTACAAAGTCCTCTCCCCTTTCGCTTAAATGTTTTACCATGCGTTCCCTCCACTTTTTTAACTCAGCTGAATAGTTGGGATCTTTTGACAATTGATGAATTTCTCCCGGATCGCTTTTCAAATGAAACAACTGTTCTTCACCGGTTTTGAAAAACCAGATGTACTTCCAGTTTCCATCTGTCAGCGCTGCCCAGTAATTGTCAGGAGAGTAGGTTGCCGAGTGTTCCAGATCGATATACGGCCGCCAACTGGCACCGGGATCTTTAATCAACTGTAAAAGCGACATCCCATCCATATCATCGGGGATTTTAGTACCGGCTGCATCCAGAAATGTTGGAAGAAAATCGCGTAGTTCGGCAGGGTTCTCTATATATGCCCCCCGTTCTATTCCCGTCTTCATTCCTTCCGGCCATTTTACGATAAAAGGAATATGGGCCGAGCCTTCGTAAGCGTAGGTTTTTCGCCAGTGATAATGGTCGCCCATCATGTCGCCGTGGTCCGAAGTAAAACAAATAACGGAATTTTCGTACAAACCTTTTTCTTTTAGCGCCTGAACAATTTTGCCCACCATTTCGTCGATAAACGTAATGTTGGCATAATAATGCCGGCGGCTTTCAACGGCATGTTCAGTCCCGAAATTTCCAAAAGCGGCATTTTTATCTTCCGTTTTAATATCAAATTCGGAACACCAGTCGCCAATTAAAGGTTCCGGTATTTTCACATCTTTGTACATGTCCAGAAAACGTTGCGGCGGATCGTACGGGCTGTGTGGCCGCGCAAAGGATACTTTCAGAAACAGCGGCTTCTCCTGTTCGTAATTATGAATAAATTCGATGGCTGTTTCACCGGTCCAGTAGGTAGGGTGCAGTTTTTCATCCAGTTTGTAAACGCCGGAACGGTGCTCGTTCCAGCCAATTCCGGTTTTATCCGGGTCTTCTCCCGGGGCCTGCAACTTAAACCAGTCGCGGTAGTCGCTAACATAACCATCCTGTTCTACACGTCCGCTTTCATCTACCAAAGTGCCGTTAAAACCGTGCAAAGCTTTTTGAGGAAACCAGTGCATTTTACCGATTCCAAAAGTGTAATAACCAGCTTCGCGCAACATTCGCGGCATTTCGTACTCATACCTCCGCGCCACCCGGCCATACCCGAGCATTCCGTGGTGCCAGGGCGACATTCCGGTTAGTAAACCCGAGCGTGCCGGGGTACAACTCGGTGTTGCCGAGTAACCGTTAGTGAAAATTACACCTTCTTTGGCCAGATGATCGATATTGGGAGAAATAACGGCCTCATTTCCGGTACAGCCCAGCGCATCGCTTCGTTGCTGGTCGGTGATAATAAAAATAATGTTCGGAGCTTTTTGCCCGTTCGTTATCAGGGAGCTTAAAACAATCAATAAGAATATAAAACTTACTTTCATTTACTTTGTATAACTGTTCAACGGGCACAATTTAACCATTATTTCGTTCAGGCTAAAAACTAAGAAAAATGAATCAGTGCCAATTACTTTTATTTTTCCGAATTATTCTTCATAAAGTCCTCTCGGGCATCGTCCACATCGTCCATGTCGGGGCCCTGTTCAATTTTACGCCAGTCGATGGTTCGGTGGTATTTTTTCATTGAAAGTCCGGCATCAAAAATCCGCTCATCGTGTCGTTCCAGGGTGTAAGGCGTGTAATCCGGTTTATCGGTGAAAAAATCCTGTAACAACGAAGCTGTCAAATCAAAATGATTGACATAAGGCACGTTCAGAATATTGTAAATGGTTTTCAGGATGGCGCCAAAATTGGCGTGTGTATGCGAAACATACCCGCGTTTTACGTATGGCCCGGCCATCATCAGAATGGAACGATGGGCATCCACGTGGTCAACACCTCCCTGCGGATCGTCTTCGGTAATAATTACCAGCATGTCTTTCCAGTATTTTGTGCGCGACAAAAAGTGCAGGATCCGCCCTACAGCCAGATCATTGTCAACCATGTACGACTGACGATACGGATAACCTTCATCAGGATCGGGGCCCGTTCCATGATCGTTAGGAATCATTACGGTAACCAGCGCCGGCATTTCATCGTTGCTGTTGATCCAAAGCCGCGTAAATTCTTTTTCAAACTGGTCCATCCGGTATTGATCCGGAATGTTCATGTTGTACCCGGGATAATCGTGACTGGTGCGGGAGAACAGGGCTTTTTGCATGGGAACCATCACACCGTGGGCAGCGCCGGTATTTACATCGTACCACTCTTCGCGTTCGTGCCCGCTTTCGTTGGCCTGTCCGAAATTATAAAAATCAACTCCCTGCCGGTCAAGCGCTTCCCAAAGTCCGCCAATTTCGGCATAATCTTCCGGGTCAACACTTCCGATTGTTTGCGGGAAACGGCGTCCTTCGGCTTTCGAAAAAGGCATGGCGGTTTTAGAAGTTGCGGCATTGGCTTCCACCCATTCGTTGGGAATTACGCCTACCAGCCAGTGGTGCCCGTGCACCGAAGCATCGCTGTCGCAATAATAATTATCGGAAAAAGCAAACTGTTTGGCCGCTTTTATATGGTTGGGGGAAATGCGTAAATGAGGAAATTTAGCCTGCATCGAATCGGGTAAGGTGTAAGTATTGTTGGTTCCGTACCGGGCTAAAGTACTGTCGCCACGCGCACCCTTTAGCTGCCCGAAAACCTCGTCGTACGTTCTGTTTTCCTTGGTAATGTAAACAATGTGTTTTATCGGGCTTTGACGCACTCCCGGAAGCGGAGGCAGCGGATTTGTACCGTTATCTTCCACGGTTGTTTCCATAAAAGTATTGTCGATGGATTGTTTTGTATAAGCCGCCAGTTCCTCAGCATCAGGCACTTTTACTTTCTGAAAACTCCCGAGCTGAATACTGCTCACCGAACTTCCCTGAACCGGTGCAACAAATCCAACTCCGCCGTTTGGCCCCGCTCCCCACCCCCGGCAGGTGATAATGTAGAGTTCCTTTTCGTCGTTCGAAAGCTCTACGCGGGTTGGCCCCCAGCCCGACGGGATTAATCCTTTTGTGGTTTGAGTCGGAACATCTATTACAGCCACGGCATTAAAACCAAGAAGCGCCACGTACAGTGTTTTTTCATCTTTGGTCATGGTAATCCCAAACGGTAAAAGCCCCCGAACTTTGTCAATCCGCTCATCCACCTTTATCGGAATACGGCCCACCAGTTCCTGCGTTGTGTGGTCGATTATCGCAATATTGTCGTTGCTGGCGTTGGTAACATACGCAAACTGTTTTCCAACGGCAATTGAGTTCGGGCTTGCACCTCCCACCACTTCCGCATCTTCAACGGTTTCACCAATTAAATAGCCGGTTTTGAATTTGTTGATCACCTCGTTTTTCTCCAGATCGATGGTAAACACACTCATGGCATCCGGATGGTTTGGGCTCCCCAAACCGGGAATTACTTTCCCTTCCACAAGGGTACCTTCGTGCGATTCGGGCGTGTTCTCACCATACGGATGATGCGAAATTCTCAAATCCTCGTAATTTTCCGGAGTTGCGCCTTCCACCAAAGGATACGAATAAACGCCCACGTTGGCCACAAAAGCCTGTTTTTTATCCGGGCTGATGGCCACACCAAAAGGCTGGCGCCCCACTTTTATGGAAGCAGTTATTTTTTGGGAATTTAGATCGATCCGTACCAAACGAAAATTTCCGCGATCAAGTACCAACAACTCATTTTTATCAGGATTCAGCAATAAATCAGAGGTAAAACTGTCCTGATAATCTTCGCCGTTAATCTTTCCATTCAGCGAAACGGAACCTGTTTTTTTATAATTTTCAATGTCATAAATTACCACATCGCCTTTATCGCCACCACTCAGGTAAACATGTTTTGAATCGGGCGAAAATGCCACTCCCAGAAAAGAGCCTTTTGCGAGGGGCGACGGAATTTTACCATCGTAGCCGGGAATACGTTGCGCTCCGAGGTGTCTGAGATCAATCACCGTGATTACACCGTTGTGCAGGGTAACGGCTTTCTCGCCGTTGGGTGAAACCGCCATTCCATACGGATCGTTGGTAATTGGGATTACTTCGCCTGCCGGGGTTGCATAACGCCCGCTCGGGAGAACGGTTATACCTTCTTTATCGATTACACAATATTGATCTTTTCCGGGAACCTGCAACATTTTTACCGTGCTTACTTTTTTACTGCAATTAAGCAGCAAAAGCGCAAGAATGAGTGAGAATAAAAATCGAAACTTCATTGAGTTGTATTTATGTTTTCAATATTAGCAAAATGTCAAAGGTTTGAAACTGACAGGAATCAGATTTTCACGTTAAATAATACCTGTGTAGTCATATCCTCACTTGGAGTGAGGGTATGACTATTGTCGAATATATACGTATTGACCGTTTTGACTATTTACCTTCAACCCTGAATTTTCGCTGAATAAAAACAGTCAAAACAATTGCAGAAACAACAAAAATAATATCAACAATAAAACGCCCGCAAACCCCCTGGCAAAAAGAAAGTCCGGCAACATTAAAATTCCCGGGGTGGACAAACATCCTTAGAACAGAACTACCAATGCAAGACCAGATCAGCACTAAAAACAAATGTTGGATGTTTCGGTTTCTTCTTTCAAAATAAGCAACCAGTAAGGCCACGGTAACAGTTGTTAGCAACACCCACAAAAAGTGCATGGTAAATGCCGATGCAAAGTTGGTTTCAGGATAAAAATCGCGAAACAGGTCGATTGCCGTGTGGGAAAATGTTAGAGTAATACCGATTTGCCAGGCTGCTTTTGGATAGCGCATTAAAACAAGGATAAAGATTAACCCGGTAACCGAATAATTGTCAACCAGCCGGATCACTTCGTTTTTTAACGATCCGCCGGGCATGTTGTTGTCGAGCTTTACATTGCCCAAACCTTCTATTAACAACGGAAGTACCCAGAAAATCAGAAGTCCGGTACCCAATCCCACCATCAATTCTTTCCATCCGGGGAAAACGGTTTCTTCGGCTGAAAGCCCATCTTTTTTCAAAAACGCCAAATCGTTCCGGCTCAGCCAGGTGGCGTACCCCAGCGAAGCGCCTAACAAAAGGCCAAAAGTAAATTCCATAGCTTTCCACCAGTCTGTATAAATCAAGCCCTGAAGACGGCTTCCCAGTACCAGCCAAAAACCGCCCAGGCCAAAACCAAGCCCGCCACCAATCATTCCCCAAAAAGCAAAACGGAGAATTATTTTGAAATGACCGGAAGAGAGTTTCAACTTCAAATAAACCAGTAAAAACACAGCTCCCAACAACAGGCCGGCCCACGATTCGGCACGGGGTTTTGCCCGATCGGAGAAATACAAAAGCATGGGATCGTTGATGAGTTTAAAGCCAAGAATAATTCCGGCTATCATTAACAGGAAAGCCCAAACAAGCACTTTCCGGGGTGTGGAGCGAAAGAAAAACCCAAGCGCCAGCACGGCCCCGCCTAACAACCCCCACACGGCGCCTTTCAAAGTGGTTCCGGCAGTTCCCCACCAAACGGTTTCGGGCGAGCGTAAAAAGCCGAGTGTTTGTCCGTAAGTCATTTCGCCGCCAAGGCCGATACCGATCACCCCAAACACAACTAAAAAAGATGCTGCGCCTGCGGGTAATTCAAGTAATAAACTCATGCACAAGGCAATCATTGCCCCGGGAATCATGGCGCCATACGGCCCGCCCCCAATGTGGCCGCGCAGTCCCCAACCCAGCATCATGGCTACGGCAGGAAACGCGATGTATATCCATTTCGGATAGATTTTCTGTTTGTTCATATATTCTGCTAATTGAATACCCTCACATTTACCAAGTCAATGTTATTTTATTGAATATGTGCGAATTGCATATTTTCGTTTTATGAACTCACCCTGATTACGACTACGTCATAATCATCCCTCTCTTCATGAAGAGAGGCTGTATGTTTGTAAAAGTGCATAAGCATCCAAATTTTGTAAATTAGTTTTTGCAAAACAAAAAGATGAACACTTATGCAAAGGAAAGTTAAAACAATTAGTTTTCATGGAC
>JBKEDN010000040.1:0-21091 GCA_047975435.1 Draconibacterium sp. | reverse complement strand
GTAATGGCAAACTGGTATTCAAACGGAATGGCATACGGCGCCAGCGGATTATCTTCACCATAAATATTTTTATTGCGCCATTTATTCAAAAACTCGATCTGCAAATTCTTTGTCGGCACGTAGGCCGACAGTTGCCAAAGATTTCTTAAAGTCCAGTGCGGATAATAGTTTCCCCAATCGCTGTAACGGTTTTCAAGAAAAATATTCCCGTAGGTGTTCATGTAAAAATACCCCGTTCGGTTACCGGCTGTTGCATCAAGATTAATAACCACATTCCCGTTTGATTCAGCCAAAACTTTACTGAAAAGCATCCGTAAACGGTGGTCGGCCCGCTTATCCGGCAATTGTGTTCCGTCAATTTTGAAATACCTGATATCAAACTCTTTGTATAAATTCAGGATCGTATTGGCATCCGTCTCCCAGTTTTCGTAGCTGTTGTGGTTGCTCGGGTGAAACCACAACCCAAGCAAAACACCTTTCTTTTTGGCATACTCAACAATGGGTTTCAGTCCGTTGGGCAAACGCTCTTTATTGGGTACCCAGTCTTGTGTATCCCATAAATCCCATTTATTTCCCTGCGATTTGGCTGAATTCTGCGAAAGTCCCTGCTGCCAGCCATCATCAATCTGAAAATGGGAAATACCCAGTTTTTCGCAGGCATCCAGCTCACCTTTCAAAAACGCCTCGCCAATGCTGGCATCATTGTTTCGGTCGCCCCAGGTATTCATCATTATCATTTCATCGCGCTCGGGAATGGCCGGGCGTAAAGAGTTTTGGTAAGCGCGCAGTGCCTTTGTAAAACCATAGTCAGTCCCGTCGAAACAACCGATTACAGTGCCATACAATTGAATCCATTCTCCGGAAGTAATTTTGTTGTCCGAAATGCCAATCCCTTCAACCGTCAGATTATTTCTCACTGAGTTAAAATCGTAGCCAGGATAAGCGAGCTGCACAAACGAACACGGAGCTTCTTTTAGGATAAACATCCCTGGGCCTTCTTCTTTTCCGGGCGTTGCCTGAAGTATATTTCCCTTTAACTTTTGATTATGTGTATATGCAATCGAACATTGTTCTTTTACCAGGTTGTTGTTTTCGTCTGTTCTGTCGAAAAACTCAACTGCTTTCAAATATGGATATCGAAACCCGGTTTGGATATTCTCCAATTGAAGTCCTTTGAAAAAAATGGTTTCGAATTCTGCCGGATCGATGTTTTCATTAAAAAAAATGAAATTATCGCAAGCTATTGCAGGTACATTTTCTGATATACGAAAAACCCGTTTGATCTTAAAGCTTCCGTAGAGGAGTGTTATTTCGGCTTTTAAACCGGCAGTGTTCACATTTGTTTTTTCAACTTCTACCACTTTGAAGTCAGTATTCCCCAGGTCGAAATGCTTACTAAAGTTTAATGCGGGCAACTTTGACTCTGTAACCAGATTTTCACTGCTCGCCTTATCCGTAAAACTGTACGATTTTAGTTCGCCCCCATTCCACCGGAATTTTCTTTCTACGAGAGAATTGGAGAGGATCAACGTGTCGTTTTTCAAAACAGCCTGTAGTTGACTTTTACTTTTTAAGGGAAACAGAAAACAAATGGAAATGATTAAAAGTGTCAGTTTTAACTTCATTTTGTTGGTTTTAGGTTGAAAATACTTTAATAACCGAACTGAAATTAAAGTAAAGAAAATCCAGGAAATTTTGTAGTGTCGTGTCAACTTTAAATTGACGTACCGTCATTCCGAATTTATTTCGGAATCTGCATTTTGAGCAAAGATGCTGAAATGAATTCAGCATGACGTCGTGATAAAACACATTTGACAAGACAGTAGGATTAAAGCCGATCAACATATTCACAGCTTTCAGGAACAATACCCGACTAACTATGAATATGCTGAAGATGGCTTTGTGCCTGTTAAAAGCTAATTAAACGTTACTTCGATGGGTGAAGACAAAGTTTTGGCTTCTTCTTTCAAATAAGCTTTAAAACCGTCCTCGGTTTTCCACTGGTCTTTCTCCAAGCCCCAAACCGCTGCAAAATAGTGACGTGCGGGTTGGTTGTTTTCAGCTTTCTGGGCAATATAATAGGTTTCAGAAATAATGTTGCTAAATCCCTTCTCAACTACCGTTTTGTAACCCAGGTTAAAGAAATTAACGTCGGTGGTACGACCAATTTTCCCGACTTCTGCTTTGGGAACAAGTACAGCCATTCCCAATTCATCTTTATTAAGCGACTGAACGTCGTGTGTGCCAATACACTGGAAATCGTTGGATTGAAACGCAAAAGGTTCGCGTTTAAGCATGCTGGTTACAATTCCGGTAACAATCTCGGCACCTTCAGGAAGACCTTTTACAGTTACTTCCGATTCAAACCAATATTTTCCGGGATAAATCGAAATCCGCTCTACAGCTTCCAGGTTATCGCCGTCAACATGCCAGCCTTTGTAAATCAGGTCGAAAACCGAGCGAACAGGCCCTTCTGTAATTTTCTGATACTCGTAATCGTCGGTTGACCCTAGCCGATACAGCGAATCGTTTTTCATAAGGGCAATACCGCCCGAGCCGAGTGAACTTCCACAATGCAACACATCCATTCCCCAGTCGTTCAGGCTGTGATAATCCTTTATTTCGGGCGTATGAATTTTATCAATAATCATTTTGGGTTTCAGCTTTCCAAACAAATCTTTTACGTTGCGGCAATCAAAATAAACGCGGAAAGCAATTTTATCATTTTCCCAGCTTACACTTTCACCCTGTGCAATAATTTTAAAAGGTTCGGTGTAGGGAATAGCGGCGTAATGATCTACTTCTTTATATGATCCGTCGTCCTGATGAATTCCCAATCGAAGATTGGTACGTTTTTCAAAAGTTGGATACTCTCCTTCCGGTATCATTTCAAGCACGGCCTTTTTCTCTTCGCCGGCTTTGAAATTAAGCAATACAGCCACTTCGTCCCAGGTTCCATCGTTGTTCATGTCGTCCACCTGCGAAGGAAGTGTTTCGTCGCCCACCCGAAAAATGGGAAGAAATCCTTCTTTTATTTCAACTTTTGCTGCTACTTGTTCACGTGTCAAAATCACCACTTCGTCCGGGCGATCTTCTGAAACAGAATTTTTAAACGAAACATGCTGTTCCTGTTTACATGCAAAAAGTGCCACAATGGCAATTAATAAAAGACCTGCTTTACTATTCATTTTGATTTAATTAATGGTTTTCAAAAATATTTTAAGAAATTCAAAGTTAATAATCTCATTTTTTACCCGGTTTCAAATATCAAATTATATTCAATAAAACTTTCCGGTTTATTCCACATTTCTTGCTATCTGGCAATAAAATAACAAGTTCCGGGAGTTGCTCCAACAACTATGCGGCGTCACATCCTTCAACAATATGGATATCTTTTCTTTCTGCCATTGGTTTTTCGCTTTCAAACAATTCGTATCGATTGCCCAAAAACTGGTTACTTTAGCTGTCGTGCGTGAAGGAACCACAACTTTTAACTGAAAATTTTCTGCGTTTCTTTCCCATTCTGAAACAATCTTTTGATACACCCAATCAACATTCGCCATACGCATCTCATTACCACGCAGTTAAATGCAATCTCAAAAAAGAATGTGGTTTTAATGAAAAAAGATAAATTCGTCTAATTCCCCAACGGAAATTATATATTAGCGAAATAAAAGTCTTCCGAATGTCATTTAATACATTTTTAATACCTTTACCTTATTGTTAAAAAGATTATCTAAAATATTGAGTGATAGGTTTTGGGCTGCTCTTCCGGAGGCCAGACAAAGGCAGCTTTTCCATCTGCTGATGATTTGGAGTTTTATCGGTGGAATTTTCCTTGCTATTTTGATAAGTCACCTTTTCAGGCCGGAAGCGTCAATCTGTTTGATTTGCGACTCACTCTTTCTGGCGGTTTCCATTTTATCGGTTGTTTGTGTTTTGAACGGGAAAAACACATGCGCCATCAATATGATTTTTCTGATCCCGGTCTTTATTTACGGATATTATATCTCCGATTTCAGTGTACATCTTCCACCTGTCGAAACCGTTCATTTTTCTACCTGGTGGCTTATTGCGGGCCTGGTTTTTCTTTACTTTTTTTCGAATAACGACAGTAAAATACTGCTGTACTTTTTGGTATCGCTGATAACAATCGGGGGACATTTGTTTTTTGCCGATCACCTGGCAGATTCTTTCAGTTATTATACGCCGGTTGTAACCAATCCGTTTTTTGTTTTTCTGGCCTTTTTTCTTCCCACTTTTTATCTGAGGAAGAAATTTAACCACGTTACTGATCTGTTAAAAGATACCCTTCAACGACAAAGTGTTAGTTTAAACCGGGTCATTCAAAATTCACCTTTTTTAATTTCGAGGCTCACAGCCGAGCGCGATGAAGGCGGAAATGTTGTAAAGCTTACGATCGATAAAGTCAACAATGTGTTTGAATCGACTTTCAAACTTAACCTGCACGAAGTTCAGGGACAGGATGCCGAATATGTTTTCAACCTGGTATTTAAAGGGAAACTGGATGTAAACAAAACAGTTCTTTTCAGCCGGAAGGGCCCTTCTGAAATTCACGCACCTCAAATCGACAGCTGGTTTAAGATTCATATTATTAACCCCAGCTACAATCTTTACTATCTGATTTTTGAAGACATCACGAAAGTGAAAAAGAAAATGGCCGAGCTGGAAGCCAACAAAAGACGCTATAAAGTTCTGCTGGAGGCAATTCCCGATATTTTCTTTGTGATCGACAAGGATGGTGTGTATGAAGATTTTGTAATTAAGGAGAGCGACCGGTTTAAAGTAGAAGACGCCAACATTATTGGAAGCTCGATATTTAATACCGGTTTCCCTGAGAATCTGGCCAACAAAGCTTATTCGTGTATCCAGAATTGCATTCGTACCAACTCCATTGAAAGCATTGAATATTCGCTGAATACACCCAATGGTACTTTTTTGTTTGAAATGCGTTTGGCAAAGTTAAATGCCCATTCCGTCATTTCGGTTGCCCGCGATATTACCAAGCGGAAAACAGCCGAGTTTAAGCTCGAAAAAGCCTTAAAACGTGCCGAAGAATCGGATCGCCTAAAATCGGCCTTCCTTTCGAATTTATCGCACGAAATAAGAACCCCGATGAACATTATCACCAACTTTACCCGAATGTTATCGGATGCAGAGATGGAACAAGACGACCGTTTGGAACTGACAGACGCCATCACCGAAAATGGCAAGCAGTTGTTGAACATGATCGACAATACCATTCATCTGTCAAAAATTGAAACAGAGGCAATTGAAGTGAAGCATTCATTTTGTAAGATCAACACCCTGCTTCGCGATGTATATAATCAATTTGCACCACATGTGCCCGATTCAAAAGATTTGCGCCTGAGTATTAATCTGGATGTACACAACCCTGAATTTGGGTTTAGTACCGATAATCAGTTGTTGAAAGAAGCCTTAACCATTTTGCTCGACAATGCGGTAAAATATACGCAAAAGGGAACTGTTACCCTCGGTTACGAGATGATTCGAAACGAGTACATCAAATTTACAGTTTCTGACACCGGTATTGGTATTCCGAAAGACGAGTTCGAAAACATTTTTAGCCGCTTTTACCGGGTAGCAAACCCGGTTAACCAAAGTACTTCGGGTTCGGGAATCGGTTTGCCTATTGCACAACACTATATAGCGCTTTTGGGTGGTGAGCTTGAGTTTGATTCAACTTTAAACCAGGGAAGCCGGTTCTGGTTTTCCATTCCGTTTACCGAAGGCCGTGGTTATATGAAAATTGTTAGTTAATCCCAGATTTCCTGCTACATTCCAATTTTTATCAATACCTGTTAACCACCGAGTTAAGATTGGTGTATCCGACCAACCGATCGTAACGGCCGGCCAAATCGCGGTAGTAAACAAATATCTGGTAATCGTTTTCAGTTTCCCAAAAACTACCTTCAATATTGGTATGATCGGCTACCCTTGCCCCCTGTGGAACATAAACGTAAATAAAATTGTAATAGCCTTGTTTTAACAAAAGGGTAAGTTCATAGGTACTGTTATCGAAATTGTAGGTCATTTCGTTGCTTTTATTTGCATTCCATTGGGTCAGGGCACCAAATACATTCACGCTTCCGCCTACCAGTGGCGATTCCATGGGCAAACTAAAATGAACAAAATCGTAATCACATTCGGTATCAAAATCACGTACTTCCTGATCCTGGCTTTCCACGGAGTATTTACCATTCATCTCTTTGTACGAATAAAACTTCTTGTTAACCCTTAGCTCATCCGGTTTTAGCGTTTTATGATAGTATGGCCTGAAAAAATCAGTAGAAAGGACATTTTCTCCGTTCATCCGGTTGGTGCGGATATCAAAATACCGAAACTCGTTTCCTGCCGGAAAAACATTTTCGCGGTTGTAGTCGTATTCCAGGCGCCCGTCGCGAATGTAGAGTGGCTTTAAATTTGTGATGGCATTGTCCCAACGATAATTTTGCATAAGTACCACTTTTACCTCTTCCCGCGGGTTCAGAATTGCCAAATCAGGATGATAGACGGTAAAATCCACTTCCTGGTTAGCACCCTTAAATGCATCGCCGGTGGCCCTGCGCACTGTACCCTGTATTGTTACCGCATCTTCATAAACCTGGAAACGCTGCGTGAGCACAACTTTCTCTTTGTCGTTATCTTCATAAACCACCAAAACATAATTTCCAGAAACTTTAAAGCGTACCTGCTCGTTCGGAAGCGCAATTTGGTAATTAATGTATTCGAAAGTAGTATTAAACGACCGGGCATAGTCATCCACCGGATTCTCAATAAATCCATCCAGATAATCGGATTGAGGAATAAAACTCTCCTTCCAGTCAGCATCGCAATGAATTATTGTGTAGGAATAATCCTTCACCTCACCGGCGAGGTCGTCAAATTTCATAATAAGCCGCTGTTCTTCGTGCAAGCCCAGTACCGGATTCGACAAAACGAAACCTTCGCGAAACATGAGTGGCGACTTTATCTCTTCCTTGTAAACAGCCGTTTCGTAATAAAAATCGTTGTTCTGTGCATTGGCAAACGCAAATGAAGTAAGTAAGCCGATTATCAAAAACCATTTTTTTCTCATTCCAGATTTTTTAGTCAGTAAAATGTTTCTTATTCAAAAACCGTTTTGCAGAAAAAGGCACTGTTGTGCTTCTGTCGTTTTGGCTTTCCGAATGTATATTTGTTTTGTTACACCAATTGCCGTCAGCATCAAATTTATGAATTTCAGTCAGCAGGCATACAATCTGTCAAAATATATTCCAAAAATACAATAACGTTTAAAATGTTAATTTAATCTGAAGCGTACGCAATTTCTCTTCAGGCCTGCAAGTGTACTGATTATTTGGCTCTTTCAAAATTTATACGACTTATTAATATATTCATATATTTTGATAATAACTCTTTGCTGTTTCGCATTGTCTAACAGCAATTAATTACTATTTTTGCCATCCTGAAATAAATCTTAGTCTTAAATCAATATGTCAGAAGTGATTAGGTTAAAAAAAGGGCTGAACATCAAGCTTAAGGGGAGTGCTGAAAAGGTACTCGAAAAATTGCCGGTTCCGGCAACAGTCGCTCTGAAACCAACCGATTTTCCCGGACTTACTCCAAAACTTAGTGTTAAAGCCGAAGCTGTTGTAAAGGCCGGCGATGCACTTTTTTACGATAAGTATCACCCAGAAATTGTTTTTACTGCCCCCGTAGGTGGAAAAGTGGTTTCTATCAACCGTGGCGAACGTCGTAAAATCCTGGAAGTAGTTATCGAGACAGATAAAGATGCCGGCTTTGCTTCGTTCAAAAAAGCAGACCCGGGCAGTTTATCCGGAGAAGAGGTGAAAGAGCAGATACTGAAAAGTGGTTTATGGCCATTTATAAAAAAACGGCCGTACGGAGTGATTGCATCTCCCTCAGAAAAACCGCTGTCGATTTACATTTCAACATTCGACACGGCGCCATTGGCACCCGATTACAACTTTGTAATTGAAGGACAGCTTGGAACGTTTCAGACAGGAGTAAATGCCCTGGCAAAACTTACCGAAGGAAAAGTTTACCTGGGAGTAAATGCAAATTCAGCGTTTACCGGTGTTAAAAATGTAGAAATCAACACATTCGAGGGGCCTCATCCGGCAGGAAATGTTGGTGTACAAATTGCCAATACCAAACCGCTGAATAAAGGTGAAGTAGTGTGGACAGTGAACGTTCAGGATGTTTTATCCATCGGGCGTTTGTTTGAAACAGGAAGCGTGGATTTCAGTCGCGTTGTAGCACTTACAGGTTCCGAAGTAAAAGAACCTAAGTACTACCAAACAATTGCTGGAGCCCCGGTTGCCTCGCTTGTTCAGGAGAAACTGGTTGAAGCCAGTTATCACCTTCGCATCATCAGCGGAAATGTTCTGACAGGTAAAAAAGTAGCTCCGCAGCAATACCTCGGATTTTACGATTCGCAGGTAACAGTTATTCCTGAAGGTGACGAGTATGAATTTATAGGTTGGGCAACTCCCGGCTTCGATAAATTTACTGCTTCCAAAACCTTCTTTTCAAAGCTGTTTCCCAAAAAAGAGTACAAACTCGACGCCAATATGCATGGTGGCGAGCGTGCTTTTGTAATGTCAGGTCAGTACGAGAAACTGGTTCCCATGGATATCTTACCCGTACATTTACTAAAAGCTGTGTTGGTTAATGATATCGACAAAATGGAGCAGTTGGGTATTTACGAAGTTATTGAAGAAGATCTGGCACTTTGCGAATATGCATGTACCTCAAAAATTGAGGTTCAGAAAATACTGCGCGAGGGCATCAACACCATGATCAAGGAACTCGGTTAATTTATTAGCGAATCATTTAGTAACAGATGAAATGAAATTCATAAAAAACTTTTTTGAAAGAACAGAACCGCTGGTTCAGAAAGGGGGCAAATATCATTGGCTCCAGGCTGTCCACGACGGATTCTTCACATTCTTATACACGCCAAAAACCACGTCGAAAACCGGTACACATATTCACGATTACATTGATCTGAAGCGTACCATGTCGATTGTTGTACTGGCGCTGGTACCTGCCCTTTTAATGGGAATGTACAACACCGGATATCAACATTTCAAGGCCATTGGCGAACTTGCCTCAACCGGCTTTTTCGAAATTTTTGTTTTCGGTTTGCTAAAAGTGCTTCCGATCGTTATCGTTTCGTACGCCGTTGGTTTGGGTATCGAATTTGTTTTTGCACAAATTCGCGGACACGAAATACAGGAAGGCTTCCTGGTTTCGGGAATGCTTATTCCTTTGGTAATGCCAATTGAAACACCGCTATGGATGATTGCCGTGGCAACAGCCTTTGCGGTTATTATCGGAAAAGAAGTATTTGGCGGAACCGGCATGAATATATGGAACCCGGCACTTGTTGCGCGTGCATTCCTGTTCTTTGCTTATCCGGCCCAAATGTCGGGTATAAAAGTATGGGTAGCCAGCGGCCAGGCAACAGATGCCATCACCTGTGCTACTCCTCTGGGCGATGCAGCTTCCGGAGTTATTTCCTACACTGCTTCCGATGCTTTCTTCGGACTTATCCCCGGATCGATAGGCGAAACGTCAACACTGGCTATTTTAATCGGTGCAGTCCTTCTAATCGTTACCGGGATCGGAAACTGGAAGATCATGCTTTCAACCATTGCCGGTGGTGCAATTATGGGACTTATCCTGAATGCTTTTGCCGGTAGCGCTGCCCTTTCTGAAGCCAACCAGGTATTCTTTGCAATTCCTTTCTGGCATCACCTTATTTTGGGTGGATTTATGTTTGGTGCTGTTTTTATGGCCACTGATCCGGTATCGGCTGCACAAACCGACACAGGTAAATGGATCTACGGATTTCTGATCGGTATTCTGGCCATACTGATTCGTGTAATCAACCCTGCCTATCCGGAAGGAATGATGCTTGCCATTCTGTTGATGAACACTTTTGCACCGCTGATCGACCATTACGTTGTTCAGAGCCACATTAAACGCCGACTGAAACGTGCCACCGTTAAAGGTCAAACTGCTTAAAAAATACAGATCATGAACAGAAACGGTAATACATATACAGTTTTATACGCAGCAATTATGGTAATCCTTGTTGCTGCCATCCTGGCTTCCGTTGCCATGGCGCTTAAGCCAAAACAAGTCAGGAACGTAGAGATTGAAAAGAAGCAAAGCATATTGGCATCAGTAAATATTGAAAGTACAGCTGCTGATGCTGAAAAGATTTATGCTGAAAAGATAGTGAGCCAATATGTGGTAAATGTTAGTGGTGATCAGGTTGAAGGCGATGCTTTCAATACCGACCTGAAAAAAGAGTATGCCAAACCAGCCAACGAAATGCATTTACCGGTTTTTGAGTGCCAGACAGACCAGGGCGTAAAATACGTACTTCCCTTACGCGGAACGGGCCTTTGGGGGCCAATCTGGGGATTTATTGCCCTGAACGAAGATATGAACACCATTTACGGTGCCAACTTCGACCACCAGGGAGAAACTCCGGGATTAGGTGCTGAAATTGCTACCTCGGCATTCGAAAAACAATTTATTGGAAAGAAACTGTTTGATGATAAAGATCAATTGGTTTCCATTATTGTTGCGAAAGTTGGACAGGAAGCTCCGGCCGACCATAAGGTAGATGGTATCTCAGGTGGTACCATTACCAGTAAAGGTTTGGAGAAAATGCTTCTCGATGACTTTACCAGATATGAAGAATTCTTAAAAAAGAAAAAATCTTAAGCCATGAGCGAACCATTATTTTCAAAGAAAAATTTAAAACTGTTATCTGACCCGCTGAATAACAGTAACCCGATTACCGTGCAGGTACTGGGTATTTGTTCGGCACTGGCAGTAACAGCGCAGCTAAAACCGGCTGTGGTAATGGCCATTTCGGTAACCGCCGTACTGGCTTTTGCAAACGTGATTATTTCGCTGCTTAGAAATACAATTCCAAACCGTATCCGAATCATTGTGCAACTGGTGGTTGTTGCAGCCCTTGTAATTCTGGTTGACCAAATATTAAAAGCCTATGTTTACGATGTAAGCAAGCAGTTGTCGGTATTCGTTGGCCTTATTATTACCAACTGTATTCTGATGGGACGCCTGGAAGCTTTTGCACTGGGTAACCGTCCGTGGCAATCGTTTCTCGATGGCATTGGTAACGGCGCAGGTTATGCAGCCATCCTTATCATTGTAGCTTTCTTCCGCGAATTGCTTGGATCCGGGACCATTTTCGGTTTCCGTATTATTCCGGAAAGCATTTACATTACCAATGAAGGTTTTTATGCCAATAACGGTATGATGATCCTTCCTCCGATGGCTCTGATCACCGTGGGAATTATCATTTGGGTGCAGCGTAGTAAAAACCGCAAATTAATTGAGAATTAACAAGGCCAAATAAGGAATATTATGGAACATTATATAAATCTGTTTATCAAGTCGATTTTTATCGAGAACATGGTATTTGCCTACTTTTTGGGCATGTGTTCTTACCTGGCTGTATCAAAAAAAGTAAGTACAGCTGCCGGTCTTGGAATCGCAGTAATTTTCGTTTTGGGTATCACTCTTCCTGTGAACTACCTGCTTGAAACAAAAGTGTTAAGAGAAGGTGCTTTAACTTGGTTAAGTCCGGCATTTGCTGATGTTGACCTTAGCTTCCTTTCGTTTATCATGTTTATTGCTGTTATTGCGGCAATGGTTCAGCTGGTGGAAATGATTGTCGAAAAATTTGCTCCCGCGCTGTACAACCAGCTGGGTATTTTTCTTCCGCTGATTGCCGTAAACTGTGCCATCCTCGGAGGTTCATTATTCATGCAGCAAAAAGAATTCGTAAACATCGGTGAAGCATCTGTATATGGGTTAGGATCAGGTGTTGGCTGGTTCCTTGCCATTGTAGGTATTGCAGCTATCCGCGAAAAAATTGAATACTCAAATGTACCAGCCCCTTTACGTGGACTGGGTATCACCTTTATTGTTACCGGATTGATGGGAATGGCATTCATGGGATTCATGGGTATTAAATTATAGAATCGAAAAAAACAACGAACAATGATAGTACTATCAACAACAACTGTAGTTCTTACCAGTGTAGTGGTTTTTCTTACCGTTATCATCCTGCTGGTTGCCATCTTGCTTTATGTCAAGAAAAAACTGACTCCATCAGGATCTGTGAAAATCGATATCAACGACGGATATCTTGAAATGGAAGCAGAACCGGGATCTACCCTTTTAAGTACGCTTGGAAATAATAAAGTGCTTCTTCCTTCTGCTTGTGGCGGAGGTGGTACATGTGGTATGTGCCGCTGCCAGGTACTCGAAGGCGGAGGTTCAATTCTTCCAACCGAAACCGGCTTTTTTACCCGCAAGGAACAAAATGACCATTGGAGGCTTGGCTGCCAGGTAAAGGTGAAAGAAGACATGAAAATCCATATGCACCAGGAGATTCTTGGTGTTAAAAAATGGGAATGCGAAGTTGTATCAAACAACAACGTTGCAACCTTTATTAAAGAATTTGTAGTGAAACTTCCTGAAGGCGAAATACTCGATTTCAAATCGGGAGGATACATACAGATCGATGTCCCGAAAGTGGATGTTGATTTCAAGGATATGGACATTGAAGAAAGATTCCGTGACGAATGGGAAAAATTTGGCATGTTTAACCTGCAAATGAAAAACCCGGAACCAACTTTCCGTGCTTATTCTATGGCCAACCACCCTGCCGAAGGAAACATAGTGATGCTGAACATCCGTATTGCCACTCCACCGTGGGATCGTGCCAGCAACGGGTTTAAAAAGGTAAATCCGGGGGTATGTTCTTCTTATATCTTTAACCTGAAACCGGGAGATAAAGTAACTGTTTCGGGCCCGTACGGAGAATTCTTCCTGAAAGACAACGACAGCGAAATGATGTTTGTAGGTGGTGGTGCCGGAATGGCCCCGATGCGGTCGCACCTGTTCCACCTTTTCCATACCGTAAAAGAGAAGAAAAAGAAAGTTACTTTCTGGTACGGAGCACGCTCGTGGAAAGAAGTATTCTACTACGATCAGTTCCGTGATATAGAAAAGAACTTCCCGAATTTTGAATTTCATTTGGCGCTCGACCGTCCTGATCCGGCGGCTGATGAGTTAGGAATTACCTACAAAACCGGGTTTGTACACCAGGTTATTTACGACAATTACCTGCGGCAACATGAAGAACCTGAAGAAATTGATTACTACATGTGTGGCCCGCCAATGATGAACGACGCTGTACAAAAGATGCTTTACAATCTGGGTGTTCCCGAGGAAAACGTATTGTATGACGATTTCGGAAGCTAATTCTGGAAAAGCGTTTCAAAAGATATCAAAAGCCACTTCTCTAACGGAGGTGGCTTTTTGTTTTTGCAACTTACCGGGATTAAAGTTCAAAACCTTTAATGGTTGGTCTGCCAAGTTTTCCGCTTAGCTCTAAAACAATTGCCCCATTTTCGCGCGGTAGTTTTTTGCCCATTTGTTGTTCGAAACCGTTCACGAGTTTTTCCAGATCGGGGCCAAGCTTATGTACCGTAACTTTAGCTTCTTTAATGGTTGAATTCGCCGGATTAGAATTATCAACATCAGCATCGGCATAAATATCAGCTTCCAGTAACGAGCTTTCAATACGGCTATCCGTAATACTAAGTTTCTCCTTATCCAGGTGGTAATTGAACTTCAGGCTTTTAATATCCAAATCTTTCACCGACAGGTTCAACATTGAGTTTCTTTTATTCGCATTCCCTTTGTCGTAATTAACCACCAGGTTTTTTAGGTCAATATTCATATCTCCCTGCGGGAAGGCCTTGTTGTCGAACGAAACACTTGTGTTGGTATTAAAAACCAGTTTATCGAGCCGAAAGTCTCCTTTCCCACCGTTTTCATCCTCCCATTCAAAATGTTTTGGTTCGAGCCTCATAGCTGTTTTCATGTCCACAGTTCTGGGTTTAAATTCACTTGCATTATTTCCTTCGTACTTAAATAAAGCATTACCCTTGTAGGAAATAACAGGCGATTCGATTGAAAATTCGATAATATCAATTTCGTGTGATTCAGGAAGGTAAGCGAGCTTATAACTTCCCGCTTCGATATCCGAAAATTGTTTCTGTAATTCGGATAACAAAGGATGGTTTAAGCCTTTCATCGGAAAGTTTACTTTCATATCAGAGAACGTAACTTCTATTTTTTGTTTTTCAGCAGGGAAACGGGTCTCCAGATTTTCCCAGTCAGCTTTACTTAATTGTCCGTCAAAATCCACTACCAACTCACTAAAATCTACTGATGGGCCCGAACCATCACCGATAATTTGCGGCTCCACAAGTGTAAGCTCAAAAGAGTTAATTTCTTCCAACCCCTCACTCTTTGTCCATCTGAGCACCTCTTTATAAGGAATATCAAGATTCAGCATTTTACATTTAAAACTCCCTTTGCTTTCCGGATCTGAAATGCTGACATCCTCAAACTTCACTTTCGAACACAAGGGGTTTACTTTTATGGCAGAATAGGTAATGTCGGCAGGCAAATCTTTTTCGGCGATCTTTTCCTGAAGATTCGAATCAATTTCTTTAGCAACTTTTCTCCCGTAAATGCCATTGGCAACAAGTATGGCGGCAAACAATACAATAATTGTCGGTAAAATAATCTTGGTTTTCATTTTATAATGGGTTATTCGTTTAAAAGTTTTGTGATTTCAGTTACGAGCGCCCGTTTTTGCTCGGGGCGCGGAGCTTTCATATTTACAATATTACCTTCTGCGTCCATTAAAATATAAGTTGGAAAAGCCCGGATTGAAAGCCGGCGTTCAATCATTGCCTGCTGTTCCGGTGGTAAACGATAGTGCACTGCATTCTCTCCGGAAAGTTGATTTTCTTTGATCACATTTTTCCAGGCTTCTTCGGCCGATCGGTTTGCGAAATACATAAATATTACATCCTTGCCTTTAAGGGCTTCTTTTACATCGTGAACAAATTTCATCTGTTGCTTGCAGGGGCCACACCAACTTCCCCAAAAATCAACATAAATTACCTTGCCACGGTACGGTTCTGTTAATGCTGTAAACAGAGAATCGGCATCTTTGGCATCTTTTAAATGATTCGTATTTTTCAGGCTTTCAACATATAAGATATCCTGTTTACTTAGGTCGGTGTAATATCTTTCAAACTTTTCAACTTCAGCCCTTAACAATTTGCTTTCTATTCGCTCGTCCATTATTGTCTTCATGTATTTTGGCATAGCCGATTTATGGTAATCGATGTATTGATAGAAAAGCTGCGCTTCGAAAATGTCTTTTATTTCCTTATCGGGAATTACCTCATCATAAATGCTTAAAGTCCCTTGATATCTCACACGATCAAGCTTTTCAGAAGCAATATTTCTCCACTCGTTCTGCATAAAATCTTTTACCGGTTCTTTTTCAAACAGTTCCATAATTGGTTTACCAACCTCGTTAAACTTTTCCATTGCCTTAGCTAGTTGCAGCGAATCCGCACCTTTCTGGGTTAGCGCAAATAGTACCTCTAGTTGTTTATCATATACAGGAATAGCCATTTTCTGCTCATCTGTTAAGGTTATTTTACCTTCTTCTTCGAGATAGATCAAAGCCTCCGTTTGCTTTACTGACAATGAGTTTCTTCCTTCCAAATATTGTTTATAATTAATACGGTCGCGTGTAAAAGAAAAAAACTCACGAACCAATGTACATGGTTTCGGCGGTGTATTGTTATAAAGTGTATCTTTTACATAAGCCATATATTCCTCCGGAAATTTTTCATCGACTCTACGATCGAGCGTAAAAAAGCGTTGCATTAAATGAAAACCGGCCTCAAAACGATAATAGTTTTTATAGAAGTATTTAAAACGATCCGACACATTCGGATTTTCTATGATGTAATTTTCCAGATGCGAGTGCCCCTTTTCTAAGTCTTGTTTCTGAACTTTGAGATACTCCATTTGCGACAACTTTTCGATGCGTTCGTATTCCCCGCGTGTCCTGTTACGCCATGGCGAATACACTTCGTAAGCAGTAAACTCATTATGAAAACGCTCATTATCACCATTTACCAAATGCTGCTGATTAGAGAAGTCAAAAAACAAAAAATAGCTCTCACCCGGTTCAACCACATCCATCTTGGTCATTCTTCCCCAATCGAGGAATACTTGTGTAGTATTTATTAACGGAAACTTTAATGTAAAAAATCCGTTCTGGTCAACATCAGCAAAAAATTCAACGTGTCCCTGTTTTATCGGGTCATTAAAACCGGCACTAAATGGCTTATTCTGCGGATTATTCCGAAGATAACCACGTATGGTTACGGTATCTATTTTATTGAATTCAGTATCCAAAAATTTTGTATGATCGGCAGTTGTGTATGCCGGAAGATTTTTACCGACTTTGAAAAAGGAAACTGCTTTCTGTCCATCTATTTTTACTTCGCACTCTTCTTTCGAAATCAGATCGAACTTAATATCTACAGTCTTTTCGCCATTATCCAAAACAACTTCACATCTTGAGCCATCGCATTCTAAGGATTTGTAAGAATACAATTCACCATCAAAAATGGCAAACTCTTCAAAAAAGCCGAAGCGCCACGAATTGTTTTCTTTCTCTGCCCAGTTTCCCAGTATTTTATAAACATCGGGATTATCAGCCATTGGAACAAAGAGTGTGTTCTTTAAATTGCTTGCAACCAACAAGTGCTTATCCGTAACATTAAGTACATAGATGAATTTGTGGATTTTATCGTTCTTAACCAATATGCGGTATTCTTTGTTCTGATAGTAACCAATAGAAAGTACTTCCCAGTTTTGATTCTCGAAGAATACCTTGTTTTTATCGTGTAGTTGAAAGGTTAGTTGGCCATCACCAGCGATCCACTTTTTAAACAAAGGCTTTGGCATATCAGCAAAATCAACCGGTTCGGTATCTACCGGATAATCGAGACGGGTACAGTTCTTTGCTTCCGGCCAGCCTGAAAACTTCAGTTGCGCATGTTCGCCATCAAAGCTGTCGATATTTAGTGTAATTGCGTCGCCTTCTTCGGGCTTCAGCCTCAAAAGATAGCTTGAGTCAGAGCGTTTTTCTACGTCGGTAACCTGGTAAACTTTATAGAAAAACTCGACATAATCTTCTCCTATTAACGATCCGTCCCAATCGCCGCTGTTTTGTACTTCAAAATGCCAGAATCCCTGTAACGTTTTCGGCACAGATACTTTTTTTGGGCAAACGCAGATGTAATTAATAATGCGATAAGAGCCAGGGTTAATGTTAACTTTTTCATGGGTGTTGATTTTTTATTATTAGTGTTTTGGTTGAATTTAAAATTACAAAAAAGATTGTAGTGCGTAAACTTATCGAAACAGCATTCGGATTAAACATAATTTCACAACTAAGATACTTTATTTTATCTGCAATGCTAATATGTTTAATAACAATAATACCCAAACCATTCGATTTTTCTTATTCTCCAAGATGTGATGGTAAAGAAAACATAAAGCATTTATTAAGCCATTCTTAAACCCGCCGTGCATTTAGGCATAAGCTAGCGCGGTGAGTTTAAAAGCTCTACTTTTGCGCCGTCAAAAAAAAATCAACGCAGCAAAATGGGCTATACAAGCAACACACACATCATTCGCCGTGAATTATTACGCCAAATTGTACAACTTTTTGCGGATGGCAGGCTGGAAAACGAGATCGATCGTATTCCGGTTAAAATGGCCCCAAAGAAAAAGCCTGCACAACACCGTTGCTGTATTCACAAGGAAAGAGCGGTGATTAAATACAAAATGTTTCCACTGTTGGGATTTACGGTTGACGATGAAAAGGACGAACTCACCCCGCTTCGTGCTTATGCAACGCAGGCCAAAGAGCGCTCCAGTGTAAAAAACGAGATACTTACCGTGGTTGACGAAGCATGTACCAGTTGCGTAAAAGCACAGTATGTGGTAAGTAACTTATGCCGTGGCTGCGTGGCCCGCCCGTGTATTATGAACTGCCCAAAAGGCGCTGTAAGCATGCAAAACGGCCAGGCAAAAATTGATGCATCAAACTGTATCAACTGCGGAATTTGTATGAAGCAGTGCCAGTACCACGCCATTATTCATGTTCCGATTCCCTGCGAAGCGGCCTACCCTGTTGGCGCCATTACAAAAGACGAGTACGGTGTTGAACGTATTGACGATGAGAAATGTATTTACTGCGGAAAATGCCTTGTGGCCTGTCCGTTTGAAAGTATTTTTGAAATCAGCCAGATTGTTGATATAATGATGGCTATCCGCAACGAAGAACATCTCACCGCTTTGTTTGCTCCTTCCATACACGGTCAGTTTAACCTTAGCACCGGGCAAATTGAAAGCCTGCTGAAAGAAATTGGGTTTAATGAAGTGGTGGAAGTAGCCGATGGTGCACGACAAACTGTGGTTCATGAATCGGCGGAGTTTGCTGAACGTATGGGAAACGGCCAGGCATTTATGACCACCAGTTGTTGTCCGAGTTACGTGGAAGCGGTAGAGAAACATGTTCCGGGAATGAAGCCTTTTGTTTCCGATACGCCATCGCCAATGATGTACGCTGCGGATATTGCCCGCGAAAAAAATCCGGAAACAAAAGTTGTTTTTATTGGCCCTTGCATCGGCAAACGCAAAGAGGCGAAAAAGAATGATAAAGTTGACCTGGTTATGTCGTTTGAGGAACTGAATGCCATGATTGTAGCCTTGGATATTGATCTTGGAAAGCTGCCTGAAAACGAAAACCGCACCAATACAAAAACACTCGATCGTGGCTTTGCACTTTCAGGCGGGGTTGCAGCAGCCGTAAAAGCAGAACGCCCGGATATTAAAATTGATGAGCTGGCCATAAACGGGATCGATAAAAAGGCACTGGGAATGCTGAAAGCTTATGCACGCGGCAAAGCCCCGGCCAACTTTATAGAAGTAATGAGTTGTGAAGGGGGTTGTATTAACGGCCCTGCCTCGTTGGGCGAACTGGCTGGCAACCGAAAACTGTTTAACTCTAATTTGAAATAGAATCAGCTATAAAAAAAGCCGTTCCCTTTCAGAAACGGCCTCCTAACATTTCTATGAAAATTAATGTACGCTTAGCTGTCCTTCAGCATTCGCATCAGTGAGATTTCTAACTTTTGTTGTGCCACCTCCGGCCGAGAAATCAGGCTCTACCGGTTTATTGGTTTTCCAGGCACCACGGGTAAAATCCGGAATTTCGATGGGTTTCGATCCATTGGCAATCGACCATTCGCTTAAAGGAGTAATACAACTCCAGGCTGCCGCATCGTAAACATCCATATCAACCGGAAGTCCGTTACGCAGACAGTCAATCAGGCGCCAGTCCATGATAAAGTCCATACCACCGTGGCCACCAACCTGTTTGGCCATCTCTCCTACCCGTTTCACAATTTCAGGCGTGTATTTTTCTTCCAGTTCTTTTCTTTTGGCTTCATCGGCCACATTATGTCCAAAGGCAATTTGTTGAATCGGGTATTTTTGTGCAAAACATTTTGTTCCACTCAGCTGATGAATCCTGGAATACGGACGCGGGGATGAAATATCGTGTTGGATAAGAATCGTTCTTCCTTTGGCTGTTTTAATCATTTGCATGTCCATGTTTCCACGCATTTTCAAGCCAACAAACTGCTCAAATATTGGATTTTCTTTCGCTTTCTCCTCAATTCGTTTAGCCAGGGTAAAATCCTCCGAAATCATCGAAGTCAGGTAATCCATTTTGTCGCCCCGGTTAATGTTCATTGCCTGGCAAATCGGGCCTAAACCGTGTGTCGGATAAACGTTTGCCTGTCGGGTATTTTCGTGCAAGCGCCACAATTTATAATAAGCACCGTCGGTCATTTTATCATCTTTCGGAATATTAAAATGCCAGTAATCCAGGTCATGAATGTAAGCACCTTCTCCGTGAATAAGATCTCCAAAAACACCTTGCCGAACCATGTTCAGTGTCAGAAGTTCAAAAAAATCGTAGCAACAGTTTTCGAGAATCACACAGTGTTTTTTGGTGCGTTCCGATGTTTCAACCATCTGCCAGCATTCGTCCATGGTTTTGGCTGCCGAAACTTCGAGTGCGGCATGTGCTCCACCTTCCATTGCTGCAAGGCCTACCGGGACGTGCCATTCCCAAGGAGTAGCTGTATAAATTAAATCGCAGATACCGTCAGCAGCCAGTTTTTTGAATTCTGTATCGCTGCCCACATATTCTTTTGCTTTAGGTAAACCGGCTTCTTCCAGAATTTTCTGCCCGCCATCAACAGCTGCCTGTCGTACATCGCACAAGGCTACAATTTCAACCCCGTCAATATATGTCATGCGTTTTACAGCACCCGAACCACGATCGCCAATTCCAACAAAACCAACTCTGACTTTGTCGAGTTTTGGCGCTGCGTAACCACTCATATTAAAGTTCATCGCCGGAACACGTTCGGCTGACTCGCGAATGAATTTCACTTTTTCTTCTTCGGCAGCAGGCGCGCACGAAGCCATTAAGGGTGTAGTTGCAGCCACACCGGCACCAACACCAATGTGCTTCAGAAATGTTCTACGATTTGTACTCATTGCAATTATAAATTATAGATATTATACAGAATAGAAATCAAACTTATTAAATATTTTTCAAAGATTGTCGAATTGCATCAAAAATTATATGATTTTTATTTGCTATTGTTAAACTGCCCCCTGTGCCCAATCCGGAAAAACTGAAACATCGATCTGAAATACCACAGTTCCCCAGAAATACATGATAAGTGTGGCAATGATAATTCCCGCAAGATTCAACAAGAATCCTGTCCGCAACATGTCTTTTACTTTAATGCGGTTTGTTCCGAAAATAATGGCATTGGGAGGTGTGGCTACCGGAAGCATAAAGGCAAGCGAGGCCGCCAAAGTAGCGGGAATCATCAACAACAATGGATTTATTTCGATGGTGGTTGCCAATCCTGCCAAAATAGGTAAAATCATTTCAGTACTGGCCACATTAGATGTTAACTCGGTAAGAATCGACATCATGGTAACATCC
>JBKEDN010000028.1:0-12930 GCA_047975435.1 Draconibacterium sp. | reverse complement strand
CTGTTTGTCCCTGTTGCTTTGTATCTTGTCCTCATTGTATAAGAATATGCTCCTAAGATACTATTTACTATTATAATAGGCTGATTGGTAGATTTTTAATTTTTAGAGGTTTCCTATAATTTATTCTTTCCTCATTCACCGGAATATTATCGAATACGGGGAATACTTTATCCTGATCTTTCCAGTTGTTTCGTAATGCCAAATCGTCGCTTCCGATCATCATCATCTCACCTTCTCCACCTGATTCAAAACCCTCGATTACCACTTCTACTTTTTGCTCTGAACCTGCATCCCGGTTACAAATAAAAACAGAAACCGAACTTTTGTCTTCAGTCAACAATGCCACAGCGTCAACTATCGGCATATCCTCCCGTTTAATTACATATTTCCCGGTGCTGCTAAAAGTTGGTGATTCTGTTTTTACTTCGAGCGGAATAATTCCATCCTGGCTTGCATACATAAAATGGCTCCAGTAAACGGGCTGTGTAAAAATCAAACCGTGATCTTTTCGTAACCCGCCACCATGGTTCATTAAGGCAGAACGTGTTACCAATTCAACCAAACCATTGCTTCGGATACAGGTATTTATAATTCCCGAATACCACAAAGCCCCACTGATACTGGTTACATTACCCACTTTCGCAGGCTGGGGCCAGTCCATTAATTCGGTAATGGCAACTTTCGGTTCCACATTTGCCTGTTTCATTGGTTCAACTACCAGTTTTTGCAAAAAGTCGGGGTAATTATCCACAAAGCCAACCAGGTCCTTCCACACCTCAACAGGGTCAGCCTTTTCATCTACTGCTCTTCCTACCAGGGAATGAACAGAAATAGATTTTACCAAAGCGCCGTTCACGTCCATCAGTTTGTAGTTCCATCGCGGATCAACACCCCGGCTGATCAACACTGATTTCTCCAGTACTTTTATTAACCCGTTAGCAATTAACTCAATATCCTGATCCGCTTTTAACATTTCAGGAGCAAAGGCTGCATAACGTCTTGCATAGCCATCGCCATCGGTAAAACCAATCTGCCAATCGCCACAAAGTTCATTACCCACTTCCCAAAATATTACATTGTACGGTTCTACATGCCCGTTTTCTGCCCGTAACTTTCCCCAGGGCGTAATTGCCGGATCATTGCAATACCTTACCCAGTTGGCAGCTTCTTCGGCGGTTCCATTGCCAGCGTTAACACAAATCATCGGTTCAGCACCTATTAAACGACATAGGTTTATCCATTCATCCGTGCCAACATGGTTCCATTCCATTCCGTGCCAGGCAGGATTGGGAAGTACCGGCCGCCGGTCGATAGGTCCAACGCCATCTTGCCAGTGATAGCCACTCACAAAATTTCCTCCGGGAAAGCGCAGTAAAGGAAGTTTCATATTTTTTAGCAAGGCTATCAATTCGGGTTCCCAACCGTCGATATTATCATCAGGAAAACAAAGAAAGCGGGCAAACTCTGTTTCCGACCCGGATTTTACAATCAGCCGTAAAATATACGGATCGCCTTTTTTATAGCCTTCTTCCTCGATATTAATCTTCTTTTTAAAGGTTTGCCATGTTCTATCCAAAATAAAAGTTATTTCACCCACCACGGTTTTGGTTGGATTCAGAACTTGCAAAACCACTTCTGTTTGAGCTTCGGAGCGAGCTGTTAATGTAACATCGTAACCTTTTGTCCGGTGCAGGGGCAAATAAACACCGGTTTCAATAAAACCACTTTGGGTTCCTGCTTTTAGTTGCTGGAAATCGCGACTACCATCTTTCAATAAGCGCCCTTTCAAATTTCCGGAAGATGCCCAATAAGCTGCAAATCCGTTTTTTGAATCATCAACGATAGTCTGGATCTTAAAATCTTTTTGAAAACGTTCCAGTTTTCTTTCCATCAAGCTGCCGTAGTCTCTTACCGGCCAATAATCAGCCGAAACAAATTCAGGATTTTCAACTACTTGCGCCCAGGCCCCTCCATAAACATTACTGCCTAAATGTTCGGTAAACAATCCAAACAGGTTTCGGGAAATTGGTGCTTCGGTTTTGTTGGCATCAACAATAACCTTAACCTGTGCAAAGGGTACTTGAACAATTAACATGCTACTTATTAGTATATAAATTTTCACCCACTTCATCCTTATGAAATTTTGAATAAATGTTTCCTTGTAACGGCAAAGTACAATGTCAGGGTTGTAAATATTTTGCCAAAAAATCGCGGATTACCGGCTCAGTAACACCTAATTTAAGGCGATATGCTACGCCGTGACCAACAGAGTCAACCCGCAGATATTGGATATTGGCCCCAACATCCTTCATTTTTTGTACAAAGGCATCGGTTCCAATAACAGGTACCAATTCGTCGTCGGTACCGTGAATAAGCAATATTGGTGGCTGATCAGCAGCGATATAGCCAACCGGCCAGTAAACAGGATTTGTGTCTATATTATTGCGTTCGAGTGCGGTTGGGGTTGAAGCACCCACTGCAACATTTACACGGCTTGAGAATTCCGTCCAGCCACCGTCGCCTTCCAGATTTGCAGAATCAGGACACATGGCCAGCATTAACGAAAGGTGGGCGCCTGCCGAATGTCCAAAACTCCCAATTTTGTTTGGATCTACGCTGAACTCTCCCGCGTGGGCGCGTAACCAACGTACTGCACATTTTACATCCTCAATACAAGCCGGAAAAGCAGCCTCCCCTGTTAGCCGGTAATTTACATTAATCACTACATAGCCCATACCAGCATAATCAATCATCATTTTCTGGTAAACATCTGCATCCTTCGATCCTGAGCGCCAGCCGCCACCATGAACGATCACCAGGGCAGGGCGCAGTTTTTTCCCAAAGTTGGCCGGCATAGCCAAATCCAATACCCACGACTGACTGTCGCCATCCCGATAGCGAATATTATCCGTTACGGTAATCGTTTTATATTCAGAATCAAGCAAGTTGTTTGCAGGAGACTTTTTCTGACCCTCTTGTTGAACGCATGAGAAAAGAGTTGCTGCAAGTAGGATAAACGTCGAAAAATAGAAGAAATGTTTTTTCATTGGTTCAGTTATTTATTTAGTCGGTCTATACTTTGTTCGTCAACAAGTTGATCACTTTAAATGTACATCAAAAAAATCAATCACCTCGAGAACGATTTCCATTTTAGTGAATTGACCGCTTCCATGTCCGGAGGCAGAAAGCAACTTTAACTTAACCTTTTGATTTCCGATTAAAGGCAAAAGTGAATCGTATAATAACTGGCTTTGTCCGTATGGTACAGTACAATCTGTCAAACCATGTTCAATAAATACTGGCGGACAATCTTCTGAAACATAAGTAATGGGATTTGCGAATGCAACCAAATCCGGACGACTTGCAATAGGAAATCCTATCAGTTCTGATTCTCCTGAGTTTGAATCATTGTGATTCGTTGTGGCGCACCCCTGGGCAATTGCCATACTATCCATTTTAAGAAAGTCGGTTGGCCCGTACCAATCAATTACAGCCTTAACACTCGAAGAGACATTTTCATTTCCCTGATTTAGATCTTCCAGCGCGGCAACATTTTCTGAGACACCCGCCAAAGCTGCCAAATGCCCACCGGCAGATTGTCCCCAAACCCCGACTTTCGCCAAATCAAGCTTGTACTTGGCTGCATTTTCCTTGATCCACCTTATTGAAGCTTTTACATCGTAAATTTGCGCGGGAAATTTTGCTTCTCCACTGAGGCGATAATTGATAGGCACAACTGCATATCCTCTGCTTTTCAAAGTATCCAAAACCTCTTCCCACCGCACATTTGTTCTAAAGTTTGATTTATCACCAACTCGCCAAGCGCCACCATGAATCATGACAACCACCAGATTCTTTTCTAAAACCGTATCTGGAAGTAAAATATCCAACTTCTGCTTACTGCTTTCAGATGCATATGGCAAATCCAGATGTACTTTTAGAATAGGAACATCCTGAACAATTTCCTGCTCACTTTCTTTGTTGCAATTCAGGTTCACTAAAGCAAGCATCAAAATAAAAAATAGTGTTTTCATTGATTTGTTAAAATAATTCACACAAACGAGATTTTGTAAAAATATTAGTTATAACTGAATTCCAGTTTCAAAAATCCGAGTTACAGGTATAAAAAGGATAAAAGAAAGAAAACCGGAAATCTTTTACCTGCATTCTCAATTAATTTAACTGGAAAATAAGACAATAATTTGGCAGATAAATTTTTTATACCAAGCGCGACACTACGGTAAGTAGAAAAACGATAACATAATTATGCGATACTTTTAGTACATTTACTAGCTGTTAAAAACAACTGAGAACCTAATAATTATCACTTAACATCCTTCTTAAATATTTATTATGACTAACAAACCAACTTTAAGAAAATTCTTTCGGATGCACCGAATCGCGGTCGTTTTTCTTTTACTGACCGTTTCCTGTTCACAGGTAAACACCGGTATTGTAAATTTAACCTGCGAGTACAATACCCAGCCACTTGGGATTGATACCCCAAACCCTCGTTTTTCCTGGCAAATTGAATCGGATAAACGAAGTGTTTCCCAGGCTTCGTACCGGGTTATTGTTGGTGACAATGAAAACGAAGTAAATAAAAAGTCAGGCAGTTTATGGGATTCGGGCCTGGTGGAATCGGAGAATACGATTAATATCCGTTACGAAGGGAACGCTTTAAAAAGCAATTGCGACTATTTCTGGCGCGTTTGTACTCTCACTAAAAACGGTGAAGAAATTTGGAGCCAAACAGCCCGTTTTCACACGGCATTTCTTCAAAATTCGGATTGGAAAGCCGACTGGATTACCACTTCCGAAGAAATCGTTCATCAAAGCCCGGTTTTCAGAAAAGAGTTTGAAACCGCAAAAAAAGTAAGGCAGGCATTTGCTTTTGTTACGGCCTGCGGGTTTTATGAATTTTCGTTAAACGGTGAAAAGATTGGCAACCATGTTTTGGATCCTTCTGTTACCGATTACCGGAAACGGATTTTATACTCTACTTACGACATCACCAAAAACGTAAAACCGGGTGCTAACGTTGCCGGGCTCATGCTCGCAAACGGAGCTTATAACATGCGCAAAGTTACCGACAGGTACAGTTGGGGCGGCGGCGGAAGCATTTTGGGAAACCCGTGTTTTATAGCACAGATAAACATTACTTACGAAGATGGTTCGCAGGATGTAGTTATCACCGACCAAAACTGGAAATACGCCAATGGCCCCATCACTTTCAATAATTTATACGGAGGCGAAGATTACAATGCACAGCTGGAAATTCAGGGCTGGGATACGAAAGATTACCAGGCAACAGACTGGCAAAATGCAGTACCTGCTACCAATCCCGGCGGACAATTGGTATCGCAATTAAGCCCGCCGGTTAGAGTAAGCGAAACCATTGTGCCGGTTAAACAAACCCAGCCTTCCGAAGGAGTTTACCTGTTCGACCTGGGGCAAAACATTGCCGGCTGGTGGAAAGTGGAAGTAAAAGGGAAAGCCGGACAGGTAATCCGTATCCGGGGAGCAGAAACGCTGAACAACGAACTCTTCTCCAAAAAACTGGAAGACGGCGATATGTTAAGCGATAAATTCAAATACCACAAAATGGTATGGACCGATTACACTTTAAAAGGCGCGGAAACGGAAACCTACGAACCCCGGTTTTTCTATTCAGGGTTTCGGTATATTGAGGTGGCCACTTCGGATAAAAAAGCGCTGGAAGAAATTAAGATCGCCGGACGCGTGGTCCGCTCATCCATGGAAAGAAACGGTACTTTTGAATCATCCGACCCGCTTCTCAACAAAATACATGAAGCGGGACTTTGGTCGCAAAAAGGCAACCTGGTTTTCTACCCCACCGATTGCCCGCACCGAGAAAAAGGCGCTTACAATGGCGACGGCCAGGTGATAGCGGAAACTTCGATGCACGATTTTCAGATGGCCCCGCTCTACACCAAATGGGTGGCCGACATGCGCGATTCGCAGGAAGAAAATGGAAGGATACCTAATACTTCGCCGGTGCTTGTAGGTGGAATGGGAGGCGGGGTTGCCTGGGGAAGTGCGTATATTTTAATTCCCTGGTGGATGAACCAGTATTACAACGATACTCAGATTCTGAAAGAACACTACCCTACCATGAAAACATATGTTGGCTATCTGAATACTTTAGCCAAAACCGATAAAAATCCGGGAGAGCCCTATATTATCAACGATTTTCTGAGTTATTGGTATTCTTTGGGCGAATGGTGTGCCCCCGGCGAAAGAGATTGTCCAAACCACCCGGTTGTAAATACGTTCTATTATTATTACAACACGCTTACAATGGCTAAAATTGCCAAAATACTGGGAAAAACAGATGATGCAGAGAAATTTGCAGCCCGTTGCGATACTATTAAACAGGCGTTCAACAACAAATTTTTTTATACCGAAACATATTTGTTCGGAACCGATACAACTTACCAAACCTACCAGTTACTGGCCCTGGCTGGCAACATTATTCCCGACGGATACCGCGAAAAGGTTGTAAAAACGGTGGTTGACGACATAAAAAAACGAGGGAATCATTTGAACACCGGAATTCTTGGAACAAAATACCTGTGGCCGGTTTTGGTACAGGAAGGATACAGTGAGCTGGCCTACCAGGTTGCCACACAAAAAACCTACCCCGGTTACGGATTCTGGCTCGGAAATAATTCAACAACCTTACTGGAACACTGGTCGGGGGAAAAATCTCATAACCATGAAATGTTTGGTTCGGTGGTCGAATATTTTTACAAATACTTAGCCGGGATACAGTCCCCGTCAGAAGGGAAAACCACCAAAGGTTATCATCACATTCATCTGCAACCTTATACACCTGACGGGCTTAACTTTGTGAATGCGTCGTTGGAAACAATGAGTGGAAAAATTAGCTCGAACTGGGAGAAAAAAGACGATGGTTTCCATTACAGAGTATCGATTCCGGCAAATACAACCGCTACCCTTGTTTTTCCCGGTAAAGTTATGCAGGGCACTACATTATCAGAAAGCCAAACGTCCATTTGGAAAGACAATAAGTCAGAAAATGGAGTTAAAGGAATTACCCAAATTGAAGTTGTGTCAGGTCAACTGGTTGTTAATATTGAATCAGGAGAATATGATTTTTTCTTTTCAAACAAATAGCAATTTATCCCGGGCAGGGTTACTTTAATTTTAAATTAACATCCATTTACCTTGTTGAATTAAATATTATAATTATAATTGCAGCAAAGTTTTAAAAATGATTTTTAGACAAAGACATCACGGCCATCATGGAAATATCCAACCAACCGGTAGGCTGTAATTAATTTGTCTGTTCGTAACGATAATAGGAAAAAGAGGCTTGCCAGTTGGTAAGCCTCTTTTTTTTGCGTAAAAAGAAAAAATATGGAAAACAAGATCAAGATTGCCATTCAAACTAAAGGAAGGCTGAACGAAGATTCGATGAACCTGATTAACGAAGCAGGAATTGGCTTAAGTGTCGGTCGCCGGACACTCGTTTCGGAAGCTAAAAACTTCCCGATGGATGCGCTTTACCTACGCGACGACGATATTCCGCAAACCGTTGCCGACGGGGTTTCCGACATCGGAATTGTTGGCGAAAACGAAGTAGCGGAAAAAGGTGAAAATGTGCTTATCGCCAAACGTCTGGGTTTTAGCAAGTGCCGTCTTTCGCTGGCCATCCCAAAATCGCAGGATTACCCGGGACTGGAATTTTTTAACGGGAAAAAAATTGCCACTTCCTACCCCGGAATTTTAAAGAAGTTTTTAAAGGAAAATAACATTGAAGCCGAAATTCATGTAATTACCGGCTCGGTGGAAATTGCCCCCGGAATTGGCCTTGCCGACGCTATTTTCGACATTGTAAGTTCCGGCTCCACCCTGGTTAGCAACCGCCTGAAAGAAGTGGAAGTGGTGATGAAATCGGAAGCTGTACTTATCGCAAATCCAACTCTTAGCGCTAAAAAACAAGCCATTCTGGACGAACTGATTTTCAGGATTGAATCGGTACAACGCGCCAAAGGGAAAAAATACATTTTGCTGAATGTGCCCAACGAAAAAGTAGATGAAATCACCCGCTTACTTCCCGGAATGAAAGCGCCGACACTGGTTCCGCTGGCAAAAGAAGGATGGAGTTCGATGCACTCGGTAATCGATGAAAACGATTTTTGGGAAGTGATCGGTAAACTGAAAAAAGCCGGTGCCGAAGGAATCCTGGTAGTCCCGATTGAAAAAATGATATTTTAGAAAAAGGCTGCAAAATGAAAACATACATCAACCCGCCCGAGAATAGCTGGCAGGAAATTCTGAAAAGGCCGCTTTTCGATGTTTCCGATTTATACGGAAAAGTTCAGGCGATTTTGAATGAAATCCGAAAAAAAGGAGATCAGGCGCTTCGTGAATTCACCGCCAAATTTGACGACGCCGAGCTGGACCGTTTCGAAGTTTCAACTGAAGAAATCGCTGCTGCGACAAAATTGGTAAGTGAAGAATTAAAAGCTGCAATTAATGTGGCTGCCAATAACATCAAAACTTTCCACGCAGCACAAAAACCGGAAATCAGAAAAATTGAAACAACGCCGGGTGTTACCTGTTGGCAAAAAGCAGTGGCAATCGAAAAAGTTGGGCTTTACATTCCGGGAGGAACAGCGCCTCTTTTCTCAACGGTTTTGATGTTAGCGCTTCCGGCGCAAATTGCAGGTTGCAAAGAAATTGTGCTTTGCTCGCCGCCAAATAAGGAAGGGAAAATTCACCCTGCCATTCTCTATGCTGCCCAAATTGCCGGTGTTACGCAAATTTACAAACTGGGAGGTATCCAGGCCATTGGCGCCATGGCTTACGGTACGCAAAGCGTACCCAAAACAGATAAAATTTTTGGCCCCGGAAACCAGTATGTAATGGCCGCCAAACAACTGGTAAGCATGAACGATGTTTCGATCGACATGCCCGCCGGCCCTTCGGAAGTTTTGGTGCTTGCCGATCAAAGTTCCAACCCGGCTTTTGTAGCCTCCGATTTACTTTCGCAGGCCGAACATGGTGCTGACAGCCAGGTTATTTTGGTTGCCGACCGGCCTTCCTCCATCGAAAAAATAAAAGCGGAAGTGGAAGCACAGCTTGCCGTTCTCCCACGAAAAGAACTGGCTGAAAAAGCACTTTCACACAGTGTTTTGATTGCCATCGACGATCCGCAAAAACGCATTTCCCTGATCAATACATATGCGCCCGAACACCTGATCATCAGCACAAAAAACTATCGGGAGATTTCGGAACAGGTTGTAAATGCAGGCTCTGTTTTTTTAGGTGAACTCACTCCCGAAAGTGCCGGCGATTATGCTTCGGGGACCAATCACACGTTGCCTACAAACGGTTGGGCACGGTCGTACAGCGGGGTTAACCTCGACAGTTTTCTGAAAAAAATTACTTTTCAGGAAATTACAAAAGAAGGGCTGGTAAAGATTGGCCCGGCAATAGAACGGATGGCCAAGGCAGAGCAATTAGAGGCACATAAAAACGCCGTGACGTTGAGATTGAAGCAGATTACCTAATTAGAACGTCAACCTGAACTTGTTTCAGGTTCACTAAAAATTTATAACATGGAACTAAATAAACTTCTACGAAAAAATATAGCAAATCTGAAACCCTACTCTTCGGCGCGTGACGAATACACCGGTGAAGCGATGGTTTTTCTCGATGCCAACGAAAACCCGTTTAACCAGCCTTACAACCGCTACCCCGATCCGTTGCAAAGAACGGTAAAAGAGAAAATTTCGAAGTTGAAAGGCATCAATCCCTCAAATATTTTTCTCGGAAATGGCAGCGACGAACCGATTGACCTGCTGATCCGTGCCTTTTGTGAGCCGAAAATTGACAACATCGTTTCCATCAATCCAACCTACGGGATGTACCAGGTAGCTGCCGAAATCTCAAATATTTCACTCAAAAAAGTTTCGTTAACAACTGAATATGAATTGGATGCAGGAGCACTTTTGGCCTCAACCAACACAAATACCAAGTTAATTTTTCTGTGCTCGCCCAATAATCCAACCGGTAATTCTTTGAACAAAGAGAGCATTGTAAAAGTGCTGAAATCATTTAACGGACTGGTTATTTTAGACGAGGCGTACATCGATTTTGCACCGGGAAAAACTTTCCTTAACGAACTGGGGGCTTATCCTAACCTGGTAGTTCTTCAGACTTTCTCAAAGGCATGGGGAATGGCTGGGATCAGACTGGGAATGGCCTTCGCATCCACTGAAATTATTTCGGTTTTAAACAAAATCAAATATCCGTACAACCTGAATATCCTGACACAGCAAAAAGCGCTGGAACTTCTGGAACAAAATGCACAAGTGGAAGAATGGGTAAAATTACTGATTGCTGAGCGAGAAAAAATGGCCGAAAAACTAAAAGCCTTACCTTTTGTTGTTAAAGTATTTCCTTCCGACGCCAATTTTTTATTGGTAAAAATGCACGACGCACGCGGGATTTATCAATTTCTGGTTGAAAAGGGGATTATTGTCCGCGACCGCTCCAAAGTATATTTGTGTGATGACAGTCTGCGGATTACCATCGGTTCGAAGGAGGAAAACAAAATTCTCAGAAAGACATTAAAAAAACTTATATCGTAAAAATGAAGAAAGTATTATTCATTGACCGCGACGGAACGCTGAACTTTGAAACCGAAGACGAACAAATTGATTCGTTTGAGAAGCTGGAATTTCTGCCAAAAGTTTTCAGAAACATGTACAACATCCGTAAAAATCTGGATTACGAACTGGTGATGGTCACCAACCAGGATGGATTGGGAACCGGTTCCTTTCCGGAAGAAACTTTTTGGCCGGTTCAAAATTTTATCTTGAAAGCGTTTGAGAACGAAGGTGTTACATTCGATGAAATTTGTATCGACCGTAGTTTCCCGGAAGAAAAACTCCCCACCCGCAAACCGGGAACGGGAATGCTTACAAAATACATGAACGGCGCTTACGACCTGGCCAACAGTTTTGTTATCGGAGACCGTTTAACCGATGTACAGTTAGCTAAAAACCTGGGCGCCAAAGCCATTTTTATCAATAACGGCGATTTGTCGGAAGAACTGGAAGCAAAAGGGCTGGCTGACACCTGCGTTTTGGTTTCTGACGACTGGGACGATATTTATGCCTGCGTAGCTTCGCCGCAAAGAACGGCAAGTGTTATTCGTAACACCAAAGAAACGGCGATTCTGGTGGAATTAAACCTCGATGGATCGGGTGTTTGCAACATTGCAACCGGACTGGGATTTTTCGACCACATGCTCAACCAAATCGGGCGGCACTCGGGCGTTGACCTGAAAATTCAGGTAAAGGGCGATCTGGAAGTAGATGAGCACCACACCATTGAAGATACCGGGCTGGCGCTTGGTGAAGCTTTTAAAAAGGCTGTCGGCAACAAATTAGGCATGGAACGATACGGTTTCTGTCTGCCAATGGATGATTGTCTGGCGATGGCTGCCATTGATTTTGGCGGGCGCCCGTGGTTGATTTGGGAAGCCGATTTTAAACGCGAAAAAGTGGGCGACATGCCTACCGAGATGTTTATGCACTTTTTCAAATCATTTTCCGATGCTGCCGCCTGCAACCTGAACATTAAAGCTGAAGGCGACAATGAGCACCACAAAATTGAGGCGATTTTCAAAGTGGTGGCCAAAGCCATAAAAATGGCTATCCGCCGCGATGTTTTTAACTTTGAATTGCCTTCAACAAAAGGAAAACTTTAAAGCCCCACCTAACCTCCCCAAAAGGGAGGAACCAGAAAGAATGAAAATTGATTTATAAAAAATATGAATACAATAAAACCGTTACGTGAGAAAAAAAACACAGCCATTCTTTTGATCCATTGTCCTGATAAACAAGGCATTCTGGCAACTGTCACAGAGTTTCTAAACAAGAACAAAGGAAATATTCTTTACCTCGACCAACACGTTGACAGACAGGAAAAGATTTTTTATATGCGGGTGGAATGGGAACTTGAGAATTTTGCGATCCCACGCGATAAAATCGGCGAGTATTTCGATACGCTCATTGGCGCCCCCCTCCAAATGCACTGGCGTATTTACTTTTCGGATACAGTGCCAAAAATGGCGCTTTTTGTGTCGAAAATGCCCCATTGTTTGTTCGACATCCTGGGGCGTTACACCGCCGGAGAATGGGATGTGGAAATTCCGATGATTATCAGCAACCACGAAACCTTAAAACCCGTGGCCGAACGTTTTGACATTCCATTTTATCACTTCCCTGTTAACAAAGAAAACAAAGCAGAACAGGAAGCTGAGGAGATCGGGTTATTAAGAAAACACGACATCGACTTTGTAGTATTAGCGCGTTATATGCAGGTACTTTCCGAAGATTTTGTACAACAATTTCCGAATAAAGTCATCAATATCCATCACTCGTTTTTACCGGCTTTTGCGGGTGCAAAACCTTACCATGCCGCGCATCAGCGGGGGGTAAAAATTATTGGGGCCACCAGCCATTACGTAACTTCGGAACTGGATGCCGGCCCCATTATCGAACAAAACGTAACACGTTGCAGTCATGTAGATACCGTTGAAAAACTGGTACGGAAAGGACGTGATCTGGAAAAAATTGTACTTTCGCAAGCCGTTTATAAACACTTACAGCGAAAAATTCTCGTTTATAAAAACCGAACGGTTGTATTCAATTAAAGTATGAAGTTGTCAAAAGTTGATTTGTATGTTCTGAAAATATATTTGTTTTATAGTGTCACTAACTCTCCCTCTTCTCCCTCTCTACGCGTAGAGAGGCTGTATGTTTGTAAAAGTGCATAAGCATCCAAATTTTGTAAATTAGTTTTTGCAAAACAAAAAGATGAACACTTATGCAAAGGAAAGTTAAAACAATTAGTTTTCATGGACAA
>JBKEDN010000009.1:0-1822 GCA_047975435.1 Draconibacterium sp. | reverse complement strand
CAGCCTCGCATTTGAACTGCGTGATAAACTCCTGAAAATCTCTTGGATATTTCTCAATCTCGTTCATGTATCAAAGATAAATCTTTACTTGACTAAAAGGGATAAGCAGTTTTTTTTTATTTCTTTATGTAGGCTATGGTTTATTAAAAAATCTTCGTGAATGTATAGTAAAAAACCTTTTTCATTTGTTTCTACATCACTCATTGTAATTTTTTGATGTGGTTTTAAGAATGCCATTGAACCATTGTCGTGGTCGTATTTTGTTTTACCGTACTGAAAAGAGCCTGATTTCATTTTTGTAAAAGCAATGGTATAAAAACCCATTGTAAATTCTCTTTCTATAAATGTACACTTTTCATCCTCTTCAAAAGTTAATATACCCAATAGCGGATTTTCAGGTGGCGAAAATCCGTTGGATTTGAGTAAATCGCTTATTGTTTTGTAATGTATCATCTTGCATTTATTGATTATAAATTAAATTCACTCATTTACATTTTTGCATATTGGCTCAATGTGATGGTTGGTTTGCCTAATTCGTCCCAAGTTTTTTGAGCCTCAAGTATTTCTCTATTCTTGTTCATTACATCAATCAAAGATACTGCTGAAGAAATAGGAAAACTAATCCGTTACCTGGAAAAAGCCTGTTGCTATGTTGATGAATGCTTGAAGCTTTTTAGGAATTGCAAGTTCATCAGCCTTAGACATACTCAAAATTTCATTTGCTGTTTCTCCGTTTTTTGCAAGCTCCACCCAATTCGGGTTGATGATAAGACCATGCCCAACAGCAGCCATTGTTAAACCTAAATTTATACTTTCTACTGCATCAGCAGCTTGTTTAATATTACCAGCAGCTAGTACAGGAATTCTATCAGCAACATGATTTAAAATCATTTTTATAATGGTGGTATCATCATCGGGTGCATCAGTTGACTTTTGCAACAGTACACTTCTAAGTGAAACATGTAGATAGTCAATTTCAGCTTCGATGAGTTTATCTATAAAGGGGAAAGTGTCTTTTACTCGATAGCTTTCTGGTTCTTCTGGTGATATTCTAAAACCTAACAAAAAAGGTTTGTCTGCGTACTTTTTAATAACATGCTGCACTTCTTTAATCACTTCTAATGCAAAATTCATTCGTTTTTCATCCGTACCTCCCCAATTGTCGGTTCTCAGGTTATAATATGGAGAAAAGAAATTTTGTAACAAAAAACCATGTGCTCCGTGTAGCTCTACACCATCAAAACCTGCTTTAATGGCTCTATGGGTTAAGTCTCCAAAGGCTTTTATCATTTCCAAAATTTCTTCGTGAGATAATTCATGCGATACTATCCCACCTTGATAAAATGCAGAAGGAACAAGAGCCACTGCACTTGCACTTACTGGCACACCATCAGCTAACAGCTCAGGTATGGCTTTATTTCCGGCATGATAAATTTGAAGAATTGCTGGTGCTCCTCCTTTTTTTGCAGCGGCAGCCATTTTCTTTAAACTCGGTAAAAATTTGTCGTAATAAGCTCCATATTCATTATGGAAGCCAATACCATTTGGCATTATTCTGGTGCAGCCCGTTATTACCAAACCCACATTACCACTTCGGGCTTCATAATGTTTTATCTCGTCATCAGACAGTGTGTAATCATCATTGCTTGCCCAGGTAGTCATTGGTGCCATTGCAATTCTATTTTTGATTTCTATTCCTTTTTCATTGCTGTCCCATTAAAATCTAATAATGTTCTTTGAAAATATTGAAATTTAGTTAGTTGCGTGCGATTTTCGATTAAACGGATTTCAATTTGCATTTTCGCTATTCATAAACAGATTA
>JBKEDN010000008.1:0-12612 GCA_047975435.1 Draconibacterium sp. | reverse complement strand
TAATCTGTTTATGAATAGCGAAAATGCAAATTGAAATCCGTTTAATCGAAAATCGCACGCAACTAACTAAATTTCAATATTTTCAAAGAACATTATTAGATTTTAATGGGACAGCAATGATTATTTTTTAAGTTTTATAAGCCAATTTTTACTCCAATATTGATTTTCCTCGGGATGGGGTAATTCCCATCACGATGGTTGTCAGTCCCTTGAAACTCAGGAACAAATCCAGGGTATTTAGTGAAGTACCATAAATTTTGGCCGGTTACAAAAAAGTAGAGGCTGTTCATACCTACTTTATGGGCAATCCTTTTGGGAGCTGAATAACCCAATTTAACCTCTCGAATACATAAAAAATCTGCATCATAAGTAGTTGGGCTGGTATCATAATTTCCTCTGTGGATATTCCTTTGTTGACTGGCATCATGATAGTCATACCTTGGCATGGAGGCTTTTCCCGCAGCAACATCTCCTATCTTTTTCCACGCACTCAAAACATTTGTTGTTGGTCTGGAAATTCCATCTAATGCATTTGCATCAGCTCTCCGAATAACTTTATCAGAAATGGAATGTCCAATGGCATAGTCCATAAATATTTTAAGATCAAAATTTTTAAATCTCAAAGTATTAGTAAAACCTCCTAATAAATAAGGTATTTGATTTCCTAATACAAATTGGTCATAATCATCAATATCGTCGTCTCCATCTTTGTCGACCCACTCCATATCTCCTGGTATTTTTCTGCCTTTTACCGTTGTTCCATCTTCAGGATTATATCCTACTGCATTAACATCATAGTGTGCTATTGGCTTGTTCCCAGTTGTCGATTATAAAATCGGCTACAAATCCATAGATTTGACCAAGCGGTTCACCTTCTGCAATTCCTCCGACCCCAGTATCGGTAATTGGATCATATACCCCCCCAATCCTGTTTTGTGGCATTCCATTATCGGGCAATGATTTGACTTTGTTTTTGTTATACGAAATATTCAAACCAACATTCCAGGAAAGAGATTCTTGTTCTAACGCATTAACTTGGATATCTATATCGAAACCATAATATTTTACGCTACCGATGTTGGTGAGAATACTGTTAAAACCAGAGGTATTGGGCAGTGGACTTTCAAAAAGCAAATCGTGTGTAGTTTTGTTATAATAATCAGCCGAAATTAGGATTTTATCATTTTCGAATAATCCTAAATCAGTTCCTATATCAAACTGGTTAGTTGTCTCCCATCCAAGGTCAAAATTAGGCATTGCGGTTGGAAATGTTCCTGCCTCCAAAGCATAATTATACCCAACAGAATATTGTCCCCAGGCATCGAAAAGCCCAACGCTGTTGTTTCCGGTCTGTCCGTAACTCGATCTTAATTTTAGTGAGTTAACAAGTGAATTATTTTTTAAAAATTGTTCTTCTGACACCATCCACCCCAGTGAAACACCTGGGAAATACCCCACCCGGTTATTTTCTGCAAAACGTGAACTGGCATCTCTTCGTATTGAAAAAGAAGCCATATATTTTTTGTTATAATCGTAGGTTAACCGGCCAAAAAAACCGAGTAAAACCTCCTCGGACCGGTAAGTATATGCTTCCGTTTTTGTAGGTGCAGCATTCAATGTCTGAATCTTATCAGTACTTCCTCCCTCAGCTTCTGCTATTGCAGCTAAATTATCATACGTTATTTCTGAACCTCCAACAACTACATTCAGATTATGCTTGTTAAAAGATTTTATGTAAGTTAATACTCCTTCAAATTGCTTGGTTTTAGTGAGTGTATAGTCAAAAGTTGTTGGTCTAGCCGAACTGTAGACGTTTGCCTTATAAAAATGTTCCATTGTAGAGCTTGAGCGCATATAATCAGCATTAATTTTTGCTGTTAACCCTGTTATAATATCCCAAACCATACTCGCACCAAATTGAGTTTTATAAGAGTAGGAATCATTCTTATGGACATCATTGTACCACAGCGGATTAGTATAAGTTGCATTTAATCCGGGGCCTAATGAACCATCATCCATGTAAACCCTTGCTGTTGGCGTCATCCATAGACTTCTACTGAACATTGCATGTTGGGAAGGCCATGAATTTGTATTTCCAGTTGTGTGATTGACATTAGTATTTAATTTTAGATTGTCTCGAAGTTTAAAATCCACATTCATTCTTCCACTGAAACGTTCCCATTTTGTACCTATGGAAATCCCTTCTTGATTATCGTAACCAATTCCTGCCGAGTACAATATTTTCTCAGACCCGCCATTTGCCGACAAATAATAACTTTGTTCCAACGCATCCCGAAGAGCAATTTTCTGAAAATCATTATCTTGAAAGACAATAGTTTTACTGGGATCTACAGGGTCAATCATTGATTTATACCCTTCAGGGACTGATTCTCCATCTAAAAGATACCGGGTACTCCAGGGAGAGTTTTCATCATTTCCAACACCTGCACCTCTTCCTGTTCCCCATAATAAATTACTTTTGGGCGAACGGGCCAGGGCTTCTCTTGTTAATCTTAAATAGTCTTCTCCACTAACGAGATCCATATATTTCCAAGGCGACGCAACGCCGACGGTTGCATTAAAATTTATTTCGGCATTGCCTCCTTTTCCTTTTTTGGTTGTTATATAAACAACACCATTTGATGCTCTTGCCCCATAAATAGCAGTTGATGATGCATCTTTAAACACTTCTACTGATTCAACATCGTTGATGTTAATATCGTCTAAGGTGCGAGGTAATCCATCAATAATTACAAGAGGACTATTACTTCTGTTAATAGAAGATCCACCTCGAATTCTAATCGTTGAATTACTACCTGGCATTCCTCCATCGGACTGATAGACCCTTACTCCAGACATTTTACCTTGTAATGCTGTTGATAGCGAAGAAACAGGTACATCTTCTAACCCTTCAGTTCCCACTTTTGAAATTGCTGTCGTAAGGGTTCTTCTTGACTGACTCCCATATCCAATTGCGACCACCTCATCCAAACCAATTGTTTCTTCTTCAAGCTGTACATTAATTTGGCTTTGAATTCCGACTTCAAGAGTCTGAGGTTTCATTCCAACAAAAGAAAAAGTTAAAGTCGCATTTGGGTTAACTGTAATAGAATAAATCCCATCACTGTTTGTAATCGTTCCGTTTGTGGTACCTTCTTCCACCACAGTAACTCCAGGCAAAGCTTGCCCCGATTGATCAGTAACAGTTCCGGTAATTGCTTTTGTTCCCTGGGCGAATGTACCAGTTGCCAGAAACAAGAGAACAATGAACACATTCCAGGATAAAAAAAACTTTATAAAGCTTCGTCCGGCTTTACTTAATTTAAGTCTTGGCTCATTTTTTTTCATAGTTTTACGTAGTTTATATTAATTCAATTCGTTGAGTTAGCTCACAAAAGGTTCTGTGGTTGCAACGCAGAACCTTTTTAACTAAACTAAACCATAACTAGGTCTTCATTAATTCATAAAAACCTTCCTTTTCCAGATCATTTATAAAAATATTATACTCATTAGCAGTTAAGTTCTTCAATGGGAGCCTGCACCTTCCACAATCAATCCCTATTGATTTCATTAGTGTTTTTCCGGCAACGATAGCCCCATTGTTTCGGATTAATATTTCAATAATATTTACAGTTTTTATCTGTTTCTTCCGGGCAGAAATTATATCGCCACTTTCAAAATCCATAATAATCTGATTATAGAGTGGTGCTATAAAATTAAAAGTACTACCTACTGCACCTTTGGCACCAAATGAAAGGCCTGCCAGCAACATTTCGTCGAATCCACTAAGGATATCCCACTTGCCTCCGCCAAATTGAATGCATTGCTGCATTTCCATAAAATTATTGTGTGTAAACTTAATGCCAGCAAAACTAGGAATCTGCTTAACTGCCTCCTGTATAAAGGCATACATCGATAAAGTAACCCCTGAAACAAAGGGAATATGATAGTAATAGAATGGCAGATCGGGAGCACCCGAAGCAACCTCATTGCAATAACCAATTAATTCTTCAATCTGGGTTGGTTGTAGAAAAACCGGTCCCATGCTGCCAATTGCATATGCACCATTTTGTTGAGCATGCTGAGCTAATTCTTTCGATTGTTTTGCAGATGTGGTTCCGACATGAACAATAACTTTAAAATCTTCGCTTTGTTCCTGTAACCATTTTTCAGTTATTACTTTGCGTTCTTCATTGGTCATTAACATGCCTTCCCCTGTTGTGCCGCAAACAAAGGCGCCTTTAACGCCATCTTCTTTTAAGTGGGCAGCATACGGAGGAATCGCGGAAGTATTAATGCCTCCATTGCTATTCATAGGCGTAAACGGGGCAGCGATTAATCCGGTTAGTTTTCTAATTTCCATATTGTTAATCATAATTATAAAGAAACTCCCAGTAGGGTTTCAGGTGTTTCTGTACGGCGTTTTGATATCCTTGTTTATCTGCTTGTTTGATAAATTGAAGCAGGTCGTTATGGTTTACTATTTCACCTCTTTCGTGCAACTTTTTATTTATTGGCAGAAAGTAACTTTCATAGTTTTCCTTCGAGAATTCGAATACCGGATGCATCAAACGGTTAAATTGAAGGATAAAATCATTCCCTGCAATTTCATAAATTTTGGTATGAAACAACATTTCATCTTCTACCGAAAGGTTATTGATCCCAATTGCCTGCTGGCGCGAAACAATTTGCTCAAGATCAGAAATATCAGATTCTGTAATATTCGAAAAAAGAAATTCAGCAATACCTATTTCCAAAGCAATCCGCATCCCCATCATCTCTTTTATTGTTTTAATACTAAGCAAGTTCGGATCAAGAACCTTTTTGAACCCATTTAGCAGTGGCGGTTCGGTTACAATAATCCCTCTCTTTGTACGACTCTGAATTAATCCCAACATCCTTAACCGACTCAATGCCTCCCGAACAACATTCCTGCTAATACCCATCATTTCTGAAAATTGCATCTCATTGGGGAGTGAATCTCCAGGTACTAAATGATTCTCTTTTATATATTCTATGATTTTACCCTCAACCTGATCTGCAAGAGTGGTAGTTAATAAGCCTTTATTCATAAAGTTTGATTGTTTTTAAATCCTATTTGTAATACAAATATAACAATTAGATCAAATAAACAAATCAAGCGCTGAATTATTTTTAAAAATTACATGAAGCCTGCAGTAAATAAACGATAAATTCAAACCTTTCGGCAAACACAAACACCCTAATAACTATGCATTTGCTGTGTAGAAATAATTCAGGATTACATTGAAAAGCAGGTGGAGTAAAAGCCTGCAATTTGCTGTCAACGATTTTCCAATCATGGCAGTTGCTCCAGTGACCGTTAATTTTCTCACCACTGAGTACACGAAGCCACAAAGCTAAAGAAAGGCCATTAACTTAAACTTCGGGGCTTTGTGGTATTATTTGCGAATTTTAGGGAAAGTACAATACAAAAGCATTATTACCATAAAATGAAAAAAGCCTGTCATAAAAAATGACAAGCTTTTTCTGGGTGGGAAGAGCAGGATTCGAACCTACGAAGGCTGAGCCAACAGATTTACAGTCTGCCCCGTTTGACCGCTTCGGTATCTTCCCGATATCTTAAGAAATTTTGAGTTGATCGATCGTTAAGCCAACAGATTTATCCCGAGTACTCGGGACCTCGTTTGACCGCTTCGGTATCTTCCCAATATTTTTGAGCCGAATCTCAGATTCGAACTGAGGACCCCGAGATTACAAATCACGTGCTCTGGCCAACTGAGCTAATTCGGCATATATCGTAACAGTTTTTTTTAGAACGTTGCTTTCTGATTCAGCGGCTGCAAAGGAAATAATTTCTTCTAAAACCGCCAAACATTTTCTTTATTTTTTCAAGCTTTTTTTAAGAACGTTTTTTCTTTCAAAAAAAGTGGGTAAGCTACCTGTGTCGCACCGCTACAACCGCCTACCCTTGCTGCCTTCCGACCCTGGGGGGATTCAGCAGGAGCTGGTCGCACAGGACTTACCCGCCGCAAAAGTAGAAAATTTTCAATTCACGCCAAATAAAAATCGGCTTTGCCGTAATGCAAGTTTGGTTCTCGGTACTTATCATCTTGAAAACCTGATACTAAAATGAAATATTTTTTTCTAAAAAAATGAAATTTTCGTGAATCGGGGATCTCTCGAAAAAAAGGAATTAATTATACAATAAGCCAGCGTTGCAGCTTTAGCCAATTTTAAGCAACGAATTCGGCCGATCATTAAAAATACGTTTATATTTGTTGAACCTAATCAAAAAGAAAAAAAATGGAAGAACAAAAGCCTGCCTCCTTATTGAAATCATCAATATTATCGGGCATTTATATTGGAGTAGTACTCATTCTGCTATCGGTAATATTATATGTAACCAATAATATATTTGCCACCTGGGCATCGTATATTACCTACCCTGTTTTAATTGCCGGAATTATTTATGCTCAATTAAGCTTTCGCAAAAGCTTAGGTGGAGAAATGACTTATGGGCAAGCATTTGGAGTTGGACTTCTTGCCCTTATTTTTGCCTCCGTTATATCCAGCATTTATACCTATTTGGTATATGCTGTAATTGATCCGTCGTTACTGGAACAGTTGCGAATTATTACCGAGCAACGCATTATAGAACAAGGAAAAGTACCCGAAGAACAGCTGGATATGGTAATGGAGATGGCAACAAAATTTCAGAAACCGGCTCTCATGGCCGTTATGGGAATAGTTGGGGGTGCTTTCGCAGGATTAATTATTAGTTTAATCACAGCAATTTTCACAAAAAAGAACCCGTCAGACGAGGTTCCAGAATAAGAACATTAACTTTTTACAATGGATATTTCCGTAGTTGTGCCACTTTTTAATGAAGAAGAATCGCTTCCGGAGTTAACTGCCTGGATAAAGCGGGTAATGGAAGAGCACAAATTCTCGTACGAAATTATGATGATTGATGACGGGAGCCGCGACGGCTCCTGGAACGTAATTCAGAAACTTCAAAAAGAAAACCCGTTTATAAAAGGGATCAAATTCAGACGTAACTACGGAAAATCGGCTGCGTTGTTTTGCGGATTTGAAGCCGTTCAGGGCGATGTGGTAATTACCATGGATGCCGACTTACAGGATAGCCCGGACGAAATTCCGGAACTTTACCGGATGATTAAAGAAGACGGCTTTGACTTGGTATCGGGTTGGAAAAAGAAACGCCACGATCCCGTTCTCACTAAAAATATGCCGAGTAAACTATACAACTGGACGGTTCGCAGAATGAGCGGGATAAAACTACACGATATGAACTGCGGATTGAAAGCTTACCGCAAAAATGTTATCAAAAGCATTGAAGTTTACGGAGAAATGCACCGTTATATTCCGGTGCTTGCCAAATGGGCGGGCTACAAAAATATTGGCGAAAAAGTGGTAATACATCAGGAACGCAAATACGGTGTCACCAAATTCGGGCTCGAACGTTTTATCCGCGGCCCTCTCGACCTTCTTTCCGTTATGTTTATTTCGCGTTTTGTAAAGCGCCCGATGCACTTTTTTGGCGTTCTCGGAGCTATTATTTTTATTGTTGGCTTTCTTTCGGCCGGTTACCTCGGTATTCAAAAACTTATTTCGCTTAACCAGGGAATTACCGGCCATTTGGTAACCGACAGCCCCTACTTTTACATCGCCCTTACTTCGATGATTATCGGGGCACAATTTTTTATGGGTGGATTTCTGGGTGAGCTTGTATCCAGAAGTTCAAGCGAACGAAACAATTATCAGATTGAAGTAAAAACCTTTGAGTAAAAGGCTGCGTTTTTATGAATAACAAAGAAATCCGATTCAGAAAGCCACGCGAGCTCAGCGCGATTATTACCGACTCTTTTGAATTTTTAAAACACGAAATCAAGCCTATATCCAGAATATTATTGGTATATGTGCTGCCTTTCATCATTCTTTACGCTGGTGCGCAGGTTTATCTGCAACGAAATGTTTTTACGCAATTCGACCTCAGCGATCCCGAATCAATTATGGCCAACATCGGGCCGTTTTATTCCAACCTCGTTATTTTTATGTTATTCGGGATTTTTGTAAATTCTCTGCTTGTCGGAACCTATTATTCGTACCTCGAAGCCTACATAAAACTCGGGAAAGGCAATTTCACGATTCAGGATATAAGCTCACGTTTTTTTAGCAATAGTTTGCTGGCACTAGGTGCCGGACTGGTATATACCTCAGCTATAGTTCTTGGTTTTTTCATGTGTATCCTGCCAGGTATTTACATCGCAAACACCTTTTCGTTAATAGCTTTTATAGTCATTTTTGAAAAGAAAGGCATTAGTGAAGCCATCTCTAAATCATGGCGACTGGTTAACAGTCAGTGGTGGAACACACTTGCCTTAAATATTGCTGCTGTTTTGATGCTTTATGCAGCGGGAACTATTTTATCACTTCCTACAATCATTCTTGGTTTTTCTACCGGCTTATTTGCCCCGGCCAATGTTAATCCGGCCGAATTTCCGGATTGGTATTGGATATGGTCTTCAGTCGTTTCTGTTGTTTCAACGTTTTTGGGAGTCATCCCGATAACCTTCCTCGCCTTTCAGTATTTTAATCTTGAACAACGTGAGAACAGAGGAAGAACAGAATTACACGACGCTGATTTAAAAGGTTAACAATTACTGTTTCTTTCATCTTAAGCACACAAAACTGTATTTCTTTTCAATTTATTTCAGGATTATCCATCGAGTGGCATAATCAGAATAAATCCTATAAAGATTCATTCTAAATTTCAGGGTATAACCAGGCAACGGCCAAAATGCAGAAACACCTGTCCTCACTGTTGTTTGGCCCTCAACATGAGCTTAGATTTATATTTGATTGCAGACATTCAAAATTTATTTTTAAAACTCACGAACAGAACGAGTTGAATTCTTGTTTGTATCATTAAAACAAAAAATTTAACACGTGCTGAATCTGTCCTTAGTGTTTTTGGCAAATCAGCGACATTATTAATACCGCAGCTCTGTTATTTACCAAGAAGCAACAAAGCTTATCTTTAAACCTGAGTTTGCAAACCTTTACATGCCATGAGTAAGTTGAAAAAAGGAATTTTCTCTCTAATTCAATCCGGCACCAACGGTACCGGTTCCTTTATTGATGCAACCATCGTCAGACTGATAAACATTGTTTGCGTTATTTCTATTGCAGTACTTCTTTGTGTTAGCATAATTGAATTTCAGTTAAAGACGCCCGGCATGTTTTTCGATTTATCTTTTGCCATGCTGTTTGTGGCCCCTATTCTCCTCAATTATTACAAAAAATACGATTTTGCGAAACATACCATCCTGTTAATTTTTATTACCGGAACATACATCGGAACCCTATTAATGAAATTTGGAGGCGAGTTTCAGTTTACCATTATTATTCCGATTTCGCTGTATTTTATTTTCTTTAATAAATTCCGTCACTGGCGATTCTACTCCTTACTTATTGTGATAGCTTTATATTTAGTTATTGGTGAATATTTTACCATAAAAGAAGTCCCGAGTTACTCATTACACAACGTTATCGATTTCTCAATATTCATCCTAACATTGATTGTGTACATTTACTCACATATTTATTTTTTGAAGCGTTTGCATACATACGACCAAAAACTGGTTTCACAGCTCACGTATGAAAAGGCAATGTCTGAATTTTCGCAGCTTATTTTGAGCGACCAGCCCGATGCAATCAACCGTGGACTGACTTTAATACTGGAAGCTTCCGGAGCTTCAAGGATTTATATTTTTGAAAACTCTGACGACAATTTACTTACCTCGCAAACCTACGAAGCTTGTGCCCCGGGTGTGCAAACTGAAATTGACAATCCTGATTTGCAAAATGTTTCCTGTGCCGACCTTGGATTTGCCCGCTGGGCCGAAAATTTCAAGGAAAACAAGTTTATCTCGGGCAATGTCAGGGATTTTGCTTCGCCCGAAAAAGAGATACTCGCTTCACAAAACATAAAATCAGTACTGGCACTTCCCATTTTTATTGATAATAAATGGCAGGGTTTTATTGGTTTTGACGATGTTGAAAAAGAAAGAGTTTGGGACGAAACAAGTATTAATTTATTAAAAACGGCGGCTGATATTCTGGGTTTACATTTAAAAAACATCAAGTACAAAAAAGAAATACTGAACCAGAATGAAGAGTTGAAAAAAGTAAATGCAACAAAAGACAAGTTCTTTTCGATTGTTGCACACGATTTAAAAGGGCCTTACCATTCGCTGATCGGATTTAGCGAGTTAATGGAAAATGAGGTGAAACAAAATAACAACCCGGACTTGATTGAATATTCGGCGTACATTAACCAGGGACTTAGAAATTCACTGGATTACCTAAACAACCTATTAGACTGGGCCCGCCTGCAAACACAGTCAATAAAATACCAGCCGTCGTCGTTCAGTCTGGGCGAACTAATCAATGAAATATCAACCTTTCTATCAGTACAGGCACAAAATAAAAAAATCAGTATTAATGTATATGGATTGGACAATATTTCCTTGTATGCCGATAAGAATATGATTAAAACCGTTCTGACTAACCTTGTTTCCAATGCCATAAAATTCAGCTATCCCAACAGCGAAATAATTCTTACGAGCGAATGCTTTCAGAATGAAAAAGTTTCTATTTACATAAAAGATAAAGGAATAGGGATACATCCCAAAAACCAGGATAGTTTGTTCGACATTGAGAAATCGTTTAGCACCCCCGGTACCAATAATGAAACCGGTACCGGCTTAGGATTAATTCTGTGTAAAGAGTTTATCAACATCCATCACGGCGAAATTGGCGTTGAAAGCGAAAAAGACCGGGGAAGTACTTTCTACATCTCTTTACCCATCTATTCAAATTAAAACATAAAATCCAGGGATTTTCGAGTTATAAATTCCCCCCCCTATTCCACCCACTATCAAAATAACCGATTGCAAAATTCACAATAACCCGACTGTACCAATTATCCTATTGGCAGCCAACTTCACAACTTTAATAACATTATTTATCAATGTTATTAATATATTTGATGTAATTCTAAACCATTTAACCTGTTAAAATGAATTCATTAACCAGAAGAAACTTCCTTCGTTCTGCATCTACCGTGGTTGCAGGAACAGCCATTATCCCCAATTTACTTAGCTGCTCTCCTTCAAAAAAAATAAACATTGCCATTGTGGGTGTAGGTGGCCGTGGAGAAACGCAGTGGGGTTCGTGCCTCGACGAAACCGGGCAGCCGATTCATAATGTTGTTGCGATGTGCGATGTGGACGATCAGAGAGCATCAAAAGGATTTACCACTTTTCCCAACGCAAAAAAGTTCAAAGACTATCGAAAAATGCTGGATGAAATGAGCAACGAAATCGATGCAGTAATGATTTCGACACCCGATCATTCTCATTTTCCGGCGGCTTTGGCTGCCATGCAACTGGGAAAACATGTTTATGTTGAAAAACCACTCGCACACAATGTATGGCAGCTGAGAACCTTAAAAAAGGCGGCTCATCGCTACAAAGTAATTACACAAATGGGAAACCAGGGACATACAACCGATGGAATCCGTCGTGTAAAAGAATGGGTAGATGCTGATGTTATTGGCGAGGTAAAAGAAGTGATTGCCTGGTTTGATGGCCCTGAATTTGGCCCCGGCAAATATTTTAACAAAGCTGATAATTATCCGCCGCTGGCACAAGCGGTACCTGAATACCTCGACTGGGATTTATGGCTAGGACCGGCAGCCAAAAGACCTTACAACAGTGTTTATGCCCCTAAAACCTGGCGTGGTTTTTACGATTTTGGCAACGGAGAATTAGGCGACTGGGCTTGTCATACGCTCGATGCACCTTTCTGGTCGCTCGAATTGGGAATGCCCCACACAACCGAAACGCTTTTTCATTCGGGAGCTCCCGAGGGATTTTTGCCCGATAAGTCCATCATCAAATTTGAATTTCCGGAACGCGGAAACAAACCGCCGGTAACCTTAATGTGGTACGAGGGTGGCTTAAAACCTGAAAATCGCCCGGAATGGAAAATTTCCGAGTTGCCCGGATCAGGAATGATTATGGTAGGCGAAAAACAAAATATAATAACCGGTGGACGCCCGAACAATGCACAATTAATGATGTCGAAAGAAGAGTGGGAAAGCTGGGTAAAAAATGAAATGCCTGAAGCAACTATCCCCCGCATAGAAGGCGGCCCTCAGCAAGAATTTTTCCGTGCAATTACAGGAGATGGATCACTTCCGGGGTCAAACTTCGACTATGCAGCCGACCTCACAGAAATGGCGCTGCTGGGTGTGCTCGCGCAACGTTTTAACACCCGCGTTGAATACGATGCCAAAAGCATGAAAGTCACCAACAACGAAGCCCTAAACAACTACATAAAAGAGCCGGTTTGCGATGGCTGGCAATTTGGTGAAGACCTGTAGTAATTTCCAAAAAAAGAAATAGCAAATAACAGAGTGTCTTAGAGCCTGTTTAAATTTTATCTTTTAGAAATATTATGATGCGTTTTTTGCTTAAACAAGGCGGATTTGACGCGAATAGCCTCAGCTATTTAAGGAAAATTCAACGCAGTATAAGTGAA
>JBKEDN010000263.1:0-17239 GCA_047975435.1 Draconibacterium sp. | reverse complement strand
CTGTTTGTCCCTGTTGCTTTGTATCTTGTCCTCATTGTATAAGAATATGCTCCTAAGATACTATTTACTATTATAATAGGCTGATTGGTAGATTTTTAATTTTTAGAGGTTTCCTTATGTTTTATCAGAACGTCATGCCGTCCGACAGCTGATAAGTTCAACATCTTTGCTTAAAATACAGATTCCGAAATAAATTCGGAATGACGATACGCCAACATAAAGCTGACAGGACTTTAGCCTTTACGTACAAACTCCGATTTCAAGGCCATAGCACCAAACCCGTCAATTTTACAGTCGATGTTGTGGTCGCCTTCCACCAAGCGGATGCGTTTTACTTTGGTACCTGCTTTAATCGGCCCCGAAGCGCCTTTTACAGGCAGGTCTTTTATTACAATCACCGAATCACCGTCCTGCAAAAGGTTTCCGTTGGCATCTTTCACCACCAATGTATCTTCGTCGGTCACTTCTGCCGGATTCCATTCATGGTTGCATTCGGGGCAGGCATACACATCTTCTCTTAAAAAGTACCCGTATGGTGATTTACAAATTGGGCAAGGTTTCATTTCACTCATTTATAATTGTTTATTTTATAGGAAATTCATGGAACTCGCATAATCAAGTCTCTGTTTATTAATAAGACTTTTTATTATGCTCGTTTCATCTGACATAATCTTTCTCTATTCTTATTTTAAAGGGTGGCAAAGTTAGGGAAACTTTCTAATTATAAAAGACAGCTAATCAGACGAAAAAACCAGAAGAGAAAATCTCTACTGGTACAATTTCGTTATAAATTATTCGGTTTTTGCCGATCAATACATTAGGTCAGTGCTTTCTGGTGAAATTTGGCAGAATCTTTATCCTCAATTTCCAGAACAATTACAAAGGGCTGTCGGGTACCAATTTTGTCGGGCACAATAAAATATTCGGTATTGCTGATTTGTTCAATTTTCAAACACTTGTTTTTATTATCAATATAACTGGCTTTACTCAGGGTCTGACCTTTTTTTAGCCTCACTTTATATTTTCCGGAAACCGGGTTATTAAACACCAGCATATAGGTTTTTCCGGATGGTTTGTTTTGGGTAAAATAGCCCCATCCCTGATTTTGTAACCCGGAAGGGACGCACCCATAAATCGCTTCACTATTTACATGCATCCAATCGCCAATTTCCTTTGCAATTTGCCGCTCTTCCGAGCGAATATCGCCATTCCCCATCGGGCCAAAATTAAGGAGGAAGTTACCATTCTGCGAAACACACTGAACCAGCATTTCCAAAAGTTCCATCGACGATTTTACATGACTAATGCTCCAATCTTTATGATACCCCCACTGATTTTCCGGAATGGTCATACAACATTCCCAATCGCGGGTTAATACTTCGGTGTTACAGAGATCGGGCAAACGGCGTTCGTAACCCGATTCATAATCCCCCATCAAAACACCATTGCTATCAAAATGACGGCTTCCGTATTCATCGGCACGCATACGGCTGTTTACAATCAAACCAGGCCGTTTTTCTTTGAGCAATTTCTCAAGTTCATACGAAAACTGTCCGTTTTTCTTCCAGGATGCATCCCATGTACCGTCAAACCAAAGTCCTTTTATTTCCGGATAACGGGTAACCAGTTCTACCAGCTGATTTTTCACAAACTCCTTGAAACGATTGAATGCCACCGTATCGGCCTGATTTTTTAAGTCGTATCTCCAATCGGGGTGATGCCAGTCTAAAACAGAGTAATAAAAATTAACATCAATACCGGCTGCTGTGTATGCATCAACAAATTCGCGCAGCAGATCTTTTTTATAAGGAGTTCTTTCAATGTCGAAGTCGGTATATTTACTGGGCCACAAACAGAAACCTTCGTGATGTTTGGTCGTTATGGTAACGTATTTCACACCCATATTTTTAGCAATGTCCGCCCACTCTTCCGGGTTATATTTCGGAATATCGAACTGATAAACCAGTGAGTCCCAGGTAGAGGTAGGAATTTTTGCCGAGGATTTCAGAAATTCAGCAGCGTAATTGTACGTTTTTCCCTTCCATACTCCTCCGGGAATCGCATACAATCCCCAGTGTATAAACTGGCCAAAGCGATTCTCGCGCCATTTCTTCATCGCTTCGTCCTGTCGGGGCAACGGTGCCAACTGTCCAAATTTCACCTCCTTTTTTACCATTTCCTGGGTAAATCCCCCCGCTATTGTGCCAAAAACAATCAATAAAGTAACAAGCAGCCTTTTCTTCATTTTTATGGTATTAGTTGATTTTCAGTTAGCTTAAAATCCAAAATGAGCTTTATCATTCAGGTATTCGGGGCTTTTGCGGTTTTTCTGGCCCGAATACGTCCACTCAATCTGATCTTCGAAAGATTGTCCTTTTTCTGAAGCAATTGCCTTAATCGTATTTATTCCTTCCCGGAGCGTAACATTTTCGAAGACATAGTGCACCTTAGTAGTACCTTGTTTCACTCCACCAAGTTCTTCTCCGTTTAAAAATACTTTTGGCGTGCCAACATTGGAGTAAACGGTTATAGTGGTTGTTTGCTTTTCACGGTCAGTGTTTCTGCGTTGCGTAAGATAAACAACCGGTTCTTCGCTCCAGTTGGCCTTGTACCAGTAAAAAGCATCCTTTTTAATTTTACGGTCGAAAGTTATTAAGCCTTTCATGTTACGGGCTTCAACACCACCTCTTGACCACATTGGAACGGCAAAGTCGAACATATTCCAGAGATAAGATGCCAGAATATAAGGGTGTTTTTCAATTACACCCCACTGTATTTCATGAATCTTTGTTTGATAAGTCTCCGGGAAATAATCGTCCCACCACCGAATGGTATTTCCAATGTATTCGGTTTGGTGGTAAATATTGGCATCTGCACCATATTCTGTTAGCATTAGCCGATGGTTGGGATATTCTTTTTCAAGTCCTTCCACCCAGGCTTCAATATCCGGAATTGTTTTTTCGTACCAGCCAAAGTAGCGGTTCATTCCCTGAATATCTGTATTTAGATTCACCGGGTGGTTCATGTGCCCGTAGCCGTTAACAGAAACAGTATAACGCCCCGGATCTTCTGTTTTTGCCAGATCGTGCATTTCCTGCGTTAATTGGGCAGTATATTCGTGCGGTTTATATACCTCGTTGTGCATTCCCCACACATAAATGGAAGGATGATTGTAATTCTGCCGTATCAGTTCCGTTAATTGTTGTTTGGCATTTGGCCCTTCTTCCCCGGTAACCCGGTTAACAAACGGAACTTCAGCCCAGATAAGCAAGCCCAGGCTGTCGCACCTCGAATAAATATAATCTGATTGCTGGTAATGGGCAAAACGAACCGTTGTTACTCCCATTTCCATCATCATCTGTAAATCTGACTCGTGGTTTTTATTATCGAGGGCGCTTCCCAGTTGCCACCAGTCCTGATGACGGCACACGCCATGCATCGGAAATTTTATACCGTTGAGAAAAACTCCTTTTCCTGCAATCACCTCTATATTCCGCAAGCCAAGTGGCTGAACAATCTTGTCGATTATGCGGTCTTCCTGTTTCAGCAACACTTCTACCCGATACAGGTATGGATCTGTTTTTCCTTGCCACAAATGCGGTTTTTTAATATTAAAATCGAAATAAAAGCTTTGCATTCCCTGTGGCGAAAGGTCAATGTCGGATGAAGCAGTTTTTACCTGGTTTCCACCCTGATCCAGAATACGGGCCTGTAAACTTACCCGGCTTGACTGCAAATTCTTGTTTACCAGCTTAATTTTAACGTTTACGTCTGCTTTATCGGCACTAACATTACGCTGACTAATATAAACTCCACTCGATGCATAATCGGTAACTGCAATGTTTACCTTGTCGGTTATAATCATCCAAACCGGACGATATATTCCGCCATAAACACCAAACAAGCTATGGTTTACCGGAATTACATCCGGCCGGGAAGCATTGTCGGCTTTCAGCACAATCTCGTTTTCTTCTCCCCATTTCAGCGCCGGTGTAATATCAATGGCAAATGCAGAGTATCCTCCTTTGTGGTTGCCAACAAAATTACCGTTTACATATAACGAAGCCACTTGCCCCACGCCTTCAAAACGTAAAAATATCCTTTTGTCTTTCAGCTTTTCATCGGCGCGAAAACGTTTCCGGTAAAATGCTTCGCCTGCATAAAAGTTATTATGTTTCTCCTGCATATCCTTTGCATTCCAGGTATGCGGAATATTAACTTTTTCCCATTTCTGATCCCAGCCCTTTACCAAAGCAACCTGGTCTGTCGGAAATGGACCTCTTTTAAACTCCCAGTCGTTATTAAATGAGATTACCTCGCGTCCCTGCGCCCCGGCAATAAAAGAGGCACTAATCATAATAAAAAAGGCCAGAATACATTTTTTTGTGTTCATCTTCGCACGTTTATTCATATCAATCCGTTTGACTTTAACTCTAAAAGCAATCCCAAATTAATTTCGCTGAATTGCAATAAAATTATATCGTGCAAATATCTTTTTAAAATTTTTAAAAACAAAATAAACTATCCTGCGCAAAACAGACGGGTTATCAATAAGAATTATTTGTTTAGTCGCTCCAGGTGGCGGAAAATGAAAACTAAAAGATTTATACTGAACCGATCAATTATTTTCATAAAAAAAATCCATCTGCTGCATGACAGATGGAATCTCTATGTTAACCCATTTCATATCAAAATGAGCTTTGTAATTTTGCAATAATTTAACTCGCTTACTTCAGCCCGCTTCTTTCGAGCAGCGCATCTACTGAGGGTTCTTGTCCGCGGAAACGTTTGTACAGCTCCATCGGGTGTTCGGTGCCGCCTTTTTCCAAAATATTTTTACGGAACGAAGCCGCCACTTCTTTGTTAAACAATCCTTTTTCTTTAAAAACACTAAATGCATCGGCATCCAGTACTTCTGCCCATTTATATCCGTAATATCCGGCAGCATAGCCGCCTGCAAACAAGTGCCCGAACTGTGTACTCATACAAACATCATCCACTACCGGAAAGATTTGTGTCCGTTTCCAGGCTTGCTCTTCAAAATCTTTTACGCTACCGGCATAAGGTTTTTCGAGTGTATGCCAGGCCATATCAAGGTACCCAAAACTCAGTTGACGGATGGAAAGATAACCGGCCAGGTAATTTTGCGCATCCACAATTTTCTGTACCAGCTCAGCCGGAATGGTTTCACCGCTTTGATAATGTTTGGCAAAACGATCGAGGAATTCTTTTTCTACTGCCCAGTTTTCCATAATCTGTGACGGAAGCTCTACAAAGTCGCGGTAAACATTGGTTCCTGAAAGACTTGCGTAAGTTGAGTTAGCCAGCATTCCGTGCAGGGCGTGGCCAAATTCGTGCATTAGCGTTTCCACTTCCGAAAAAGTAAGCAATGCCGGCCTGGTTTCGGTTGGGCGGGTAAAATTCATTACAATGGTAATGTGCGGGCGCGAATCCACTCCATTGTCTTTCCACTGGCCTTTAAAATCGTTCATCCAGGCACCGCCCTGTTTCCCCGGACGCGGGTGAAAATCGGTATAAAAAACCGAGAGAAACCTGCCATCAGCATCAAATACTTCGTAGGCCTTTACTTCCGGGTTATAAACCGGAATATCTTTGTTTTCACTGAAAGTGATTCCATACAATTCGGTAGCAAGCCCCAGCACTCCTTCGGTTACCCGGTTCAACTCAAAATAAGGTTTTAGCATCTCATCATCAAGATCAAACTTTTTAACCTTCAGTTTCTCGCTGTAATACGTCCAGTCCCAAGGCATTAACTCGCCCTTAAAACCTTCTGTTGCTGCAAATTCCTGAACCTCCTGTTTTTCTTTTAGCGCCACTTTATACGAAGCTTCATACAAATTGTTAAGCAAAGCATTTACACCGGCCGGGTTCATGGCCATCCGACGTTCCAGCACATAGTCGGCATAGTTTTTATAACCGAGCAGTTGCGCCAGCTGCAAACGAAGTTCAGCAATGCGTTTCACATTTTCACGGTTGTCAAGCTCGTCGCCTTTAAACGATTTCGAGCCGTAAGCCATGTAAAGCTTTTCACGCAGCTCGCGGTTGTCGGCATATTTCATAAACGGAACATAGCTGGGCTGTGTAATATCAAACAACCAACCTTCCTTGTCTTTTGCTTTGGCACGTCCTGCCGCTGCTTCCAGTTCTCCTTCAGGTAATCCCGACAACTGACTTTTATCGGTAATCAAGCGTTCGAAAGCATTGGTTGCTTTCAACACATTTTCACCAAAGGTGAGGCTTCGTTTTGACAGCTCGGTACTAATGGCCCGAAACTTTTCCTTATCAGCTTCAGAAAGATTTGCTCCTTTCCGAACAAATCCTTCATAGGTATTTTCGAGCAGTGTTTTTTGCTCTGTATCCAGCTTTAACCGATCTTTTTGTTCATAAACTTTTTTCACTTTTTCAAACAAAACCGGATCAAGCGAAATATCGTTCTGAAATTTCGTCAGCATGGGCGAAACTTCCTGTGCAATGTTTTGCAATTCGTCGTTGGTTTCGGAGCTCAGCAAGTTAAAAAAGATGCCGGAAGTGCGGCCCAACAGGCGCCCTACCGTGTCGAGAGCCACAATAGTGTTCTCAAAATCCGGTTCTTCAGTATTGTTTTTGATGGTTTCCAGCTCTGCCTCGCCCTCTTTTACAGAAGCTTTGAAAGCGGGTAAAAAATGTTCGTTTTTGATTTCGTTAAAAGGCGCCGTTTCGTGTGGTGTATTAAACGTGCCCAGTAGTGGATTATTCTGTGCGTTAATCATTCCAAAATTTATTAAAAAAACAATTGACAAAAGGTAAACTCTCTTCATCTGCAAAGATTAGGTACTACATTGATTATTTGATTTCATAAAAGGACAAAGACGGAATTGCTTTGTTCAAAAGGTATCTATTTTTTATTCCTTTTCTTTTTTTCGACACTCCATCCAAACTTCCCAAATTTTTTCCCCATACCGAAATAATGCCCGTGGCTGTAAACCAGCGGATCTGCTTTTGAAAAACTGAATGCATCCTTTTCGTTGATGTAAGTATCATCGATAGAAACTCCCAAGACTTCGGAAATAAACATGTGGTGCGACCCCAGTTCAAGCACTTCTTTTACCCGGCATTCGATGTTTACGGGCGATTCTTCAATAATAGGTGCTTTTACAAATTTTGCCGGTGCAGGGGTAAGGTTCATCTCCTTCCACTTGTTGTATTTCCGGCCCGAACGACAGCCACACCAATCGGTAGCTTTGGCCAGTTTTTCGGTAGTAAGGTTGATCACAAACTCTCCGGTACGTTTAATAATTTCGTAGGAATGCCGCCCCGGCCTTACCGAAATGTAACACATTGGGGGATTGCTGTTAATGGTGCCGGTCCAGGCAATGGTAATAATGTTGTACTCTTCGGGTATTTCGCCGCAACTTACCATTACTGCGGGCAGCGGGTAAATAATTGTTCCGGGTTTCCAGTAGGTTCGTGCCATTGAAAAAAATTAATGGTTTATCGCGTAAAGGTAAAAAACTTATTCTGCCCCTTTATGCAACACACGAGAAATAAAGGATTGAAGTAGATTGAAAACAGATTGAGGTAGATTGAATCAATCCAATCCTTCCACTCAGTCATTTCAAACTAAAACCGCTTGATATTATTCCGCAGAAACTCCGAAGGTTATTGATTCAACACTAATCCACCGGGTCTTTCCAGTCACCGTTTTCGCGAATCAGTTGTTCGAGTTCGGTTACCGCATCTTCGTACGGAATATGACGTTTGATCGGTTTCAAACCTTTGTACAGGTTTACCTTGTTATTTCCGGCCCCCACAAAACCATAATCCACATCGCCCATTTCGCCGGGCCCGTTTACCACGCAACCCATAATTCCAATTTTCAAATGATCGAGATGTTTGAAATGTTCCTTGATCTGTTTGGTGGTTTCGTGCAGGTTAAACAGCGTACGCCCGCAACCGGGGCACGAAATAAACTCGGTTTTTGTCACCCGCATCCGGCTGGCCTGCAAAATACCAAAACTCAGATCTTTCAGCTCAGTAAAGGTGATATTTTCGTTGTCGTTCGAAATACAAATACCATCGCCGTAACCATCGATCAGTAAACCTCCCAAATCGGCAGACGATTTAATCTGCAGGTCTTCGAGGCGACTTTCGTTGTAGCGACGGTACAAAATTACCGGCACCTTCCAGATGTGTGTTTCCAGCGCCATAAAGAAAGCACGGAGTTCCGCCATCGGGTTGGCATTGAAACTCTCCAGTATCAGCACGGTTTTACGTGTCTGTTTGAGTTTCATGATGATCTCAGGATGAAGATCCATAAACTTGTCGAACTCGGCTTTGTTGGTACGGATAAATTTCATCCTTCCCCAGCGCGTGCTTTCAAACAAGTATTCTTCCAGCGTTATCACCGGGTATTCTTCGCCTTCGATATCCAACACACGGTTGCCTGACAAGAAATACTCGGGAATCAGTTTTCCGCGGATCGGAATCATTTCACGCAAACTGTGGTCGCCCAAATCGGCTACAACCACCGGAAGTTGCTTTCCTCCCATGTTCAGCACCGGGCGCGTATCGCGACGTTCGTATTCAAACGGGTTCGTTTGCCCGATCATCGGAGCCGTAATGGGCGCGTGGTTCTGGTAAGTTTTAAAATGATTGACCAGTTTCATGGCCACCGGAATCTCGTTGATCGGTTTTTCGGTCAGCGAAATTCTTACGGTATCACCAATTCCATCGGCCAAAAGAGCCCCAATTCCAACCGCTGACTTCAGGCGGCCGTCTTCTCCTTCACCGGCCTCGGTTACCCCAAGGTGGAACGGGAACTGCATATCTTCAAGGCGCATTTTAAAATTCAGCAAACGCGCCGTATAAACCATCACACGGGTATTACTCGATTTAATGGAAACCACCACATTATTGAAATTCACTTTCTTACAAATGCGAAGGAATTCCAGCACCGATTCCGCAATACCTGCCGGGGTGTCGCCAAAACGGCTCATCACCCTGTCGGACAACGAACCATGGTTGGCCCCGATCCGAAGACAGGTATTGGTTTTTCTCAGCACTTCAAGAAAAGGAACAAACTGTTTCTCGATGATTTCGAGTTCGTTTTTGTACTCTTCGTCGGTGTATATTTTATTCTTGAACTGCGCTCTCTTGTCGTAAAAATTCCCTGGGTTGATACGCACCTTGGAAACATATTGAGCAGCCACTTCTGCCAAACGCGGATTAAAATGAATATCAGCCACCAGCGGCGTATTGTATCCTCTGCCAACCAATTCCTTTTTAATAATCTGCAGGCTTTCGGCGTCCTGCATGCTTTTTACGGTAACCCTTACATAATCGGCTCCCGCCTTTACTACCCGAATAATCTGCTCCACTGTTGCATCCGTATCACTCGTATCCGTATCGGTCATGGTCTGAATACGAATCGGATTACTTCCTCCCACGGCAACACCTCCAATATTCACTTCGGTAGTATCCTGCCGCTGATATTTAGTAAGGTCTTGAATGTAGTTGAAATGACGGTCCTTCATTTAATTAAATCTGTTAAGCTGAACTGCAAATTTAAGTGAATGCTTCTAAAATAAAAACATTCCGCTATTTTTGTTCATTCCAAATAAGCGAATGAGCATCGAAACCCGAAATATCAGCAAATTATACGGAAAGCAACGTGCATTAGATATGGTAAGCTTATCGGTAAGAAAAGGTGAATTAGTTGGTTTACTGGGGCCTAACGGTGCCGGAAAATCAACATTAATGAAAATTATTACCGGCTGCCTGCCTGCCGATTTGGGAGAGGTACTTATCCATGGCGAAAAAGTTTTGCCCAACGACCTGGCTTACAAAAAAGATATTGGCTACCTGCCTGAACACAACCCGCTTTACCCCGACCTGTACATCAAGGAGTACCTCGAAATCACGGCAGGTTTTTACGGGCTAAAGAACGTAAAAAAGCGGGTGGCCGAAATGGTGGAACTTACGGGGCTGGGGTTGGAACAGCATAAAAAGATCCGCGTTCTTTCGAAAGGCTACCGCCAGCGTGTGGGGCTGGCACAGGCATTGATACACGATCCGTCGATTCTGATTTTGGATGAACCAACCACCGGGCTCGACCCCAACCAGCTGGAAGAAATCCGCCACCTGATTCGCACCATCAGCCGCGAAAAAACGGTGATCCTTTCGTCGCACATTATGCAGGAAGTGGAGGCAGTCTGTAACCGGGTGATCATCATCAACCGCGGAAAAATTGTTGCCGACGGCGGCATTGCGGAAGTAAAATCGGGAAGGCTACAGCAAAACCAGGTAGTACTGGCGGAATTTGCGACCACCGTTGAGCAGGAAAAATTGCTGCAGATCTCCGGAGTGCAAAATGCGCTTCCAAACGGAAAGGGCTGGGAACTGGAGGCTGCATCCGGAGCAGATATCCGCGCGGCAGTATTTGAATTTGCCGTACAAAACCAACTTACACTTCTCACACTTCACGAAAAACAGAAAAACCTGGAGAACGTTTTCCATCAGCTGACGCAGGACCAGAGTTGAGGCAGGAGTAGGACAAATACTCCAATTGACCCCCTCGGTCCCCCGAAGGGGGAAGATTCCTCCCTTTTGGGGAGGTTAGGAGGGGCCAGCTTACAAAAAAGTGGAAAATTTGTTTTCTTAACTATTTAGGACAGCCTCATTAGGGAGAGTTCCTCTAAATATGAAATGCAAAATTGCATATTTATAAGACAACGATAAAAACGAATCACGATAAGGGAAAAAGCAGAATATTCCCTAAATTCAGCACTTCATCGGAAAAAGCTGAATTACCAAATGATAACACTGTTTATTTGACCCAAAACTAAAATCCTTCTATTATGAAACAGTTGTTATTTATCCTCTTCATATTTCAATTTTCAACAAATATCTTAGTTGCAAAAGAAAAAACCCAGGACGCAATAACATGGGATATTATAGCTGAACGTTTATTTAACGGAGATTCCAAATATGCCTTTCGTTTTGAAGATGACATTGAATTTAAACTAACAGGCGCAACACCTCAAGATTCAGCTATCGTAAAAGAAATTATTATTGAACTGAACGAATTAATTGAGACAGTTAACGTGAAATTTGCCGACAACTACGGAAACTTTTCTATTTCTCTACTAACCGTTAATCATCAGGTCAATAAAAAGCCAATGCTGTATTCTAACAAGGGGAATATTAATACCGTTAAACTTGAAATAATAACAGAAAACCTTCAAACCCTTGAAGAAAAAAGACGATACTTTTACTACTACATATTTCGAAATTTGACTAAAGCTTTTGAGCCAAGTTTTGGAAAAACAGATTATAATGGAGTTTTTGAGGCCAATACTTTTCCTCAGTTCAATAGATTATCTGATTTGGATAAAGACATAATCCGAAAACTCTATTCAAAAGACTTTTACCCTGAGCTGAGAAAAAACATTGTTGCCAATTCCGGATACCTTTACTACTTCAAGCTTCGCTGGAAGAATTGGATGAAAACCATAACTACTTCAGTTAGCATTTTTCTTTTGATTATTGGATTTCTGTATCTACTCTCCCGTAAAAAAAACAATCTACCTTTAACATTTTGGACCTATCAGAAGAAAGCTTGGCTAATAATTCTCTGGTCAGCATTTTCCGTTACGATATTATTGATTCCCGATTCTATACCCGCAGTAAAATTCAATTTCAATATATGGGTTTTCAACTTAGGAAATTTCATTGCGCTTTTTATGAATGTAATCCTTGCTCCGGCAATACTATATTACATGGAATCCAAATATTTAAGGAGGTTCAATAATTTCTTTAAAAAGCAAATCTTCATCTTTATTTCAACATTTGCCTCAATTATTTTAAGCTATGTTATTATTTCTACGCCCTTTGTTTATTTGAATGCAAAACACCAAATGCGTGATGTAGTCTTTTTTGAAATAATGGATATTACTAGAATATACTTCATAGTGATAATTGCAGCATTACGGGTACTCTATAATTTCATACACTATCGCATACAAAGCATGGTAAACCAAAAAGATGTGGAAATTGCGAAGATGAAAGAGCTAAAAAACCAGGCCGAGTTAAATGCGCTGCATTCGCGAATTAACCCGCACTTTCTGTACAATTCGTTGAACTCTATTGCCAGCCTGGCGCACATCGATGCCGATAAAACCGAAAACATGGCCACCGGGCTTTCGGAACTGTTCCGGTATTCGATTAACAAGGAAAATAAAACTTTTGTAACGGTTGCCGAGGAACTGGAAATGGTAGAGAAATACCTTGAAATTGAAAAAACACGTTTTGGCGATCGTTTAAGCTTCGAGATAAGTACAGATGAAGGTTCAATGGAAAAACAAATTCCAAAGTTTCTGATTCAACCACTGGTAGAAAATGCTATTAAACACGGGCTTTCGAAAATAAAAAGTACCGGGAAAGTTTCTGTTGAAGTGAAACAGGCAGAAAAAAACCTGACGATAAGCATAGCCGATAATGGCCCCAATTTTCCGGCGGAACCGGTGAGTGGTTACGGGCTGCAAAACCTGCACGACAAACTCGATATTATTTATGGAAACGATGCCGGTATTAACTGGGAAAACGGAGAAAACAAACACATTCAAATAATCCTGAAAAATCAGTTTAACGTATGAAACTCAACCAAGCCTGGAAAACGATAATTGTTGATGACGAACCCCTGGCGCGTTTGCGTTTGCAAACATTGGCCGGGGAATATCCGGATAAATTTGAAATAATTGCCGAAGCCGAAAATGGAGAAGAAGCCATTGAAAAAATCAACCGGCTGCGCCCGGAGTACATTTTTCTGGACATTCAAATGCCTGAAATCAGCGGATTTGACGTACTCAAAAAACTGGACTACCTGCCAAAAGTTATTTTTTGTACGGCCTACGACGAATTCGCGTTGCAGGCTTTCGACACCCATTGTATCGACTACCTGGTAAAACCACTCACCAGAGAACGTTTTGCAAAAACCATTGCCAAACTGGATCAGCTTAGCGAAAACAGTCCGAGAATAGATCTGAACAGACTGATCGAACAATTTAACCGTGAACAGCGGAAAAATGAAGCGACCTCAATTCCGGTAAAAGTAGGCGACCGGGTGATTTTTGTCCGGCTCGACGAAGTTTCCTACATCCAGGCTGATGAAAAATATGTAAATATTGTTACCAAACATTCCAAATCTTTCATTCTGGATTCGAGCTTAAAAAAACTGGAAGAAAAGCTTCCTGATTATTTTATCCGGGTACATAAATCCTACCTTATCAACAAAAATCTGTTAAAAGAAGTACGAAAGTATTTCAACAACCGCTTTGTTTTGATACTCGATGACTACAGCCAAAGCAAAATAACCAGCGGCAGAAGTTATTACAACGAAATTAAAGCGATGTTTGAATTGTAATACCTTCAGCTATTTATGTATATTTTACTTAGCATTGCAAATATACATGCCTCGAATGTTTGAAGCAGATATTGAATTTATAGGTGTACAATAAGTTTTCATTTTGTTTCAGAATAAAAAGAAATAGAAAAAACTCCGGATACCTCTGTGAAAAACTCCGTGTCCTCTGTGGTTAAAAGTAAGAGAAACCACAGAGTGCCACAGAGAAAATAGCACAAAGTACCTCAGAGGTTTCGTCGTGAAGGAAATTTGTCGTGCACTCAGGATTATTGTGTATCATAAAGAGTGAACAGCCTGCCGTTATAATAAATTCAAATAAGTCTTTTTTTATTCAAAATAAACCTCTTACATTTGTCCCCGCTACGTGGAAAGATTTGAGATTGATTGCAACCACATGAAAAAAACGCTAAAACAATCGCATTTTTCAACATCAATCGAACATCCCGCAGTTTAATTTTAATGTTTAACGTGCTGAATATTTTCAGCTTAAAAAAGGGATTTATGCATTATTTATTTACAAGCGAATCGGTCTCCGAAGGTCATCCCGACAAGGTTTCCGATCAGATTTCAGACGCATTGCTGGATCAGTTTCTGGCATTCGATGCTGATTCGAAAGTGGCTATTGAAACACTCGTTACCACCGGGCAGGTAGTTGTGGCCGGCGAAGTAAAATCACAAACTTATGTTGATGTGCAGGAGGTAGCACGCAAGGTAATCAACGACATTGGCTACACCAAAGCCGAGTACCGTTTTGACGGCGATTCGTGTGGTGTGCTTACCGCCATTCACGAACAAAGTGCTGACATTAACCGCGGTGTTGACAAGGAAGACAAAGACGACCAGGGCGCCGGCGACCAGGGAATGATGTTTGGTTACGCCTGCAAAGACACCGACAATTACATGCCGCTGACACTGGAATTGTCGCACCTTATTTTACAGGAACTGGCCGACATCCGCCGCGAAGGCAAAACAATGACCTATCTTCGTCCCGATGCCAAATCGCAGGTAACGGTTGAATACAACGAAGCAAACGAGCCGGTGAAAATTCACACAATCGTGGTTTCAACCCAGCACGACGAGTTTGATGCCGACCAACCCATGCTGGCAAAAATCAAGGAAGATGTGATCAATATTCTTGTTCCAAGAGTAATAGCCAAACTTCCGGCGCGCGTTCAGAAATTATTCGGAGACGATATAATTTACCACGTAAATCCAACAGGCAAATTTGTAATTGGTGGTCCGCACGGAGATACCGGGCTTACCGGCCGTAAAATTATTGTGGATACTTACGGTGGCCGCGGTGCTCATGGTGGCGGTGCTTTTTCGGGTAAAGACCCGTCGAAAGTAGATCGCTCGGCAGCGTATGCATCGCGCCACATTGCCAAAAACCTGGTAGCTGCCGGTGTTGCCGACGAAGTGTTGGTTCAGTTGGCTTATGCCATTGGGGTGGCCGAGCCGGTAGGTGTTTTTGTAAATACCTACGGCCGCTCGAATGTTAGTATTGGCGATGCTGAAATTGCTGAAAAAGTAAAAGCTATTTTTGATTTACGCCCGTCGGCCATCGAAAAAAGACTGGCACTGCGTAACCCAATCTATCTTGATACAGCAGCTTACGGACACATGGGGCGTATTCCGACAACCGTTACCAAAACCTTTGAGTCTCCTTATTTAGGTAAAGTTGAAAAAGAAGTAGAGCTCTTTACGTGGGAAAAACTTAATTTTGTCGATCAAATTAAAAAAGCTTTCGGAATCTGATTCCGGGGGAAGTATTAGTAATACGCACATGGGGCGGTCCGATATTCGGGCCGCCCTTTTTGTTGCCAGTTTTTGAAACATAATATCTATTTATCTCGAATACAATAGCAGAAAACAAAAAAACAAAAGGTCATGGAAGAAAAACTAATCACTCTGGTTGTTCTGCCCTATTCCAAAGCACATATTTTTAAAATGATACTCGAAGAAAAGGGCGTGGAATGCGAACTTGAAGATGTCTCCCTGATTCAGGGAGAAACATCTGCCACTGTACGAATAAAGATACTTGAAAAGGATATTCCGAAAGCTGTTCACGAACTGGAAGAATTTCTGGGGACAAAAGTTACCATCGCAAGCGAAGAAGAAAACAGCGAACTGAAACAAATACTTGTTCCGGTTGATTTTTCTGAAGCCTCTAAAAAAGCAGCGCTTTTAGCTGTTGACATTGCAGCTCACCTAAAGGCTGAACTGGTTTTTATGCATAGTTTTATCAATCCAGTTATTCATTCGGTTCCGTACAGCGATATTTATGCTTTCGATTCAAGCACACTTTTTAAAATTGAACACGCAGAGAAAACTGCCAACGAAGATTTCCAAACTTTTATTCAGGAGCTGTCGAAAGAAGCGGGTGAAGAATTGTGGAAATCGGTTGAAACCTATTACATCATAAAATCCGGTTATCCGGAAGAAGATATTCTTGCCTATGCCCGCAAAAACAGACCTCTGTTAATTGTAGTAGGAAGTGGCGGCGACAATTATCCGCATGGAATAGTGGGCAGCGTAACTGCCGATATTATGTACAATGCAAACGTTCCGGTTTTGGTGATTCCGAAAAATGCACCGGAAAAGAAAGTTGCAGCGTTTAACAATGTTTTGTATGCTACCAATTTTGATGAAAAAGATTTTGTAGCCATCGATAAACTACTCGATCTGCTTCTGCCTTTCGAAATGCAGCTTACCTGTGTACACGTGGGGCAACCCCGCCAAAACGGATGGGATCTTGCCCGCCTGGAAGGAATGCGCGAAGTACTTCAGAAAAAATACGAAAAACGAAACTTCAATTGCCAACTGCTTGAAGGCAACGACGTATTGAATTCAATCGAAAAATACATCAAAGATTCAAAGATAGATCTGTTGTCGCTTACGTCGCACAAAAGAAATATGATCTCGCGGCTTTTTAACCCGAGCATTGCCCGCGAAATGGTATTTCACAGTAACACACCGCTTTTGATCTTTCATGCCTAAGTAAGAAAGAGGGAGAAAATGCTGTTACAACCCCTGTTTGGCTAAAAAAAGAAAGGAATTAAAAACTTTTTTGCAGATTATAAAAAAGCTGTTATATTTGCACCCGCGTTCACGAAGACATTTCAACAGAAATAAAGATACATGGCGAGGTGGAGTCCCGAGTACTCGAGAGCAGCTTGTTGGAACGTTTGAAATTTTGACTAAAAATATTTAAGATACATTGCGGGGTGGAGCAGTTGGCAGCTCGTCGGGCTCATAACCCGAAGGTCGTAGGTTCAAGTCCTGCCCCCGCTACATTAGACCCTTTGAAGTCATTGATTTCAGAGGGTTTTTCTTTTAGTGCTGACATAACTGCTGGCAAAAACATTTTGTTCTTTTGCATCCTGTTTACACTTTTTAATTAAAAACATGAAGCATTTCTAACTGTGCTAAACAAGATTTAGTGCGAATCAGAATTATAATTTTTTATAAAATTTTCACGCATCAAAAACATATATTCCTGAAATCTTAAAATTTTTTCTCAGGAAAAATTCCGTTTCCAACTACTGGCAGAAACAAAATCAACCACAGAAAAAATCAAGTTTGTTGCGTGGCTTTGTTGATGTCGCACCCCCACCTATATTTAAGTACCTCTACCCAGCCCCCCGAAAGAAGGTACTTTTTTGCCACCCCCCGTCAATTTCAATTTTAATCGTATTTATATTAAGGAAACCTCTAAAAATTAAAAATCTACCAATCAGCCTATTATAATAGTAAATAGTATCTTAGGAGCATATTCTTATACAATGAGGACAAGATACAAAGCAACAGGGACAAACAGTT
>JBKEDN010000195.1:0-4758 GCA_047975435.1 Draconibacterium sp. | reverse complement strand
GGGAAGTAACCGCTTTAAATCGTACGTTTGGTTTCGTTGTCATTGCAGCCTTTAAGATACAATTCTTAAAGGGATAACAAAAACAAAGGCTGTCCAATTTTACTTTTTGGACAGCCTCTTTCTTTTTCCTGAAAGTCATAGTAACTACAACGTAAACCGGGGCGAAGCAATATCCGATTCAACAATTACCGGCGCTTTTAAATCGGCATGTACCGACATTTCAAAATTGGAATTCCCGTAAATACTGATAAAAATGAGCGCTCTTGGATTCTTGTCGATTTGCTGAATTACCGGCTGTAGAAAATCATCCAGTTCCAAACTAAACTCGTCGGCACTTAATTTCTGCCCGTTACCAAGAAGTTCCACCGGATTTTGCATTTGAAAATCAATACTTCCGGCCGAAGCGTATCCCCACACAATGTTAATCGATTGTATTTCATTCGCTCCCTCCAGACCGTTAAATACGATACGGGCACCGCTCCCGGGTGCTACTCCCAATACCGCCCCCGGACAATTGCTTAAATTGTCTTTGTTGGCCAGGCAAAACGATGCACTACCACGAAAATTATACAAACTGCTAACGGAAGATGCACTCTTTGAAGCCAGAACATCATCTGCCTGCCAGGCGCTCATCGGAACCTCTACTGAAAGTTCGGCGTTGGTTTGCACACTTGTATCGGCTTCTTCACACGAGATCAGAAAAATGAGGAATACACACAGTACTAATAAATTTAATCGTTTCATGGCTTTAATTTTTATAACAATTGTTTTCTGCTTCCCTTGGTTCGTTAAAACAACCAGGTATTTAACTTACGATTCTTCACATTTGTATGTTTCGGAATTTGAAAAATTCAGGGGCAACAAAAACACTTTTATTTATTTTCAAAAGAATGCTTTACACGAACACAAAATACGTTAAGCAAATACAAAGTTAAGCCAGCCTAAAATGACGGAACTATCACATTTGATTCAAAAAAAAGCAATTACAGACCAATTTGTCTTTTTTAGATTGTGCGGAGAATTCTCTTTTTTTGATTGTATATAATGCATCATAACTGGTATGTCACCCTGAACTCGTTTCAGGGTATCACTCATAAATTACTGATTAACATTACCCAATAGATACTGAAACAAGTTCAGCAAGACGTAAAAACGAGCCATCTGATACAAAACGGATATTCTGATTCTCTTTTATTCATCCAGTATTTTTAAATACTCTGAAGGTGTTATTCCGAACCGGGTTTGAAAACATTTTGTAAAATAAGACGGACTGCTAAATCCTGATTCAAAAGCAACTTCAGCAATGTTCGATTTTTGCTGGCTTAATACCCCCAAGGCACGCTCTAAACGATACTCCCGGATAAAAATATTGGGAGACACCCCAAACATGGCAACCATTTTTCTATAAATCTGGGACTTACTCCAACTTAGTTGTCTTACAAAGTCATCCACTAAAAACGATTCATCCTACCACTTTTTTTCCAAACAGTCGAATATCATCGACACAAACCGCTCATCGTCTGAGTTTAACACATCAATACGATCCTCATCAAATCTTACCTGCGGATATTCCAATCCTGTAATCTCCATAAAATCAGAAGATACCATTATTTTACCTCTTGACACCAAGCAGAGTCGTTCGGTTCGCTTTACGTAAGTTCCGCCGATTCGGTTCCCAAAGAGCATTTTTTCTCCCTCGCCGAGCCCCATTCTAAACACTACTTTCCGATGCAATTTCCTGTCGAGTAAGCCATAAAACTGTTCGCTTAGTTTATAAGAACATAATATTGCTTTTTTGGATGACTGAAAAGTAATACCAAAACGTTCGGTACCGGAATTCAGCAACTCTCCCCCATACTTTTCGACAATAATGAGCATCTCCTGATAAAATTTTCTGAGTACCGAATGCAGGTCTCGGACTTCTTCCTTTTTCATCGGTTTTATCATTGTATCGTAAACCAGTAAAACCCGCGAACTAACTGTGTTCTTCTCATCAACCTGAGTATCGGTGGTTTCTTTTAATTTTAACAGTTCACTCCAAATACTATGAAATGTTTTTTCATCAACTTCTGTAAGCTTCTCTGAATTTGTTTTGTATAACATTAAACGGTCTTCCACTTCGCTGGTATCCACCATACAAATAACTTTAGTCTCTCTCCCATTGTATAAACAGGCAAGTTCCTGCGACCTTAATAATGTCAGCAACAGTGCTAAATCAGAAGCACTAATTTTCTTAAGCAACTCAATCTCTGGCTTATCACGATGATTATATTCTGTATCCATATCGTGATACTTAAAACTAATTAACTTCTATAGGGGAATGTTTTTTAAGGGGGATTAAAAATGAAGCGCCAATATGATTTAACTAAACGTCGGTATATCCAATTTGTTTAGAAATAAAGATGATTTTATCCTTTATTGAAATAAAAAACAATGCTTGCTTTCATCCTCTAACCTTTATTTAAGTTTACTTCTGCCAGCCTGTCAGCCGTCATGACAAACATTTAAAACATTAGTTATGTGATACTTAAATTGACCAAACAATATAAAAGGGTTAAGTCCAGTGCTATTTTGTCCAAAAACAAAAGGCCAATTCTCCAAAAGTGCCGTTGGCATAGAATATGATAAAAGGACGGTGTCGAAATAAAAAAATGTTTAATAAATAAAATTACTACAATGGCAGAATTAAAAGGTAAAATCCTGGCTGGCAAGATACTTGTAAAGCCTCAGGAAGCAGAAACAAAAACTTCCAGCGGAATTATCATTCCTGATTCAGCAAAAGAAAAACCCCAGGTGGGTTCGGTTGTATTGGTTGGAGCCGATAAAAAAGACGAACCAATGGAACTGAAAGTCGGCGATATTGTATTCTATGGCAAATATTCGGGAACTGAACTAAACATTGATGGAACCGATTATTTACTGATGTCGCAAAACGACGTTTTATTCATTAATTAAAACAAAAAAACAAATAAAAGATGGCTAAAGAAATTAAATTCGACATTGAAGCGCGCGACCTGCTGAAAAGCGGTGTTGACCAACTGGCGAATGCAGTAAAAGTAACACTGGGCCCGAAAGGACGCAATGTTGTTATCGAGAAAAAATTTGGGGCTCCTCAGGTTACAAAAGACGGTGTAACTGTTGCGAAAGAAATTGAGTTGGACAACTCTTACGAAAATCTGGGTGCACAAATGGTAAAAGAAGTAGCATCAAAAACCGGCGACGATGCAGGTGACGGAACTACTACCGCAACTGTATTGGCACAATCGATTGTAAATGTTGGCCTGAAAAACGTTACTGCCGGTGCAAACCCAATGGATTTGAAACGGGGTATCGACAAAGCTGTTGAATCAGTTGTAAAAAGTATTGCTGACCAGGCGCAAACAATTGGAGATGATTATAAAAAAATTGAATCGGTAGCCAAAATATCAGCGAACAATGATGCGGTTATTGGAGCTCTGATTGCAGAAGCAATGCAAAAAGTTAACAAAGAAGGCGTTATCACAATCGAAGAAGCAAAAGGAACTGACACTTACGTTGACGTAGTGGAAGGTATGCAATTCGACCGTGGTTACATTTCTCCTTATTTTGTAACCGATGCCGAAAAAATGGCTGCCGAACTGGATAGCCCTTTTATTCTGATTCACGACAAAAAAATCAGCACAATGAAAGACCTGCTTCCGGTACTTGAAGCAACTGCTCAAACCGGTCGCCCATTAATGATCATTGCTGAAGATGTTGATGGCGAAGCGCTTGCAACATTGGTTGTTAACCGTTTACGTGGTTCATTAAAAGTTTGCGCCGTAAAAGCTCCGGGTTTTGGAGACCGCAGAAAAGAGATGCTGGAAGACATCGCAATTCTTACCGGCGGTACAGTAATTACCGAAGAAAAAGGTATGAAACTGGAGCAAACAACAATTGACATGCTTGGCCAGGCCGAAAAAATTACTGTTGACAAAGAAAATACAACTGTTGTTAACGGCGCCGGCTCACAAGAATCAATTTCTGCCCGTGTTGCACAAATCAAAACCCAGATGGAAAATACCACTTCTGATTACGACAAAGAAAAACTACAGGAACGTTTGGCAAAATTGGCCGGCGGTGTTGCAGTAATCTATGTTGGTGCAGCTTCTGAAGTAGAAATGAAAGAAAAGAAAGACCGTGTTGACGATGCACTGCATGCAACCCGTGCAGCAGTTGAAGAAGGAATTGTTCCTGGTGGCGGTGTTGCTTATATTCGTGCCAGTGAAGTACTTGCTGATATGAAAGGTGACAACGAAGATGAGACAACCGGTATCGAAATCATTAAACGCGCCATTGAAGAACCACTTCGTCAGATTGTAGCAAATGCAGGCAAAGAAGGTGCTGTAATTGTTCAAAAAGTAAAAGAAGGTAAAGCCGATTACGGGTACAACGCCCGCATTGATGAATACCAGAATTTACTGGAAGCCGGAGTTATTGATCCTGCAAAAGTAACACGTGTTGCACTCGAAAATGCAGCTTCTATCGCCGGAATGTTCCTGACTACAGAAACAGTTATCGTAGATATAAAAGAAGATGCACCGGCTGCTCCAATGGGTGGCCCGGGTATGGGCGGCATGGGTGGCATGATGTAATAAAAACAAATTATTGCCAAATAGTAAAGAGGCTGTCCAAAAAGTAAAATTGGACAGCCTTTGTTTTTGTTATCCCTTTAAGAATTGTATCTTAAAGGCTGCAATGACAACGAAACCAAACGTACGATTTAAAGCGGTTACTTCC
>JBKEDN010000194.1:0-6307 GCA_047975435.1 Draconibacterium sp. | reverse complement strand
GGAAGTAACCGCTTTAAATCGTACGTTTGGTTTCGTTGTCATTGCAGCCTTTAAGATACAATTCTTAAAGGGATAACAAAAACAAAGGCTGTCCAATTTTACTTTTTGGACAGCCTCTTTTCTATTACCACTTAACTGAATTTTTGCCTAAAACCTGAATCCCAGAGTAAGCAAAATATTTTGATTTGTATTTTCTCTGTTCACCTGATAGTAATTAGGTTGAACATTTCCGTCTGATAATTTAGACAAGCTGTTTGTATATGCTACGTTTATAGAGAATGCATTTACCGAATATCCAAAACCGCCCGAAATTACCGAGGTATTGTCGGTTAAAGTAGCTTGTGCATCCAAAGTGCTTTTAAACGGATTACCATAATTTTCATAACCCGCTCTAATGGCAAACTGATTAGTCAGCTTGTACTCTGCTCCAACTCTTATGTTCATTACACTGTTGAAATGGTTACTCATAACAGAGTTTAAATCGTTAAAATTATCTGAGCCGTTTCCTCCGTTTCTGTAACGCATAGATGCATAATCCATGTATTCAGCATCTATACTTATAAGTCCTCTTTTATTGAATATAACAGCACCACTCATTACCACTTTTAAGGGCGTACGAAAATCATAATCATAACGGTTTACCCCATAGTTGTAATAACTTTCAGCCAGCTGAGATTCCATGCTTAATGTAGAGCGTTCGTTAATGTTGTAAAAAGTAGGAGAGTGGAATGCTAATCCTAAACGAACATTTTGAACAGGTTTATAGATGGCACCAATCTTAAAGTTAAAACCGCTACCTTCCATGTAATAATCATCCCAATAGCGGTAAGAATTGTTATCCTGTAACAACTCTTCGTACAGGTTGTTACTTTCATACCTTATATCATGAAATCCAAGGGTTGTTCCCAGGTAAAAATTATGGTTGAAATTCAGGCTCAGGTTAAAAACATATTCATCTATATGACCATCCTGAGAATATGATTTGCGTTGATCAACCAATTCATCCTGATAAAGGATATTTTGATACTGGCCATCTACTGCCTGTCCTTCGTTGTTATAAAATCGACCAAGAAGTTTGGTATCCCAGGCCAGTTTGGTTGTCCAGTCGCGGTATTGAATATATCCGATATCCTGATTCAGGTAATCGTTTCTTAATCCTTCATTATTTGCATAGTCTGTTATATCATCGAGCCAGGAAACACCCGATTGGTTTACATTGGCAAAACCATTGTTGTTAAAATTAGCAAGGCGATTATATCCGATGCCGTAATTAACGCTTACAATCCCGGCTTCCGAACGTCTTGTTTTAAATGTTCCAACAGCCCCAACATTGTTCAGGCTAAAGTTTTGGTCATTATCTGAAAATGTATTGCCTTCCAATGTCATTTTCGACTTGTTAATGTAGTACCCCGGAGTTATAACAAATTCCCCGGATTGGTAAATGGCACTTCCGGCGGGGTTAATACTTAAGGATGTAAAATCGCCACCCAGTGCACCAAATGCATTCCCCATACCGGCAGAACGGGCAGTACCCTGAATTTGGTTAAACGACATGCGATAGGCATCAGCAAAATTCTGGGCCATCAAAAAACCGGGTAATACGATTAAGATGGCAAGTAAAACGGAATATCGTTTCATGGCATTAGTATTTTATGTTTCTGAACTTCGGATTATGAAAATTTCTCATACGAAATTATCTACGTCCACTTCTGGAAGAAGAACCTGTACTTCGGCTTCCTGAGCTACTGCTACTTGATCTGCTTACACTACCTGAACTTCCGGAAGAATAAGACGATCGGGAAGAAGATGAACTACTACGGTAACTACTACTACTGCTGCTACGCGATGGAGAGCTGTAAGTTGCCGATTTACTATAGCTTGAAGAAGATGGAGCGCTATATGATCTGGATGATGTGCCGTTACTTGTACTTCTGTTATAAGTAGAGCTGGCTCTGTATGTCCGGTTATACGAGGATGAAGAACGCGGAGTGGTGTAAGTGCTGCTTGATTTTGTTGAAGAACTACTTACAATTCTTGGTTTAGAGTAATCGCTTCTTACACTCGTACTGGTACTTGGTCTTGTATAAACTCTTGTTGAATTTCCGGGGCGCGTATAGCTTTGTCTGCCGGTAGTGTTGGCACTGTTTACCGAACTGTTTCTCGTACCACTGGTATTTCTAACTGTTGCAGATGATTCTGCTCCTCTTCTCCCTTCCGATAAAACAGCTGAAGAATTGGCTGATTTTACGTCGCGGGTTCCCGTATTTCTTACATTTGTTGATGTTGTTCTTCTGGTGTTTACAACGCTGCTTTTTTCGCTGTTTGAAGCAACAGTTCTTCTACTGCCACTTACAGCATTGACAGCACTGCTGCTTCCACCGCCGCTTCTTGCTACACTTGATCCGGTAGCGGTACGTCTTCCGTATCTGTAATGTCCATTGTCATAGTTCCAATCAGCATAGTAACCACCGTTCCAGTAGCCGCCACCCCAATAGCCACCGCCGTACCATGGATTACCCCAGTAACCACCGTTCCAGTAGCCGCCGCCATACCATGGGTTGCCCCAACTGTACCACGGATTGTAATACCAACTGTTGAATCCCCAACCCCAGTTCCATGACATTGAAAATGATGGACCATACCATGAAGTATAATAGGGATCGTAAAAGAATGGATCGTAATATGCCCAACTGTCCCAATAAAACGGATCATAAAAATAGGGATTGTGAAAACGGCGAATGCGATAAGCGTAATCCAGCTCATCGCCATCGTAATAATTATTGATGACGTATTTCATTTCATCATCATTATAATATACCGTAGTATCGCTATTCTGCAACTCCATCTGATCCATGTTGTAGCGTAATACATCGGCATCTTTTTCTGTTCCGTCAAAAATGTAATTGTTCATTGTCGATTCATCGTCATTTCTTTCAATCTGACTGATGATCATTGCATTTCCTGATTTTTCTGCCGCTTGTGTGGCCGGTTCTTCAGCAATGCTTATTGGAGGAGGAACGTCACCAGGAGAAAAGTATATATCATCGGTATATGAACTGGAAACGTAGCTTCCTGTAGAACAAGCACCCAGAAAAAGTGCTAAAAAACCTACTATTGTTAATCTTGATCTCATAACCTATCCTCCCTTTATTTAATGTCAATAATAATTACTTTCTTTGTAAGCTCAAAATTAAAAATTCAAAAACAAAATCCGTACCAAAGATTTGATTTATGGCTAAGGAACTTACATCGCGGAGCGAAAATTATTCACAATGGTATCAGGATCTGGTGATAAAAGCAGATCTTGCCGAAAGTTCGGCGGTTAGAGGATGCATGGTTATTAAGCCTTATGGATATGCCATCTGGGAAAAAATGCAGGCTCAACTTGATAAAATGTTCAAGGATACAGGACATGTAAATGCTTATTTCCCGCTGTTCATCCCAAAGTCTTTTTTTAGCAAGGAAGCCGATCATGTGGAAGGTTTCGCAAAAGAGTGTGCCGTTGTTACGCATTATCGTTTGAAAAATGATGAAGAGAATGGCGGTGTTGTTGTGGATCCTGCAGCCAAACTGGAAGAGGAGCTGATTGTTCGTCCAACTTCAGAAACGATAATCTGGAATACATATAAAAACTGGATTCAGTCGTACCGCGATCTTCCGATTTTGATAAATCAATGGGCAAATGTGGTGCGCTGGGAAATGCGGACTCGTTTGTTTTTACGTACTGCTGAATTTCTCTGGCAGGAAGGGCACACTGCACATGCTACCAAACAGGAAGCAATTGAAGAAACTGAAAAAATTATTAACGTTTATGCCGAGTTTGCCGAGAAATACATGGCTGTTCCTGTAATAAAAGGTTTAAAATCGGCTAATGAGCGTTTTGCAGGTGCTTTGGAAACGTATTCAATAGAAGCACTGATGCAGGATGGAAAGGCTTTGCAATCAGGTACTTCTCACTTTCTTGGACAGAACTTCGCAAAGGCGTTTGATGTAACTTTTGCCAATAAAGAAGGAAAAGAGGAACATGTTTGGGCTACATCGTGGGGGGTTTCCACCCGTTTGATGGGGGCTTTAATTATGGCACATTCTGACGATAACGGATTGGTGCTGCCACCAAAACTCGCACCTTACCAGGTTGTGATTGTTCCGATCTACCGACAACTGGATCAGCTGGCTACCATTAGCGAAAAAGTAGATGAGATTATTGATAAACTGAAAGCAAAAGGCATTTCAGTGAAATATGATAACAGTGATAACCGCAAGCCAGGATGGAAATTTGCTGAATATGAATTGAAAGGTGTGCCGGTGCGCCTGGCTCTTGGGCCACGCGATTTGGAAAACGGCACCATTGAAGTGGCTCGTCGTGATACGCTTGAAAAAACTTCGGCGCAACTCGATGGAATTGAGGACTATATTGAAAAACTACTCGAAGATATTCAGACTAACATTTTCAAAAAAGCCTACGATTACCGCGAAGAGCACATTACAAAAGTCGATTCGTGGGATGAGTTCAAAGATGTTTTGAAAAACAAAGGTGGTTTTATTTCTGCTCACTGGGACGGAACACCCGAGACAGAAGATAAAATCAAGGACGAGACAAAGGCAACCATTCGTTGTATGCCGCTGGAGTTTAAAACCGAAGAAGGCAAATGTGTTTATTCGGGTAAACCGTCTAATCGAAGGGTACTTTTTGCACTGGCTTATTAGATTTTGCCCTACTGAATTTGATTCAGTATTTCAGTCGGATTCGGAATAAGTTTGGAGTAGCAGAACAAAATATTTCAAAGGAAAAGCAGCTTACCGGCTGCTTTCTTTTTTTGCCGGATTTACTTACTTTTAGTCATCAAATTTAAAATTATGAATGACAAAGAAATTCGTGCTTCATTTCTGGAAGCACTGGTGATTAAGGCAACCATAAAACAACAGGTTTACAACAATACGCTCCAATCTTTTAAAATACTAAAGAAAGTACTGGTTCAACTTGAAAAGGAATACAATAAAACAATAATCGACCAGGTTCCGGTAAATGCTTTGCCACATTTTAAAGACAAAGGCCCGTTTGAAGCAGAGTTTAAAGTAGGAGGTGATTTGCTGTTTTTTAGTATGCATTCCAATGTGTTTCAGTTTGACGATAAACACCCGGTTTGGAAAACAGATTATATAAAGGATGAGCCAATGCGATCGTATTGTGGCACCATTAATATTTACAACTTTCTGGCCGACTCTTTCAAATATAACCGGATGAACGACATCGGTTATCTGGTTGCCCGGATATTTATAAATAAAGACAATCACTTTTTTGTAGAAGGTAAACGACAGTCGGATGAAGTGGTTAAGGATTTCTCCATCGATACAATATCTCCGGGAATTCTCCGGCAGATTATTGAAACTGCCATCCAGTACAGCATCGAATTCGATTTACTGGTGCCGCTGTACGATCAGGTAAAAATGGCTACGGTTGAACAAATGCACGAGAAAATCAGCCATTCAAAAATGGTGACGGGAAAACGTGTCGGGTTTGGGTTCAACGCGGATGATGTGTAATCCGGCCTTCTACTTGAATAACGCTAAAACCCGGTTAATACCTCGTCAATTACGGTTGTAATATCTGCAAGGTCTTTTTCAAAGGTTGTCTTGAAAATTTCCCAATCTTCCTGCGATACATCTTTTATCTCGTGCATGCGTTTGTTGATTGAAGCTTGTTTCACTTCAAAATCATCAAGTGCAGTATTTTGCGCCTCAGTTAACTTTGCACCTTCCCTTATTTTGTCGTTCAAATCCCTTACTTTTTGATTAATAAGGGCAAGCTCTTCGTTGGCCTTGGCAAGTAAATCGCAATGCGCCTGATGCAACTCCTGGCTAATTACTTTTTCGGGAGTGCCTGTTTCGCGTTGTGAATTATTTGTACACCCGTAAAAAGTAAAGAAACTAAATCCAATCAGGATTATCCATATCAAATGTTTTTGGTTCATGGTTATTTTGATTTTAAGTTCATAATTTATGGATGATACGTGATTTGATTATTATGGTTGTAATTCTGTATGTATTTCATCGTTAGTATTTTGCAGATATGATAAAGGTCATATTTTTACGAACTTTTCATTCTGAATAGTCTTTGGGTTAATGGAATGTTGGTTGGGTTTTATGTACCGTAGTGACCGCAAACAACGACAATTAAAAACAATTAGGGAAACCTCTAAAAATTAAAAATCTACCAATCAGCCTATTATAATAGTAAATAGTATCTTAGGAGCATATTCTTATACAATGAGGACAAGATACAAAGCAACAGGGACAAACAGTTTAT
>JBKEDN010000074.1:0-3109 GCA_047975435.1 Draconibacterium sp. | reverse complement strand
TTATGAATAGCGAAAATGCAAATTGAAATCCGTTTAATCGAAAATCGCACGCAACTAACTAAATTTCAATATTTTCAAAGAACATTATTAGATTTTAATGGGACAGCAATGATTTTGTATTAAAAATGTTTTTCATAGAAGCAGTATAACAGGTTGTCAGACCTAAAAGCTTCTTTCTTGTCCTTTACATCAAAGATACAAAAATCAAAATCGTTCGGATTTTCAAATTCGGCATGTTGGATAATTGTTCTCAATGAACCACTAAGGTATATAATACTATTTAATTAAACGCTGAATATGCTGACAACTATTTTAATTCTTTAGAAAACACGCAAGATTTAACTTAAGTTGATACAACGATTTCTGTTTTGTTTGGCGGTGTTCTCCGGAATGGCAAAAGAAGAAAAAGGCTTGCTCCCCGCGTTTTGAAATATGGATTACCAGGTAAGTCAATTCCTCAAAAATATTCACTCGGGTGTGTAAAAATCTGCTTACATTTGTTCGGTATATTACGAACAATCGAGATGCAAAAGGAAGTTATAACAGAATAAAAAAACAAATAATTGGATCAAATGAAAACAAAAATCAACATCGTATTACTAAGCATTTGTGCTGTTTTATTATTCGGATTTCAGGTTTCTGCCCAAACCGGTTCCGGAGAAAAAGAAACAAAAGAAGCAACAGTAAAGGTCTATTATTTTCACCTGAATTCGAGATGTGCCACCTGTAAAGCCATTGAATCAGAAGCGCAGCAGGATGTAAAAGAGCTGTTTGGTTCTAAAGTTAGTTTTGATGCTTACAACCTGGATAAACCGGAGGGAGAAGCCAAAGGGAAAGCGCTTGGGGTAAACAGCCAGTCGCTTATTGTGGTGAAGGGAAAGAAAAAGATCGACCTGACAAACCAGGGGTTTTTATACGCACGAACCGACCCGGATAAATTTAAAAAGGTGATAGAAGAAAAGATTAAACCTTTGTTGTAATATGAACGGATTTCTGACCGGATTACTCGAAAACAGTTCTTTCCCGGTTGTAACTGCTTTGGTATTGGGGTTGATGACTGCCATAAGCCCTTGCCCGTTAGCGACAAATATTACAGCTGTAGGGTTTATTGGCAAAGACATTGAAAACCGAAACCGGGTTTTTTACAACGGCCTGATTTATACACTCGGGAGAGCAATCGCATACACGCTGCTCGCTTTTATCCTTTTTCTGGGTGCCGACCAGTTTGCAGTATCCGGCATTTTCCAGCGATACGGCGAGAAAATTATCGGCCCTTTACTGATTGTTATCGGACTTTTTATGCTGGGTATCCTGAAAATCAATCTTCCGGGAGGTGGGAAAATTGCTGAACGATTTGAAAAAAAGGGAGTTACCAGCTATTGGGATGTTTTGCTGCTGGGAATGTTGTTTGCCATGGCTTTTTGCCCTTACAGCGGTGTGCTTTATTTTGGGATGTTAATTCCACTCACTATCAGCAGTGCATCGGGCTTGTACCTGCCTGTTGTTTTTGCCATTGCCACCGGAATTCCGGTAATACTGTTTGCGTGGCTGATTGCTTATGCTGTTTCGGGTGTGGGAGGTTTATATAACCGGCTAAAAACCTTTGAATACTGGTTCCGGAAAATCATTGCCGTTTTATTTATCCTGGTAGGATTGTATTACGTGGTTACGGTGTTCTTTTAGCATTCATCGCACAATTGGTGAATGAATTTGCGATCAATAATTAATCATCCAAAAAAACAAAATCATGAACCAAAAATCAATCGGTTTTATCGGTGGAGGCCGCATAACACGAATTTTTTTGCAAGGCCTAAAAAACAAGGGTGCTTTGCCTGAGAATGTGAAAGTATTTGATCCGAATAATGAAACGCTGGATGTTTTATGTGCCGATTTTCCGGAAGTCGAAAAAGCAGAAACCGTTGCGGATGCCGCTGCTCAGCAGTTGGTATTTATAGCTGTTCATCCTCCGCTTGTAATGGAAACATTGCAGGCGATCAAAGAATCGGTAAAAACTACAACTGTTGTTATTTCTCTGGCGCCAAAAATTACACTCGAAAAAATGGCTGTGGTGTTACCAGCACAAAAACTGGTTCGGATGATTCCGAACGCTACTTCGTTTATCAATGAAGGATATAATCCGGTGACTTTTGCTCCGGGTTTTGGCGATAAGGATAAAAAGAAGCTGATAAAACTCCTTAAAAAACTGGGAAAAACATTCGAGACCGAAGAACCAAAGCTGGAAAGTTATGCCATTGTTTCTGCCATGTTGCCCACCTATTTCTGGTTTCAGTGGCAGGAAATGGAGAAAATAGCACAAGAAATCGGCCTAACGCCGGACGAGGCGCAAAACACCGTTTCGTCAACACATAAAAGAGCCTGGAAGATTTATTACAAAGCGGGGTTAAGCGCTGAACAGGTAATGGATTTAATTCCGGTGAAACCCATTGGAGAGAATGAAGCAGAGATCAAAACAATTCTGAATACCAAACTTTTAGGACTGTTCGGTAAGATTAAACCCTGATTAAAAACAGTTCAATTATAGCTTGGTTCCTACTTGTATAAAAGCGCTTTCACAAATTGTAATAAAAATGTAATAACGTATTAATACGTCATATTGTATTCTGACGTATATTTACGTCAAATAAAATAGGGATGGTTCAATCAAAAACAGATTTATTTGATAAGGAATTGGCCGAGAAAGCTTCTCTTTTTAAAGCCTTGTCACATCCGGCCCGTCTTCGCATTTTACAGTTTCTGGCCGAAACGCGGAGTTGCATGACCGGCGATATTTGTGAAGTTCTTCCTTTGAGCCGTACAACGGTTAATCAACATCTCAAAGAATTGAAAGAATCCGGATTAATAAAAGGGGAGATTGACGGGGTGAAAACCAACTACTGTTTGAATTCAGAAAAAATAAATAATCTAACGAACATGCTGGGGGGATTTCTTTCTGAAATTGACTGCTGTTCGGATAATAACTGTTAATCCATTTATGGTAACCTCTAAAAATTAGTTTTATGAAGCATGTCTATTCTTCTGTTAATGAAGTTGCCATCCATTTTCAATCATCATTTTCCTTTTCGTTCAATTTTCAGCCATAATTTCATTG
>JBKEDN010000073.1:0-38835 GCA_047975435.1 Draconibacterium sp. | reverse complement strand
CAATGAAATTATGGCTGAAAATTGAACGAAAAGGAAAATGATGATTGAAAATGGATGGCAACTTCATTAACAGAAGAATAGACATGCTTCATAAAACTAATTTTTAGAGGTTACCATAAATTTGACATTTATGACAAAAACCAAGGCAATGAAATGTTTCTATTTTCCTACTATTCTGGTGTTATTTATGTTGGCTTTGTGCCAGAAACAAACCCGGATTTCCGAATGAAGTGGCCCCTATAGAAACAGTATTTATCCTGAAACTAAAATTTAAGCGTGAGTTTTAAATTGAACTTTCTGCCGGTCAGGTAATTTGGAACTGCAAACTGATCGCCGTATATACTGGAAACCCAGAAATAAGAAACAGTATTGTTGATGTCGAGCATATTAAATACTTCAAGGCTCAGCCACATATCGGTAATGTGTTTGAAAAAAGCGGCATTGCTGGGATTGGCAGCACTGATGAATACTTTCGAAAAACCCAGGTCAATACGTCGGTACGAAGGCATCCTGAACACATCCTGGTAACGTTCGCCGTTGGGAGGCCCGGTGGGAAGACGTGAACCGTAGAATCCTGATAATTGCATCCGGTAGCTTGGGGTTCCGGGCAAATAATCCTGAAAAAAGAGGCTAAAATTCATCCATTGGTCGGTTGGCCTCGGAATGTATCCCGGCTCTATCCATTCTTCATTTCCATTTGTTTTGGTTCTCCAGTATCCGTCGCCTTCAATGTCTTCCCGGGTACTTAAAAATGAGAGACTTGCCCACGATTGAAGCCCGCTAACAAATTCTCCGTTTACCTTCATATCAATACCGGTAGCATATCCTGTGGCCTGCTGTTCACCTAGATAGCGGATCCGCACATTGTCGATCTGATAAGGTATCAGGTGGTTCATGTATTTGTAGTAGGCTTCGGAGGTAAAACGAAACGGACGGTCCCAGGCAGTAAAAATCAAGTCGCTGCCACCAACTATCTGAAACGATTTCTGAGCTTTTGCATTGTAATTGATACTCCCGTCGCTGTTTTTCAGCTCTTTAAAAAACGGGGACTGGTCGTACATCCCGGCTGATAAACGAAACGACATTTTCTTTTCCCATTCAGGATAATAACTCAGTGTAATTCTCGGACTAATCAGTAATTCATCGTTAAAATCCCAGTAATTAAAACGAATTCCGCCGGTAAGGTATAGATCTCCACTTTTTACCGGAACACTCCAGGTATCCTGAATATAGCCTGTAAAACGATTGGAGCTTAGCTTGTTTTTTGCAATGAGTGTGTAATACAAAAGCACTTCACTGTCGGAGTAAGGAATGGAGTAGCCCGTTGAATCACGATAAATCCATTCGTTCAGTTTATCTTCTATTTTTTCATACTGGTATTTTATTCCCCAGTTTAGCAAGTGTTTTTCTGAATTGTATGCTCCTTTATGCGAAAAGCTATAAACTGTGGCACTCAGGTAATTACGGGCATGGTTCAGAAAGGTTCCTACTCCAAGGTTCAGTACGCTGTCGCCAAATTCGCCTGAGCCCATGTCGCGCTCCAACTGGTTCAGGTAATATTGTCCCAAAATATCGTAGGTTTCTTCCTCTTTTGCGTGATAAGCCGATGCAATAAATTTCAGGTTTAAATTAACCGATGGGTGATAGTTAACAGTAGCCGCACCCAGATACGTTTTAAAAACATCCTCTTCCTGTCCACTGAAATAGATTGTTGTGTTCAGCGGGTTTTGCCAGGTTCCAAAGGTTGTATGGCGGGTTTGAGGAATAAAATTGTATTGGTTCTGAGCAATGTTTCCTAAAAATGAAACATCTATTTTCTCAGAAACCTGATAACTGATGTAAGTTTGAAAATCCAGAAAATTTGGATTGTATTCACCTTCTTCGTCCAGGCTGCCAAGCAGGTATTTGTTGGTTTTATAACGTATTCCGGAAATGTGTGACAGCTTTCCGTTTAAAGCAACATCTTCGAAATGTGCTGAAGCTCCCAGCAAGCTGGCGGATGCCGATCCTTTAAAATCGCTTGGTTTTTTGTATTTAATATCAAGCACTGACGACATTTTATCGCCGTATTTTGCATTAAAGCCACCAGCCGAAAAATCAATGGTAGAAACCATATCGCTGTTGATAAAGCTAAGGCCTTCCTGTTGCCCGGAACGCACTAGAAACGGACGGTAGATTTCCACGTCGTTTACATATACGAGGTTTTCATCAAAATTTCCTCCGCGAACCGTGTATTGCGAGCTTAATTCGTTGTTGGATGATACTCCCGGCAGTGTTTTTAACATGGTTTCCAAAGCGCCTGAAGCATTGGGTATAATATTGATTATTCGTGGATCGATACTGGTTAAGTTTCCTCCGTTTCTACGCTGTTCTTTTACCACTATTTCGGCCAGTTCGAGGTTTTCCTCGGGCATTGCAATTTCTTTGATCACGGTTTCTTCAGGTTGGGCGAATACCGAATCCTGAAAAGTTTGGTAGCCCAATGATGAAAACACAATGGTTAAATGCTTTTGAGCCGGAATACGCAGTAGAAACTCTCCGCGTGCTGTGGTTGTGGTACCCAATGTAGGATATTCTTTTATAACCACATTGACCATATCAAGAGGAACTCCTTTTGTGTCTTTAAGGATTCCTTTTAGTGTTGCATTGTTACTTTGTCCCATGGCTGTTAAACCCATGAGAAGAAGACAAAGAATAGAATAAAGTTGCTTCATAGTCGCAAATCTACAAATCCGGTTCTATTATCAACTTCTTATTGATAAATTAATTGTGAACAGAGGCTCAAAAATATGCTTTTTTTCTATTTCGTAATTCCAGGCCAGTTGTCAGTTCTAAACGGAATTGCCGGCAGGCCTTCTTTATTGTACAGATTTAGATCGTCAGGATTATTAGCCCAGGCAAAACGCACTGCAACCGGATTTTTTACCACTTCGCAACTTACTTCTACCTGGTTTTTGCCAATTATTTTTGCTTTTGCCCAATGAAATTTTCGATCGGCTCCTGCTACTGAAAAGGCATTTATGTAACCGTATTTATCTTTTGCGATCAGTCCCGACCCGGTTTCAGAAAATGTAACGATGGCTTTCCCATTTTTAAATTCAACCGATTGGTACATTGGCCCGGAGTTTACAACATCCATGTTGTAAGCAATTTTGAACGCGTTCAATGCCAGGCGTTTGCCAACATCCTGCTTGTTACGGGGGTGTATGTCGCCGGCCTCGCCAATGTCAATGGCCATTGCCATTCCTGTATTCGGTAATTGCAGTGTCATGGTTTGTGCTTCACGAAGTTCTGCCCATTCACTTTCTGACGGTAAATCTACCGGCTGCATAAAATTTGCCAGCGAAACAAACAAGAATGGGAAATCGCCTTCACCCCAGTGTGTTCGCCAGTCAGTGATCAGGTTTTTAAATACTCTTCTGTATTGGAGTGCACGGCTCGCATTTGATTCTCCCTGGTACCAAATAGCTCCTTTTATGCCATAGGGAATCAGCGCACTTATCATTCCGTTGTACAAAAGGGTGGGGTAATCGTTAGGCCCAACACTTGTACTGCCAACAAGTGCTTTTGCTATTTTAAACTTCCAGTCTCCGGCAAGATTGATTTTGCTTACCCCGTTAGTAAGATAAACTTCCTTTGCATCTCCGTAAATACCGCCGCCACCTCCGGTATCGTTTACCCGAACGGTAATAACATTTCTGCCTGGCCTAAGAATTTCTTTTTTTATTGTATAAACTCTGTCTTCGTTGTACTGGCTGGTTTTGCCCACTTCAACTCCGTTTACAAAGGTGATGTCCGAGTCATCGATTTTTGCGAGGTGCAATACCATGTCTTTTTTGATCTGATCGGCGTTTAAATTTACCGTGGTCCTGTACCAGGCAATTCCGTCAATATCGGCATAACCTAATCCTTCCCACAAACCCGGAGCTTGAATTGTTTTCCAGTCCTGATCATTAAAATCGGTGGCCGCCCAAATTGCTTTGCCGTCTTGTAAACCCAAATCTTTGTCCGGAATTATGCCACCTAAAAGTTCTTTTAACGATTTTATTCTTTGTTCGCGATAGGTTTTTAAATCCAGCTTCTGCAATTCATCAAATGGTTTACTTAGATCGGGATCATCCTTAATGGTTTCGGCACTTGTCCAGGTTTCGGCAACTGTTCCTCCCCAGGAAGTGTGGATTAAACCGATCGGAACATTTAGTTTTTCACTAAGTTCGCGGCCAAATAAATATCCTACTGCGGAAAAATCAGGTACGATTTCAAGCGAACATTCCAACCATTCTCCTCCTTCCAGATCGTCAACAGGGAATTGTTCTACCCGTTTGGGAACGGTAAAAAGCCGGATATTTGAATTGGTAGCAGTCTCTATTTCTTCAGCTGCATTGTTTGTATTTTTCAGCATCCATTCCATATTCGACTGGCCTGAACAAACCCACACCTCACCAATCATTACATTATCAAATGTGATGGTGTTTTCACCTTTTATCCTCAAAGTAAATGGTCCGCCATATTCCTGTGCTGGTAGTTTTACCATCCATTTCCCGTTTTCATCAGCAATGGTTTTTGATGAAGCTGTCATTATGTCTAATTTTTCTCCTTCACCGTTTTTTTCATCTAAGCGAACGACTGTTTTTGTTAGCATTACAGAAATTTCTTCGTCGCTACCAGCCCAGCCCCAAACCGGAATTTCCATACCTTGTTGAAACACCATGTTTGAACTGAATATTCGGGGGAGTTTTACACTTGCATTTACGCCAACTGCCAATACGAAGAGCAGAATGATCAGAAAATATCTCTTTGTGTTCATTACAATAAGTTTGATGTTTCCACAAAACTAATGATTTGAAGCCACAAAACAGTTGATTCGGTTAAAATTTTAACCCGATAAAAAAGCTTTAGGTTTTACTGTATTTTCTCCGATTTCTTAAAATATTCCGAAATCGATTCGATATACAATTCGTAAGCATTAATTCCTTTCGGTGCGATTTTTAAGGTGGTATGCAGATAATTGTTTTTAAACGGTTTTCTTACTTCAATATAACCGGCATCCTTCAATTTGGCGATCTGAAAACTGAGGTTTCGCTTTGTGGTCTTGATATTTGCCAGCAAGTACGAAAACTCGGCTGATTTTAATAGCAGCAGAATAGTCATAATTGCCAGCCGAACCTGGGAGCGAAGTATGGGATCGAGGTTTTTAAACATGAACCACTTTTTTTACTTTCAATTACTTTAAATTTATTGTTTACAAAAGCTCAAAAGAAAGACAAACCAACGAATAGTTTTATCTTTGAGAAAATTTCATTTTAAACCGATTTTGCTATGGCAGATTTTAAATATCAAAAACCATTTCCAATTTTAAAAGACGATACAGAATATCGTTTACTCACCAAAGATTTTGTTTCGACAGTTGAACTCGACGGGCGAAAAATTCTCAAAGTTGATCCGAAAGGTTTGGAATACCTGGCTAACGAAGCGATTAGCGATGTTTCTTTCTACCTACGTTCGGCCCACCTCGAAAAACTGGCTAAAATTCTGGAAGACCCGGAAGCAACTGATAACGACCGTTTTGTGGCACACACGATGCTGATGAACCAGGCGGTTTCGGCCGAAGGTGAATTGCCAACCTGCCAGGACACCGGAACGGCAATTGTAATCGGTAAAAAAGGCGAGAATGTATTTACCGGGGCAAACGATGCCGAATACCTTTCGAAAGGCGTTTATACTACTTACGACGAGCGTAACCTCCGTTATTCTCAGGTGGTTCCGTTTAGCATGTTCGAAGAAAAAAATACAGGCTCGAATCTTCCTGCTCAAATTGATATTTATGCTGAAGAAGGCAATAAATACGAGTTTCTGTTTGTGACAAAAGGTGGTGGCTCGGGGAACAAAACATTTTTGTACCAGCAAACCAAGTCGCTGTTAACAGAAGAAAACCTGACCAAATTTGTAAAGGAAAAAATTATGGATTTGGGAACTTCTGCCTGTCCGCCGTATCACCTGGCACTGGTAATTGGCGGAACTTCGGCAGAAGCAACACTCGCTACGGTTAAAAAAGCGTCGGCGGGTTATTACGATAATTTGCCCACCGAAGGAAACGATGGTGGCCAGGCTTTCCGCGATTTGGTATGGGAGGAAAAAGTGACTAAAATCTGCCAGGAAAGTGGAGTAGGAGCGCAGTTTGGCGGGAAATATTTTGTACATGATGTAAAGGTGATCCGCTTGCCGCGTCACGCTGCTTCTTGCCCGGTTGGATTGGGCGTTAGTTGTAGCGCCGACCGTAACATCAAAGCAAAAATTACCGAAGACGGAATTTTCCTGGAGCAACTGGAGAAAAATCCGGCACGCTTCCTACCATCAAAAGCGCCGGCCATGCAGCCTGCTGTTGATATTGACCTGGATCGGCCAATGGAAGAAGTGTTGAAAGAACTGACAAAATACCCGATAAAAACCCGTTTGAATTTAAGCGGGACCCTGATTGTTGCCCGTGACATTGCACATGCACAAATCAAGAAAATGATTGACGATGGCCAGCCAATGCCGGAGTATTTCAAAAATCACCCAGTGTATTATGCCGGGCCTGCTAAAACGCCAAAAGGAATGGCTTCAGGAAGTTTTGGACCAACCACTGCTGGCCGTATGGATCCTTATGTGGATGAATTCCAGGATCACGGTGGTTCGATGATTATGCTGGCCAAAGGAAACCGCTCGCAGGCCGTTACCGACGCCTGTAAAAAACATGGTGGTTTTTACCTCGGATCGATTGGCGGACCGGCTGCAATTCTAGCTAAAAACAGCATTAAATCGGTTGAAGTGGTCGATTTTCCGGAATTGGGAATGGAAGCCGTTCGCAAAATTAAAGTAGAGAATTTCCCCGCGTTTATTATTGTTGACGATAAAGGAAACGATTTCTTTAAAGCGCTGTAAAAAATTAAACTGAAAATAGTTAGAACCGTTCTTCGTTTTGGAGAGCGGTTTTTTTGTTTCTCAGCTCCTTAGCGACTCTACGGTTTAGTTTTTCATGCAAAGGCACAAAGACATATTACACCAATTCGATAACAGTAATTTCAGGAGGCATTCCGATTCGGCCGGGGAAACCAATGTAGCCAAATCCACGATTGACATACAAATATTGCTGCTGTTCCTTGTACAAACCGCCCCAGCGCGGGTACTTATATTGCACCGGGCTCCATTTTATTCCGGCGCGTTCAATGCCAAACTGCATACCGTGTGTATGACCCGCGAAGGTAAGTTCAATGTCGGTTGTATTAAGCACTTCGGCATCCCAGTGCGAAGGATCGTGGCTTAGTAATAATTTGAAAGCATCAGGATCGGCTCCTTCCATCGCTTTCTTCAAATCGCCGTGTTGCGGGAAGGGTGGTTTTCCCCAATTCTCAACACCGATCACACTGATTTCTTCATCGTTTATCCGAATGCTTTCGGTTTCGTTCAGTAATAAACGAAAGCCCATTTTTTTATGAAATTTTTTGATGGCATCGAGGTTTTTCTCCTTTTCTGCCGGCGATTTCCATTCCGAATAATCGCCATAATCGTGATTGCCCAGAATGGAATACTTGCCCATTTTAGCCTTCATTTTTGAAAGCACCGGTGCCCAGTCTTCGGTTTCTTCAGCAAAATTATTAACCAGGTCGCCCGTAAAAAAGATCAGGTCGGATTCCTGCTCGTTAATCAGTTCAACAGCCTTTTCAATCGGTTCAAACTTGCGGTTAAAACTTCCAAGGTGCATATCCGAAATCTGCACAATTTTTAGACCTTTAAATGATTCCGGAAGACGTTTGAAACTAATCCGTTCGCGCATTACCCGGTAGTTGAATTTGCCTTTTGTTACACCATATAAAATCGATGCAAAAGGAATGGCCGCTATAACCAGGCCCATTTGATACAAAAATTCGGATCTCTCCATTTTCTTCGTCGCGTTTAATTGTGGTACATTCTTTTTCCTTCTTCCCCTGAACCATTGGATGGTTCCCCATATCACTCTTTGAATATCCCTAAGCAGGACGAAAAGAATAAATACAAATTTAGGTATGTAGAACAGCGCAAAACCTGCCACTAAATATCCTACGTATGTGTAGGCATCAGATTGTTTTACGTGTTTAATTCCAAACATAAAAAGGCAAAAGCCTGCGAAAACGATCAGCGAAATACCCCAAAATAAAGTTCTCAAGGATTTTCTGATAACCGAAAAACGGATTCGGGCAATCAGTGGTTTTATACCGCGGTAAGTATAAAAATCTACCAACAGCATAAAAAGTAATAAAGGAAATAGTAAAAATATACTCGCTCTCATTCTCTCCGTAATACGGTTTTAAGCTTACAAATAAACAATAGCTTTTTAAATAAATAGTTCCTTTTTGGAAATAAACTTTGTGCTACTCAGCATTGTAAACTAAATGTGAAGGGAAAAACGGACTATTGCTTTGTTTGTTGTTTGTGTTTTTGTTAAAAAGCTTTAATGTCAGTTGCTTATCTGCCAAACCGGAGAAAGAAGTCTGTTGTATTGCGTATGTTTTCTATGTCTAGAATGTGGCAAATTTCGGCTGTATCCGAGAAGTCGAGTCCACCGTTCGAAACTGCTTCGTTATTGTACCGACCCTCCTTTCTGTTGTATTGATTTGCCAGTTTAATGGCCTGTTGCCAAACATTTATCAATTCGGGATTTCTTAGATAAACCTTCCAGTCTTTAAAATCAGACGTACGAAATCCTGGACTTCCGTTCTCTTCCACATTGCCATCAGCAATTTTTATGTAGTCGGTGTTTTTCTTAACAAATTCAAGACTTTCAGGCGTGGTAACATCTTCGTTCCAGCCACTGTGTTGAACGATATGAATACGTTTTGAAACCTTGATACCAGGCATTTCTTCCATTACTCTTTTTACCAGTGCTGCTGAAAAATCTGACTGACCGGCCTCTGCAATCCAAACATCACCGTCGTTAGCCAGGGTGGTTTTTACGATTCTGAAAATTTCTTTTAATGTTTGTTCGAAATCGGCGTGCGCATCTGACCACCGGTTTTTAAATGTCAACTTAAACAATTCGTTTGGAGGAACATACAATCCTTTCTGTATCCCATAAGTGCCAGCTACTGCGCGGTAATTTATTTTTGAAAACGCTGGATCGGCCAGTATGGTGTAAAGTGCGGCAATAGAATGCAGGTCATCCACATCGGTTTTGCAATCGTAGTTTGCCAACAATAAGTCTTTCTTTTTATTAAACTTTTTTTCTGTTTGTGCAAAAACAGTATGAGATGCGATCGCCAAAAAAGAAATGATAAGCGTTACTATTTTTACTGTCCGATAGTTCATGGTTTCAATATTTAAGTTTATTCGTTCAATTCCAATTTCAGTAAAAGCGGGCGATAAGCGATTATTTGATTCACTCGGGTTTAGGAAACTTCCTTATTTTTGAATATCTTAGGTAGCTGTCAAAAACTTCATAATCAGGACCAACAACACGCGGATCATTCGAATGTTTGAGCTCTTCAATCAGTTTCTCTTTTATTTCATTTTCAATAAAAGCATACTCTTGTTTTCCTGAAAGATCATTTAAACAAAACGGGTCTTCAGAAACGTTATAGAGTTCAAATTCATTCCGTTTTGCGATTGCCAGACCGAAAAAATAAGAAATATCCGGATCCTGATGATGTTCAATAATATAGCTTTTTGACGGACTGTCATCGATATCTGTAAATGCGGCTTCGCTTATGTATTTCCCGTTTTCATCAATACCAAACATAGGCAGCAATTGGAGAGAATCTTTTGGATCATAAAGCTGCGGAGCTCCCGCCGGCCATCGCCCGGGTTTCATGTTCCAGATGTAAATAAAATCTTTGTACCTGATGGCTCTTTGCGGATAACCCCAATTCTGATAACGCGAGCTGGAGTGTCTTTCACGTCCCGACAATACAAATTCTTTTGATTCATCCACAATACCTTGTTTTTTGCTGCGAAGTATATTTAAAATACTTCTGCCCGAAATGGGCATCATCCCTTTTGGGTCGGTTCCGGTAAGTTCCAGAATAGTTGGAGCAATATCGATAAAGCTTATTGGATCTTCCACTATTCTTTTGCCGGGGAACGCTTTGGGGTACCGAATTGCAAAAGGAACATGCGCACCAAATTCAAAGCAATTGGCTTTGGCACGCGGGAAAGGCATACCATTGTCAGAAGTAACTATTACGATCGTATTTTCGAGTTCTCCAATACTGTCGAGGTAATGTAACATTCGTTCCAGATGAAGATCAAACCACTCTATTTCAACCGCATAATCCAGCAGATCGCCTCTTATTTCATCATTATCGGGCAAAAAGCCGGGAACTTGTTTTATATCTGCTAATTTTTTACCCCTGTTTTTCCATGAGCCTTTTTCGTAGTTGCGATGTGGCTCTTTGCCCCCGTACCAAAAGAAAAACGGCTTGTTGCCTTTTTCGTTTTCCATGAAATATCTGAAGTTTTCGAAATAATTTGTTGGGCTGATTGCTTTTGAAAAACGCTCATCGTTTCCTTTTTTGTAGTTGATATTGCTGTACGAAATTCCGGCGGCATCTTTTGTGCGCCAAAGCGAATCATTTACGTTGCGGGCATATTGAAAGGGAGCAACTCCCTTGCCCGTTCGTCCGGTTGCGTATCCGTTCTTGCCGAGCAAATCTATAAAAGGAACATATTTTTTCATCCACGACGATGCATGTTGACCCGATTGTTCGTTCTCCCAGTGGTAACGCCCTGTAACTAAACTGCTTCTTGATGGCGCACAGCCCGGTGAGCCTGCATAGCAATTTTCAAAATAGATACCCTCACGCGCTATTTTATCAAACGCCGGGGTGTTCACAAAGCCACATCCTGCAAAGCTGGTATGCTGAAATGATTGATCGTCGCTAATTGCGAACAGGATATTGGGACGTTTTTGTTTTTCGTTTTCAATTTTACAACTAAAGCTAAAAAAAACAAATAGTGAGAATACATATACTTTATTTAGTCGATACATATAAATTGATATTTATCGTGTTAACAGACGAATGCATTTTTACAGCTTAAGTGTTTCGTCTCATAAAAGCGAATGTTGAAATTCAAAAATTGGATACTAATTTAACAAAAAGTACAGGGATATAAATTATTGGCTATTTGATTTTTGTAATTTTGAAAAGATGGATGATTGCACTGACTGAAAGCCGCATATTTACGAGGAGTTTCGGGGAAAGTGCAACCTGAAAAGATGCCCGGACGAAGCATTTCGTTGAAAGAGACACCGAAAGAATTGGTGAATATGGATAAATTTGAAAATTTGGAAATAACTGTGATCAACAAGTTTTAATATGGAAAATCTAAAAATCACAATCGTTCAACCCGATATTATTTGGGAAAACATTCCGGCGAACCTGAATAAATACGAAAAGCTGCTTTCTGATGTGAAAGAAACGGACATAATTGTGTTTCCTGAAATGTTTACCACAGGTTTTTCAATGAATCCCGAGAAACTTAGAGAGCCGATGGGTGGGCCAACAATAAGTTGGATGAAAGAAATGGCGCAAGAAAAAGATGCGTCGGTACTGGGAAGTTTGATCATTAAAGAAAGCGGACTCATTTACAACCGGGCAGTTTGGGTTTTTCCTGATGGCAAAGTAAAGATCTACGATAAACGGCATTTATATACAATGGGGAAGGAGCACCTTTATTATAAAGCCGGACACTCGAAAACCATAGTAGAGTACAAAGGATGGAAGTTGTGCCCGCTGATTTGCTACGATTTGCGTTTCCCGGTGTGGGCACGCAATACCGAGGATTACGATGTGTTGATTTACATGGCTAACTGGCCATCGCCGCGACATCATGTTTGGAAGAACCTGTTGGTTGCGCGAGCCATTGAAAACCAGTGTTATTGTATTGGTGTAAACCGATCAGGTTCTGATGGCGCCGGATTAAGTTATCTTGGCAATTCGGCTTGTGTTTCACCCAAAGGTTTTGCCGACTTTATGCCTGAAACAAAAAGTGTACAAACATTCGAAATTTCCTATAGCGATCTTCATAAATTCAGAAAAAATTTTCCGCTGCTTCACGACAGAGACAGTTTTAATATTGAGTTTTAATCCCGAAGTATAACTTTTACAAATGCTCATCACACTTTTCGTATCACGGCATAGTTATTGTTAAAAAGTGTGAAAATGAAAAGAACCGAGGGAGGACAAAAAACGGAGATTGTTGGTTCAATTCAACTTATTTTTTTCGTGAATCAGTCGTTTCATCTTGCAGGTTTTATGTTAAAATCAAATTGAAAGGTGTTGGGGTGATTTGAAAGGATGGTATAACAAACTGAGCGGTAAAGTATTGTTAAACCAAAATTTTAAGAATCATGGAACGAAAAAAATCATTGAAAGCAGATTTGGAAAGAAAAAGAAGAACATTCTTTTTAGTTGGATTGGTAGTAACACTGGGGCTTGTTTTTACAGCCTTTGAATGGACTACAAAACCACGAAAAGCCGTATTAAAAGGCGGAACTCCTGTATATGTTGTGGAAGATATAGTGGCTCCCATTGTAAAAGAGCCAAAAGAGAAACTTCCTGAACCCGAAAAACCAAAAACAATCGAGATTATTAATATTGTAGAAAACGGTACAGATGTTACTGATCCGGTTTTTGATTTCGGAGAACCCGAAGATCCCGTACTTTTTGATTTTCCAACAATGGCAACAAACCCACCAGACAAGCCCGAAGAACAAATTTTCATAAACACCGTTGAAGTTCCCGCTGAGTTTCCGGGAGGTGAACGTGCTCTTTATAAATACATCAGCGACCATGTTAAATACCCTGTTATTGCACAGGAAAACGGTGTGGAAGGAAAAGTTTATGTAAACTTTGTGGTGGATGAAAAAGGGAACCCGGTAAATATTGTTGTGGGGCGTCCGGGAGATGCTGCGCTGGATGCTGAAGCCTTGCGGGTAATTCAAAGTTTACCTCGTTTCAGGCCTGCCAAACAAGGCGGAAAAACAGTTAAAGTTTATTATACTGCTGTGATTAACTTTCAACTTCAATAAGAATATACTTGTAATTAGTTGAATATAAGATGTTAAGTATCTTATTTGTTAGTTGCGGTATTAATTAACTAATAAATTAGTTTGAAAACTAAATAATTAGTTATATGTTTGTTTCAATATAAATAAACAAGAGGTAAAAAGTGATTTAAGGACAAATGGTGCAACACTGAGCGGAAGTATTGTTAAACCGAAATTTTTAAATCATGGAGAAGAAAAAAACGTTAAAAGCTGATTTGGAAGACAAACGGAACACGTTCTTTTTGGTAGGACTGGTTCTGGCATTGGGGGTTACTTTGGTAGCTTTTGAGTGGACCACCAAACCCGCTAAAGCAAATTCGTTGGGGGTTATCCTGTCTCAGGAGGTAGAAGAAGAAATTATTCCGATAACCCGGGAACAACATGTACAACCACCACCGCCGCCACCACCTAAAGTTGTGGAAGTACTAAACATTGTTGATGACGAAATAAAAATTGAAGATGAGCTTGAGATTGAAGACACCGAAGCCGATGAAAATACTGTAATAAACGTGGCTCCGGTTATTGAAACAAAAGAAGAGGAAGAAGTGGCGGAAGAAATTTTTTTCAATATTATTGAAGAACCGGCCGAGTTTCCGGGTGGCGACAGGGCTTTGTATAAATACATTCATGATAATGTAAAATACCCCGTTATTGCGCAGGAAAACGGTATTCAGGGAAAAGTATATGTACAATTTGTAGTAGATAAGGATGGAAGTGCTGTTGATGCTAAAGTTTCGCGCCCGGTGGATCGTTCGCTCGATTCGGAAGCACTTCGTGTTATAAACAGTTTACCCCGCTTTAAACCGGGAAAACAACGAGGTAAAGCTGTAAAAGTTTATTATACAGCGGTTATTAACTTTCAGCTTCAATAAAAAATAACCGGAAAATATTTCAGTAAAAAAATGAACTAAAGAGATAGTTTTTAAACTATTTATTTAGTTTTAGGTACGATATTTGTTGTGCAACCGGATGATTTTCAAACGTTATAAACAATAGAAACAAACATTAAATATGAAGGAGTTGACAAAAGCAGAGGAGCAGGTAATGCAGTATTTATGGAAGCTTGAGAAAGCTTTTGTAAAAGATATAGTGGAAAAAATGACCGATCCGAAGCCGGCCTACAATACTGTATCAACCATTATTAGAATTCTGGAGCGAAAAGGATTTGTTGGCCATAAAGCCTATGGAAAAACCCACGAATATTTTCCATTGGTGAGTCAAAAAGAATACACCCGTTCGTTTATGAAAAATTTTATGCGGAATTATTTCAGCGGCTCTTTTCAGGAAATGGTTTCGTTTTTTGCCCGCGAAGACAACATGAGTATTTCAGAACTCGACGAGTTAATGGAAGATGTGAAACGTGACCTTGAGAACGAAAATCCGGATGAAAATGAACAGCGCAATTAATTTTTTGGTAGAGTCGGGGGTGAGCTTGTCGATCCTTTCACTTATTTACATTTTATTTTTGCGAAAAGAGACATTCTTTCGTTTAAACAGGCTTTTCCTCCTCACTTCGGTAGCATTCTCAGTGTTTTTGCCATTTCTTCATTTTAAAGTTTTTGAGGCACAGCCAATTATGCTGGCAGAAGTTACCGTTACACCTTACCTTAACCTACTGGAAGCAGTAACCATTTACGGGCAGGATTTTTCCGGGGCACTGGTGAAAACCATTAGTTCCAGCCGACTGATTATTCTTGTTTACTTGCTCGGATTATTGTTTTTTACCCTTCGGCTGACGATTAAAATAAAACAGGTTTTCTCACTCATTCATAAAAATCATGTTCAGAGAAGTGGAAAGATAAAGTTTGTTTTGCTGGAAGAGCAAATGAGTCCTTTCTCTTTTCTGAATTATGTGTTTGTTAACCCGCACCACAAAGGAGATAAAGACTATAAAGAAGTGCTGGCACACGAAATGGAACACATTCGCCAGGGACACACTTTTGATGTGCTTATACTTGAAGTACTTACCGCATTGCAATGGTTTAACCCTTTTATGTGGATTTTGAAACGGGTGATCCGAGAGAATCATGAGTTTCTGGCTGATCGGGCGGTACTCAAATCGGGTATAAATGCCGCTTACTACAAACAATTGCTTCTTAATCAGGTATTGGGTTTGCAACCTGAAGTAGCCAATCATTTCAACTCATCATTAATTAAAAAACGTATAAAAATGATTTCAAAAATTAAATCGTCGAAACTGGCCAATTTTAAATATGTGGCAGGTGCTTTAAGCATTGTGGCGCTGGTAACCATTTTTGCCTGCGAGAATAAAGAAACCATAGATGTGGAGACAATTCCCGAAAAATCTGCAACCTTGCAAATGTCGATCGAAAATGGAAAAATTAAACTCTCAGGAGAGGATTTGGATATTAAAAAAGTAGAAGATATTCTTTCCGCAGGGAATATTCGGGTTTCGAAAGACAGTCTTGGAAATACTTTTATGTGGAGCGAAAAAGTCCCTGAGTCGCCCATTGTCAGAAACGTGGATTTGGGAGAACAGGTATTTTTAATTGTCGAAGATATGCCTGTGTTTCCGGGAGGCGATTTGGCATTACGTAAATATATTGCAAATACAGTTAAGTATCCGGTGTTGGCACAGGAAAAGAATATCCAGGGGAAAGTATATGTCACTTTTGTTGTTGGCGAAGACGGTTATGTAAAAAATGCCACCATTGCCCGTGGTGTTGATCCTGCATTGGATAAAGAAGCATTGCGCGTTGTAAATTCGTTGCCCAAGTGGAAACCGGGGAAACAAAAGGGAAAAGCGGTGGCTGTAAGCTACACGGTTCCCATCAATTTTGTCCTACAGTAAATTTACCCTTAGTTCATCCGTATGAAGTTAAAAATAAACCTGTTTTTTCTTGTTTTGATTGTTGTTCCCGGATTACTCTTTGCACAACAGAATGTTGATGTTTTAATTTTAAACAAGGATTATCAGCAAGCTTTAACACAACTACAGAAACAAATAGATGAAAGTCCTACATCTGATTTGTACCTGAAAAAAGGCATTGTTTATCAGAATCTTCAGGATTACCAGCAAGCAGTGGAGGCTTTTTCCGAAGGTTTAAAGTTTGAGCCCGAAAATGTGACAATGCTGGGAGAAACTGCCGAGAGTTTTGCTATTCTGGGGAATAACCAGGATGCTGTTTCATTTTACCAAAAAGCAGTTGGCCTGGCACTCGATGACCTTATATTGGCGGGAAAACTGGGGCGTGTTTATATTAATTTGAAGGACTACAAAAATGCTTACGATATTTTTTCATCGGTTTATACCCGCGACTCGTCCAATGTTTTCTGGAACAAACAGTTGGCCTATTGCGCTTATAAAGTACATAAACGTAAGGAGGCTGTTTATTTGTATGAAAAGGTGTTGGATGCTAACCCGCGGGACTATACTTCTTATCTGAACCTGATTAATTGTTATAGTCCGAAAAAGGAAGGTGGAAAAATCATGTCAACCATCGAAAAAGGTTTGGTACAATTTCCGGACGATGCGGATTTACTGCTTCAAAAAGCCATGTTTTTATATGCAACAAAACGCTATGGCCCGGCCATGGTTCAGTTTGAAAAGTACATGGAAGTAGAAAAAGAACCTGCATACGATATGGAAATGAACTATGGAATTGCCACATATATTGCAGGCTATGAAAACAAGGCACTTGATATATTTAATAAACTGAATCAGCAAAATCCGAATGATGCACTGGTAATGTATTACCAAAGTTTATGCTACAAAAAGATGAAAAATTTTGAACAGGCCGGGAAATTGATGCAATGGGCAATTGATGCTTCCACTCCCGATTATGTTGCCGAAATGTATCATCACCTGGGGCAGATCTACGGACAGCAACGGATGTTTAAGGAATCCATTGATGCGCTGAATAAAGCGGTTCAGCTAAATCCGGAAAAAGTAGAGGTGTTATTTGAAATTGCTACTACTTACGAGGAGTTCAACTCCAACAAAACGCTGGCACTAAACTACTACAATATATACATCAAGGAAGCCGGAGAAAAAGGGAAAAACATTTCGTATGCTTTAGACCGCATGGAAAAGCTTAAGGAAGATCTGTTTTTTGAAAAGTGACTTCTTTTTTTGTTTTTATTTGAAATGCTTTGAGTATTTTGGATGCCAATTATCGCATATATGAAAAAAATACTCGTTTTCCTTTTTTTATTAACAGTTACAATAGCGAAGGCACAATATTTTCAGACCGGACAAGATCCTTCTTCAATAAAATGGCGCCAGATTAATACCGATAATTTTCAGCTTATTTATCCTGATTATTATGAAAACCAGGCGCAACTACTGGCTCAAAAACTGGAGAAAGTTTATACTTATGCGAGCTATACATTAAAGTATAAGCCTCAAAAAATATCGGTAATCCTCCATACTCAAACTGTAAATTCGAATGGCCTGGTAGCCTATGCTCCCAAACGTTCGGAATTTTATACTACGCCGCATCAGGCTATTTATCCGCTAGATTGGCTGGAACAATTAGCTGTTCATGAGTTTCGGCATGTGGTTCAGATTGATAAAATTAACTCGGAACTGCCAAAGATATTTAAACTTCTTTTAGGCGAACAGGGAACAGCGCTGGTGTTTGGTGCTTATTTGCCCTGGTGGTTTATTGAAGGCGATGCGGTGGTAACCGAAACGGCACTTAGTAATTACGGCCGCGGACGACTGCCTTCTTTCCTAATGGAACACCGTGCGTTGGTAGTTGAAATGGGAGCGGATTCGTACGACAAAGCTTACCTTGGATCGTACAAGGATTATGTTCCCAACCATTATATGTTGGGCTACTATTTGGTTGGGAATGCACGCGAACGTTATGGTGCCGATCTTTGGGAAAAGGTAATGAAGCGTGTGGGCAGAAAACCTTTTTCGTTTACACCGTTTAATTCGGCACTTAAAACAGAAACCGGGTTGAACAAAGTAGAACTCTACCAGGAAGTGTTTGATAGTTTGGCCCGGGTATGGAAAACAGAAGATGCTTCGTTTGTATCCCGGGCGGGTACTGTGACGATTTCAAAACCATCGGAAACTTATACAAACTATCGATACAACCATTGGCTAAACAACCATGAAATTATCGCTTATAAAACCGGTTTTGACGATATTCCGGCCTTTGTTAAGATCGATCAAAACGGGCGGGAAGAGATACTGCTTCGTCCGGGAACTATTTTTGATGAATCTGTTGGCTATTCAGGAGAATGGATTGTTTGGTCAGAGCAAGTTCCCGATCTTCGCTGGTCGCACAGTGGGCGTTCAGTTATTCAACTATTCAATGTAAACACAAAACATAAAATACATTTTAATACTGAGTACAAAGCTTTTGCTCCGGCACTGTCGTCCTCTCATGAAAAAATACTGGTTGTTGAAGCCGACTTTTCAAATAATTATTACCTCACAGTTTACGATGTTGTATCAGGTAAAATGGTAAGCCGTTTTCAAACGCCTGAGAACTATTATTTTTTATCGCCGCAGTGGGTAGGCGAAAATGCTGCAGTTGCAGTTGTGTTAACCGATAACGGAAAGCGGCTGGCTAAATTTGATTTAAAATCAGGAAACTTCAGGATTCTTTTCGACCAGGATTTGGGAGAAATCAAACAGCTTCAAATCAAAAACGATAAACTATATTTTATTGGAGGATACTCGGGTAAAGATGCACTTTATTCGTTTGATTTCGCAACAAATGAGGTGATGCAACTGTACATACCTCGTTTTGGTGCAGCTTATCCGGCCATTAGCTCTGCCGGAGAAATTCTGTTAAGCGATTATACAGCCAATGGTTATCGCTTAATAAAAGCTGTTGATTTGCAGCCATTAAAGATTCAGCAAACAAAACAAGAACTTTATCCTTTAGCCACTTCATTAGCCGGCCAGGAAATGGGTATTCCCAATCTTCTAGCAAGTGATACCTTAAAATATTCATCAGAACGCTACAGCAAAGTATCCCATTTATTTAATTTTCACAGCTGGGCGCCTGTTTTTGTCGATCCGTACAACTACGAATTTGCATCGGGAATAAGCCTGATGTCTCAAAATAAACTAGGTACAGCCGAAACGGTTTTGGGATATAGGTGGAATTCTTCAGAAAGTAATGGCGATTTGTATGCCCACTATATTTATAAGGGGTGGTTTCCGGTTATTGATTTGGAGGCAAGCAGTGGAAAGCGCTCAACGAAATATGGCCAGATTACAGAATATACGCAGAACGGGCAGGTTGTTTCAAGAGATACAACAATGCAAAGTTTCGACTGGACAGAAAGTAATCTGAATGCAACGGTTCAGTTTCCGGTTAACCTGACACGTGGAATTTTTTACCGTTTGTTACAACCGGAGATTGCTTATAATTATACAAATTACAAAACAAAAAGTACGGCGCCTGATGGCTTTCCCAAAGGAAGCTTTAACTCATTAACCTACCGCTTGTATTATCATCAGATTCGTAAAAGTAGTTACCGCGATGTACTGCCTGATTTTGGACTTATTCTTGACGGAAGTTATGTTCATTCGCCGTTTGGCGACAATAATTTAGGGAGTTTACTAAGTGGAGAAGGAATAATGTATTTACCGGGTTTTAAGGCGAATCATGGAATTAAGTTATATGGTGGTGCGCAAGACCGGATAAACGGAACCCAATTTAGTTACTCCGACGATATTCGCTTTCCCCGTGGATGGAAAAGAACCGGTACCCGGCAAATGGTGGTGGGCACTATTGATTATAAGTTACCTCTGCTTAATCCCGATTGGAGTATTGGTGGTCTGACATACATTAAAAGAGTCAGTGCATCCGTTTTCTTCGACTATGCACATATGACTCGGAATTACTATTCTAATGGGGAGGTAGCAGGATACTTCAAACAAAATATTTCTTCCTATGGGGTGGAGTTATTGAGTGAGTTGAATTTTCTTCGTTTTTATGCACCGGTTCAACTCGGTGGGAGGTTTTCTTATCTCCCGGAAATTAGAAGCGCCAATGTTGCACTTCTTCTATCAGTAGATTTTAATTCGTTGTAGCAAATTTTTCAGAAATTCAGTCATGTACAATGTTTTAAATTTATTCGGAATAAATCGAGACTACATAGAAACTTGCTTTAAATACCTTATTAGTAACTTCTTAGTTTGTTTTTGTTCAGTGTTTAAGCTCCTGAGAATTGAATAATTTTCAAGCAGCAAGTATTCGCACATAGAAACGAATCTGAAGAAGAGTTAAGTGGCAATAAAAACAATCGTAATCAAACAGATCAAAACTTCCATAGCAAGGGAAGTCGTTGCATTTGTTTGAAGGAGGGCAGTTACATTATTAAACTGAGGTTGATTTAAGACATTATACAAGTGTTTCGCATGATTTACATATCAGAAGAATCACTTAAGTTCACAGTTTACATTATTCAATTTAGTAATCACTGACAAATAATCTAATTTACAGAAATATTGAGATAATAATTTACACTTTTATCTCTATTTATTAATTTAAAAAGTAAGATACATTTTTAATTAATTGAAAATTATTATTCAGTAGATCAATTAATTACAATATTTATATAAAGTAAAATATTGAAATAACCGGTATAGGTATGTCACATACTGGTATCAGAGCATATTGTTATCTCATTAGTTATTCATAATCAGCTATATATGCAATTCATATAAAGCAGAATATGTGTTATTTTCTTAACTATTATTACAAATTGTGTTTAAATTTTTACTCACATTTAATTGCATAGATAGAAAATAATGTTACATTTGTAGTTGTAACAAGCGATAGATTAACTGGACGCACAACTTAATTGGATTGCAAGACTGTTAATCTAATTATGAAAAGATGAAAGATCGAATCAAAGATTATATGGAACACAATGACATTAATGCAGGAGAACTTGCATCGATGTTAGACGTGCAACGATCAAATATTTCTCATATACTTAATGGCAGAAACAAACCAGGAGCAGCATTTATTGAGAAAATGCTAACTGTATTCCCTGATCTAAATGCACGTTGGCTGTTGACAGGGGAAGGCACAATGGTTGATGATAATAATGCCACGTCAGAGCCTTTAAAGATGGTAGAATCGGATGATGCATTGGACAATAATAAATTAAATGGAATTCAGATTCCGAATACAGAGGCTAAACAAAAAAGTTTAACAGAGTCTATTCTTTTGTCTGAAGCGGTAGAGAAAATAATTTTATTGTATAAAGACGGAACATTCACAACCTTTAGAAACAGAGAATAGAGTAATTATTTATCTTTCTAAAGAATGAAAACAAATAGTATGTAAAACTAAATACTCAGATTAATAAGATAAATACATTTGTAATTAATAATATTGTTGTAGAGAACTTTGTACGTTAAATTGTTACCTGAACTGTTAGCAAAAGTACAGGACAAAGAACAGAAAGGCTGGTTATTTAAATCAGTCTTTCTGTTTTTATATAGTTATATTGTCGTCTGTAGTTGTATATCTGCGATATAATTAAGGTTTTCCCAGTTAATTTGATTAATAAATCTATTGAATTAATAACTTCCTTTGAATATATTATTCATAAAACAGAAATACTTCACAAGTAATTACAAATGAGTAGTGCCGAATACAAAAGTAATTAGTGTTTAATTCTGAAGAATATAAGTTTGTGATGAATTTTCACAAAAATAAATTAATAAATGTTTACATATGTAAAATATCGGTTTTACATTTGTTCTGTAATCAAATTGCAAAACAATATAACGACAAGATGATGAACAAGATATAATTTTACAAACCCAATTTTAAGTTGATAAATCCAGAAGTCGCTTGGGCCACTAGAAATAGTGGCCTTTCTGGTTTTTAATAGGGTTGTGTCTTTTTTGTTTAAAAATATATACGATAATTTGCAGATGTAAAATTTATGATTACATTTGTACAGTATCAAACAAGACCCTTTATTTTTTATCTAATAATAAGTTTCTATATAAGGCCGTTTTTCACGGTCTTTTTTATTGCGCTCATGCCGAAATAAACTATTATCTTTGACCGCAAAATTGTGCGCATGACAAAAAAATTTGTAGCTGATTTTGTGGTAGTTGAAAATAAACCTCTTAATGCTACCAATTTTCTCCTTAAAATGAAGTGTAGTTCGGCTTTGCCGGTTATCTATCCGGGACAATTTGTTAATGTTGAAATAAGCGGTTCTAAAGATGTTTTTCTGAGAAGGCCTTTCTCCATATTTGAAGTTGATTATGTCGAAAATACCCTGTCAATGATTATAAAAATCCTTGGAAGAGGGTCAAAAAAATTGACAGAGATAGAAGTTGGGAACAAAGTTAGTTTGGTATATCCTCTTGGAAAAAGTTTTTCCTACCCGTCTTCTGATGATAATGTTTTGTTGATTGGTGGCGGAAGTGGGGTGGCTCCCATGTTGTTTCTGGCAAAAGAATCAGGTTTAGAAAAGAGCCAGGTAGATATTTTACTTGGCGCACGTACAAAACAAGACCATATAAATGTTGATGACTACGCAAAATACGCGAATCTTCATTACGCTACAGAAGATGGCTCGCTCGGCGAACGAGGTTTTGTAACACAACATTCGGTTTTTACAAACAACCTGAAAAAGTATGATAAAATATATGCCTGTGGTCCCGACGGGATGATGCGTGCCATTGCCAAAGTTGCCAAAGCTGAAGGCATTTATTGCGAAGTATCGCTTGAAAACCTTATGGCTTGTGGTTTTGGCGTTTGTCTTTGTTGTATAGAACCTACCAACAAAGGTAATTTGTGTGTATGTACTGATGGGCCGGTATTTAATATTAATGATTTGAAATGGTAGATTTAAAAGTTAAGATACACGATCTGGAGTTCAAGAATCCTATAACCTTGGCGTCCGGTACTTGTGGTTTTGCACGCGAAATGTCCGATTTTTTCGATCCCGCAATTGTTGGAGGATTTTTTCTGAAAGGAACCACACTTAAAAACAGGGATGGCAACGAATACCCTCGTATGGCAGAGACTCCTTCCGGAATGCTGAATGCCGTTGGACTACAGAATAAAGGAGTTGATTATTTTATTGAAAATATTTACCCGGAAATAAAGGAGTACGACACGCAGTTAATTATTAATGTTAACGGCTCCACTGTTGAAGATTATATAGCATTAACTGAGAGAGTTAATGAACTGGATAAAATCCGTGGTATTGAACTAAATATTTCCTGTCCGAATGTAAAGGAAGGAGGGATGGCTTTTGGAGTAAGTTGTCCAGGGGCAGAAATGGTTACACGCGAAGTTCGTAAGGTTTATGATAAGACACTGATCGTGAAATTATCGCCAAATGTTACTGACATTAGTGAAATTGCCAGGGCGGTTGAAGGACAAGGTGCCGATGCAGTTTCACTGGTTAATACTTTTTTGGGAATGGCAATTGATGCCGAAACCAGAAAACCAAAGCTTTCTACTATAACCGGAGGTTTATCCGGACCGGCGATTAAGCCTATCGCACTTCGGATGGTATGGCAGGTAGCAAATGCGGTGAAAATTCCTGTAATTGGAATGGGCGGAATAATGAGCACAGCTGATGTAATCGAGTTTATGCTGGCAGGTGCTTCTGTAGTACAGATTGGTACGGCAGTTTTCAAAGATCCTTTGCTTCCTGTTCAAATTATTAAAGAGCTGGAAGAATACATGGATCGACATAACATTCAGTCAGTAAGTGACTTAGTTGGTGGATTACAGATGTAGTGGGTAGTGTGCACATCTGTAACTCTTCAATAATTGTTTTGTTATATATTTAATATTCAGAGTTGACCACTACACTAATGTCATGTCAACTTTAAATTAACGTTCCGTCTTTCCGAATTTATTTCGGAATCTGCATTTTGAGCAAAGATGCTGAAATGAATTCAGCATGACGTCGTGATAAAACACGTTTGACAGACACACTACTATCTTCTTCAATAAAATCTATTACAGATAAATACTTTTTAGTGTTTTTTAACGCCTGCTTTTAGTGAAGGTATTCTATTCGTTTTATTTTTGCGGCGATTTAAAATTGCAATGTGAACATTTCAATTTTATTTTCGTTATAGAAACTGCAAATAGCAAAATAAAAAATTAAAGAATCTAATAGTATGGCAAGTTTTAACATCGTAATGCCCAAGTTAGGTGAAAGTATCCAGGAAGGAACAATCACCAAATGGTTTGTAAAAGAGGGAGATACAATTGAAGAAGACGACATGTTGTTTGAAGTGGCCACCGATAAAGTGGACTCTGAAATTCCCTCTCCGGTTGACGGAGTTATTACAAAGATCTTGTATCCCGAAGACAGCCTGGTAGCTGTTGGAGAAGTACTCGCAGTGGTTAGTTTAGATGGTGAAGTAGAAGAAACACCGGAAGAAGCTGCACCTGCCGAAACAAAAACGGAAAAAACAGAAGCTCAGGGCGAGGTAAAAGAAAGCTCAGTGGATGATAGCCGTAAATTATCAAATCGTTTTTATTCACCATTAGTAAAGACCATAGCAAAACAGGAAAATGTTTCGCTTGAGGAACTGGAGTCCATTGAAGGGTCGGGAATCAGCGGTCGTGTTCAGAAAAAAGATATTCTGACATACCTTGAAAACAAAGAAACAGCTTCAACAGCTCCTTCCGCAACTGCAGCTACTCCGGTTTCAGCAGCCAAAGCTGCTCCTGCAGTAGAACGAAAAGCTCCAATGCCGGTTTCTGTAAGTAATGGTGATCAGGTAATTGAAATGGATCGCATCCGCAAACTGATTGCCGACCATATGGTAATGTCGAAACAGGTTTCACCACACGTAACCTCTGTTGTGGAAGCCGATGTTACTGAATTGGTACTTTGGAGGAACAAAAACAAAGATGCATTCCAGCAAAAATATGGAGAGAAAATAACTTTCATGCCCATATTTACTGAAGCAGTTGCTATGTCACTTGCTGAATTTCCTATGGTTAATTCTTCGGTTGATGGCGACCGTATTATTCTTAAAAAAGATATAAACGTTGGTATTGCGGTGGCCAAACCGGATGGAAACCTGATTGTGCCGGTAATTAGAAACACTGAACAACGCAACTTAATTGGTATTACAAAAGAGTTGAACCGCCTGGCTAATGCTGCACGTAGCAATAAGCTCGATCCTTCTGATATTCAGGGAGGAACTTTTACGATTACCAACTTTGGTTCGTTCGGAAATATCATCGGAACTCCCATTATTAATCAACCGCAGGTAGCAATTCTGGCTACAGGTATAATCGAGAAAAAACCGGCTGTATTGGAAACACCAACCGGCGATGTAATTGCAATTCGTCATAAAATGTTCCTGTCATTGTCGTACGATCACCGTATTATTGATGGTGCCCTGGGAGGAGCATTCTTACGTCGTATTGCAGATATTCTAGAAAACTTTGATACAAACCGCGCAATTTAATTTTATTATGAAGGATATTAAAGTACCAAAACTTTATACAATTAAAAATACTCCCAAGGAAACGCTGGAGAAATGGTACCGTTTACTTACCGTTGGTCGCGCAATTGACGAGAAAGCACCGAATTACCTGAAACAGGCAATAGGGTGGTCGTACCATGCGCCTTATGCCGGTCACGACGGAATTCAGTTGGCAATCGGTCAGAATTTTGAGAAAAATAAGGATCACGTATTTCCATATTACCGTGATATGCTAACCGCATTATCGTGTGGAATGACAGCAGAAGAGATAATCCTGAATGGTATCTCGAAAGCTACTGATCCATCGAGTGGAGGGCGCCACATGTCGAACCACCTGGCTAAGCCGGAATGGAATATCCACAGTGTTTCATCGGCAACCGGTAACCATACCCTGCACGCAGTAGGGGTTGCCCGTGCCATTAAATATTATGATGAAAAGGTTGTTTCCATTAGTAGTCAGGGAGAATCTTCGGTAAGTGAAGGTTATGTTTACGAAGCCATCACCGGAGCCGACAAAGAGAAATTACCGGTAGTTTTTGTTTTCCAGGATAATGGATACGGAATTTCGGTTCCTAAAAAAGACCAGACCGCTCAACGGAAAGTAGCAAACAACTTTACTGGCTTCAAAAATACAAGGATCATTCATTGTAACGGAAAAGATATATTCGACTCGATGAATGCAATGACAGAAGCCAAGCGTTATGCCATTGAAGATGGGAAACCTGTAATTTTGCAGGCCAATTGCGTGCGAATGGGGTCTCATTCAAATTCTGACGATCATCTTCTCTATCGTTCGGATGCAGAAAGAAACTATGTAGCAGAATACGATCCGCTGGCAAAATTCAGAAGGCTTTTGTTGCGTTATGACCGCTTCTCAGAGGAAGAATTACAAGCCATTGAAGCCGATACAAAGGCAGTAATCAAGGCTGCTCACAAAGCGGCATTGGCTGCTCCAGATCCCGATCCGGCATCTATTTACGATTTTGTATTTGCAGAACCTGTGGTTTCAGAAAAATACCCCGAAGGTTTGCACAATGCCGAAGGTGACAAGAAAAAGTTTATCACCGCATTGAATGAGACTTTGAAAGCTGAATTCAGGGAAAATCCGGATACTTTTATTTGGGGGCAGGATATGGCCAACAAAGATAAAGGCGGAATTTTTAATGTTTCGAAAGGAATGCAGCAGGAATTTGGCGAGAAGCGTGTATTTAACGGGCCAATTGCTGAAGACTTTATCCTGGGAACAGCAAACGGAATGTCGCGTTATGCCGATAAAATTCGTGTAGTTGTTGAAGGAGCCGAGTTTGCCGATTATTTCTGGCCGGCGATGGAACAGTACGTTGATACCAGCCATGATTACTGGCGGTCGAATGGAAAATTTTCACCAAACATTACAATACGTCTGGCTTCCGGAGGTTATATCGGAGGTGGAATGTACCACTCGCAAAACATTGAAGGCTCGTTGGCTGCCATTCCTGGTGTGCGCATCGTATATCCTTCGTTTGCCGATGATGCCGCAGGTTTGCTTCGTACTTCGTTACGTTCAAGAGGACTAACCATGTTTATGGAGCCAAAGGCGCTTTACCAGGATCCCAAAGCAGCCACAGTTGTACCGGAAGACTTTGAAGTTCCGTTTGGAAAAGCCCGTGTAAGAAGAGAAGGGACAGATCTTACTATTATTACTTACGGAAATACCACACATTTAAGTCTGGAAGCTGCTAATAAGCTGGCAGAAGAAGGCCTTGCAAACATAGAGGTAGTTGATTTGCGATCGCTGGTTCCCCTGGATGAAGAAGCAATTCTCAATTCAATCAAAAAGACCAATAAAGTGTTGGTGGTTCACGAGGATAAAGTATTTGGAGGATTTGGTGGCGAATTAAGCGCTATTCTGAACGAGAAAGCATTTGAATACCTCGATGCTCCGATTAAACGTGTAGGTTCTGCTTTTACTCCGGTAGGTTTCAACCGTATCCTGGAGCGTGCAGTTCTGCCGGACATGCAACGAATTTACAATGCTGCAAAAGAATTAATTGAATACTAAAATCTTTGAATCATGAGTAAAACAGTGATTATATATAGCTTTCACACACAAAAATCCAAAAAAGCTGCTGAAAAAATTATTGATGCTTTTGGAAAGGATCAGATACAGGCGGTGAATGCAGAAGAATTAACAAAAGAAACAATCGAAGAATACGATCACTTTATTTTAAGTGCACCCACCTGGTTTGATGGGGAGTTGCCTAACTATTGGGATGAATTTGTTCCGGATTTGGAAGAAATGGATCTTTCGAAGAAAACCTTTGCCATTTTTGGATTGGGGGATCAGAAAGGATATCCGGAAAATTTCTGTGATGCAATCGGACTTCTGGCCGGAATTCTGGAAGAATGCGGTGCAAAAATCGTAGGAGAGACCTCTATTGAAGGATATACCTACGAATCGTCGAAAGCACAGCGTGGCGACAAGTTTATCGGGCTTTTGCTTGATCAGGAAAACCAGGCGCGGTTAACAAAAGACAGAATTGCCCGTTGGGTAGAAAAATTAAAAGAGGAATTCTTTAATTAAAGATTTTCTATTTGCAATCGCGAAGGCTGTCCATCATTGATGGATGGCCTTTTTTCATCGCTAATCAACTACATTTCGAAGATTGAAAATCATTCATTTTAAATGAATTGCTGTTGATTATCAATTTATTATAACTGTTTCTACTGCGAACCTTTAGTATAATTTATAGTATATCTCCAAAACGGTATATGCTGAAGAACAGACTTGTTACATATGTAAAATATCTAACTGTCAATATGTCAGTTTGGAAATTAATTATTGATCATTAAATTGAAGACCATACTTACTGTATTGATATGCAGTTGATATATTGGTTGTCATGAATAATTCTATTGATTACAAATGTGAATACATTTATAAAACATGATTATTTTTAAATTGTTACACCATTGTTGGTTTGTTGATTTTCTATTAATGTAAAGATGATTTCCGGAAATTCCATATTTAAAGATGATATGAGGTTGGTTCGAAAATATAAGAAAGAAATCCACTTGATTATTGTTAAATAGAAAGTTTTGTTAAAAAATGGTTGTTATTAACTATTTACAATAAGGGCTAAAATCGTTCAGGTAAAGTTTCCGGTTAGTTTTAATTGATTAATTTTGTGGCTTCAAATAATTAAAGTTTTTACCGTGCCTGAAACAAGATACATATTCGTTACCGGTGGAGTTACTTCATCGCTAGGAAAAGGAATATTAGCTGCTTCGTTGGCTAAATTGCTACAGTCGAGGGGGTATAATGTTACCATTCAAAAACTCGACCCTTATATTAATGTCGATCCGGGAACACTGAATCCATATGAACATGGAGAATGCTTTGTTACTGAAGACGGGGCAGAAACTGACCTGGATTTAGGGCATTACGAACGCTTTCTGAATGAAACTACGTCTCAGGCCAATAATGTTACCACCGGAAGAATTTATCAATCGGTAATTGAGAAGGAACGACGTGGTGATTATCTGGGTAAAACAGTTCAGATTATTCCGCACATAACAGATGAAATTAAACGCCGGATCAAAATTCTGGGATCAAAAGGTAACTACGATATTGTTATAACCGAAATTGGCGGTACTGTAGGCGATATTGAGTCGCTTCCGTATATTGAGGCGGTACGTCAGTTAAAATGGGAGCTCGGAAATAAAGCGATGGTTATTCACCTTACCCTTGTCCCGTTTTTGTCGGCAACCGGTGAATTAAAAACAAAGCCTACGCAACATTCTGTAAAAATGCTGCTTGAAACGGGTGTTCAGCCTGATATTTTGGTACTTAGAACGGAGCATGATATCGACCTTTCGGTACGTAAAAAAGTTGCTCTTTTCTGTAATGTTGGATTGGAATCGGTTATTCAGTCAGTAAATGTTCCGACGATATACGAAGTTCCGTTGAAAATGCTGGAAGAGAAGCTGGATATTACGGTTTTGAAAAAACTCGACCTGGCTATAAACGAAGAAATCGATCTTTCAGCCTGGAATAATTTCCTTTCAAAACTTAAAAATCCAACACGGGAAGTGGAGATTGGCCTGGTAGGAAAATATGTGGAGCTTCACGATGCTTACAAATCGATTGCCGAGGCAATAACACATGCCGGTGCAGAAAATCACTGCAATGTAAATTTACACTGGATCCATTCGGAAGAGATAAATGCGGAAAATGTTGCCGAACGTCTATCTCATTTAAACGGAATCGTTATTGCCCCGGGATTTGGCCATCGTGGAATGAAAGGAAAAATTACAGCATGCCAGTATGCAAGGGAAAATAATGTACCGTTTTTGGGTATTTGCCTCGGAATGCAGGTTGCGGTAATTGAATTTGCCCGCAATGTATTGAATCTTGAAGGTGCTGATTCATCAGAAATGAATCCCAAAACCCTTTTCCCGGTGATCGACCTGATGGAAGAACAAAAAGGCATTACACATTATGGGGGAACCATGCGATTAGGAGCTTACGAATGCCGGATTGTAGAAAAAGATTCTCATGCCTGTACTGCATATAATAAATTAACGGTTTACGAACGTCACCGCCACCGCTATGAATTTAATGATGTGTATCGCCAGCAGTTTATTGATGGCGGAATGAGACCCGTGGGAATTAACCCGGAAACCGACCTGGTTGAGATCATGGAAATACCGGAACATAAGTGGTTTGTAGGCGTTCAGTTTCACCCGGAATACCGAAGTACCGTTTTAAACCCGCACCCTTTATTTGTTGATTTTATTAAAAATGCAATAGCTGAAAATTAGAAAATGGATAAAAAATCGATAATTGGAATCGTTCTGATTTTTGTGATTCTTGTGGTATTTTCATACCTCAACAAACCCTCAAAAGAAGAAGTTGAAGCCGCAAAACAACGCCAGGATTCCATAGAACAATTGGAAAGCCGGCGCGCCCAGGAACAACAAAAGCTTTTGGCCGAACAGGCTGCCGCTCAAAAAGCAGTGATGGACAGCGATACTACTGTTCAGAAACAAGCACAACAACAAAAAATAGATGAGTTCGGAGTTTTTGGAACTCAAGCCATTGGTGAAGAAGAGTTCTCTACGCTGGAAAACGATCGGATGAAGATCACTTTCTCCAACAAAGGAGGTAGGATTTATTCGGTTGAATTAAAAGATTACAGTCGTTTTGATTCAACAGCATTGGTATTGTTTGACGGGCCTGAAACAAAATTTGGCCTGAATTTCTTTGCGCAGAACAGAAGCGTGGAAACCGATCAATTATTTTTTAAACAAGTTGGAGGGAAACGTGATATAGTGGTAAGCGGCCCTGACGTTAAAAAAGGATCAGAAGGAAAAATAAAATTTAACGAAGAACATCCGGGTGGAAAAGAAACAGTTACTTTTCGTTTAGAACCTGAACCAGGCAAATACATCGAATACGTTTATACACTTAGCCATAACTCTTTTATGGTTGGATTCGATGTAAAAATGGAAGGAATGAGCGATTACATTGCTGCTAATCAATCGTACCTGAATTTTATCTGGGCCTACGATGTGCCGCGGCAGGAACGTTATTCACGGTTTGGTGAAGATCGTTATACCTACATGACTTATAAGTTTTTTGAGGATGAAGTTGATAATCTGAATAAAAGTAAAAACGATGAGCAAACACTGGCAACACGCATCAAGTGGATCGGATTTAAGCAACTTTTCTTTAGTTCTACCCTTATCGCCGGAGAGTCGTTCCCAAATGCTTCGGTTATGCAGGAAAAATATAACTACGAAGACAATCACGAATACCTTGCTTATTTTAAGGCTGACATAGCCATTCCGTACGAAGCATCTCCAAAGCAGGATGTAGGAATGCAATTCTATTTCGGGCCTAACCACTATCAAACACTGAAACAATACAATCTGGACATGGAACGCCAGATAGATTTGGGGTATGCGATTGTTCGGCCGGTAAATAAATATTTGATTATACCGGTATTCAACTTTCTGCGGAAATACATCGATAATTTTGGGTTGATTATTCTGATACTGACAGTATTGATTAAAGTGATATTGTTCCCGTTCACTTACAAATCATACATGTCGCAGGCAAAAATGAAAGCTTTGAAGCCCGAAGTAGATGAAATAAACGCCAAGTTTGGGACCGGTTCGGATAAAGCAATGGAAAAACAGCAGGCTACAATGGCTTTGTATCGAAAGGCCGGGGTAAATCCAATGGGAGGCTGTTTGCCAATGGTATTGCAGATGCCAATTTTGTTTGCCATGTTTTTCTTTTTCCCGACATCGATTGAGTTAAGGGGCGAAAGCTTCCTTTGGGCACACGACCTTTCAACCTACGATTCAATTCTTCATTTGCCGTTTTCCATTCCGATGTATGGCGACCACGTGAGTTTATTCTGTTTGTTAATGACGATTTCAAGTTTGATTTACACCAGGGTAAACCAGCAGGCAACAGCGACTACGCAGGGAATGCCGGGAATGCAAACCATGATGTACATTATGCCAATCATGTTCCTGTTCCTGTTGAACAACTATCCGTCAGGATTGAGTTACTATTATTTCCTTGCGAACATGATCACAGTTGGGCAGACTTACCTGATCCGCTCATTTGTTGACGAAGACAAGATTAGAGCTCAACTGGCTGCCAACAAAAAGAAACCCGCCAAAAAAGTTTCAGGTTTCCAGAAACGACTGGAAGAAATGGCTAAGCAACAGCAGCAGGTGCAGAAACGCAAAAAATAATTGCATTATAAGATATTTTCAGAAACAGCGGCATTTATGTCGCTGTTTTTGTTTGGTGACAGGGCACAAAAAAACCGTTCTGTTGAAGTAGAACGGTTTTCTATTGAATGGTATTAATTTTTTAATCGTAACGATGTTCGTCATGCGGTACCGGATAATCATCGCCGGAACCACAGGCACAATCTTTATGAAGCCCTTTTTCATATTGTTCCAATGCCTGCAGGCTCATTCCCATATTCGAGAACCCTCCGTCATGAAACAGGTTCTGCATGGTAACCATTTTGGTCAGGTCAGAGAATAAGGTAATACAATAATCGGCACATGCGGCAGCTGATGCGTTACCCAGTGGCGACATTCTTTCAGCAAAATCCAGCAGGCGGTCAAAACCTTTTACACCGTTTCCGGCAGTTGTAATGGTTGGCGACTGCGAAATGGTATTTACCCGTACACGGCGCTCGCGTCCGTAAATGTATCCAAAGCTGCGGGCAAACGATTCAAGCAAGGCTTTGGCATCGGCCATATCGTTGTAACCATAAAAAGTACGCTGTGCGGCAACATACGATAAGGCAACTACCGAACCCCATTCGTTGATGGCATCCAGCTTGCGTGCAGTTTGCATTACTTTGTGGAAAGATATGGCTGAAACATCCAGTGTTTTATCCAGGTAATTATAATCCAGATCGCTGTAATGTCTTTCTTTTCTTACGTTGGGAGACATTCCGATGGAATGCAGAACAAAATCAATTTTTCCTCCGAGGTATTCCATCGATTTGAGGAAGAGATTATTCAAGTCTTCAACATTGGTAGCATCAGCAGCAATAACAATCGTGTTCAGTTTCTCTGCCAATCCATTGGTTTCGCCCATTCTAACGGCAACCGGCGTATTGGTGAGTGTAATTTTGGCACCTTCTTCCTGCGCTCTTTCTGCTACTTTCCAGGCAATGGAATCGGGGTTAAGAGCCCCAAAAATAATTCCTCTTTTTCCTTTTAATAAATTATTACCCATGATGGTTTTAATTATAAATAATGATTTGCAAATTTAATTGAGTTTAAATAAAACGAACAATGAATGTCCTTTTTACCTCCGAAACTTGTCCTTAATTAACTGTTTGCACCGAATATTGTTCAGAACTGTTCAAAAATTAAGTTTTACATCTAATGAATCAACAGGCTCACGTGGTAATTCGTAATAACTTTTATAGCTTTGAGTAAGAATTCTGTATCGTTTGTAATAAACAAAAAAATATGAGAAACACTTTTATAATATTGTTGTTATCAGTAGCGGCATTTAGTTGCTCTAATTCTTCAAAAAAGGAAACAATAAAAGATAAAATGGAAGTAAATCAGGAAATTAAAAACAAAGCCAACGAATTTGTAGCGTTTCAGCTAAGCTCCGATTTATCCGTTCTTTCAGAAAAAGAAAAGGAAATGTTGCCGCTTTTATTTGAAGCAGCCAAACTGATGGACGATATTTTCTGGATGGAAGCATACGGAGATAAAAATGAACTTTTGGCAAAAAATTGGGATGACTATACCCGGAAATTTATCCAGATAAATTACGGCCCCTGGGAACGCCTGGATGCCAATAAACCATTTGTACCCGGTTTCGGAGCCAAACCGGCGGGTGCAAATTTCTACCCGGTTGATATGAAAAAAGCCGAATTTGATGCCTGGGACGATGATAGTAAAACGAGTCTTTATACCCTAATCAGAAGGGGAGAAGACGGGAAGCTTAAGTCGATCCCGTATCACATCGCGTTTAAAGAGCAGGTTGATAAAGCATCGTCCTTATTAAAACAAGCAGCCGGGCTGGCCGAAGATCCCGGGTTAAAAAAATACCTGGAGAAAAGGGCAGAAGCTTTGCTGACCGATGATTATTATGAAAGCGATGTAGCCTGGATGGAGATGAAAAACAACACCATCGATTTTGTGATCGGGCCCATCGAAAATTATGAGGATCAGTTGTACGGATACAAAGCGGCGCACGAAGCATACATTCTGATCAAAGACAAACAATGGAGCGAAAAGCTGGAGAAATATGCTGCTCTTTTGCCCGGCTTGCAAAAAGCGCTTCCGTGTGCGCCGGAATATAAAAACGAAACACCAGGTGTTGAATCGGACATGAATGTTTACGATGCAGTTTTTTATGCCGGTGATTGTAACTCGGGAAGTAAAACCATTGCCATTAACCTGCCTAACGACGAGCGGGTGCGCGAATCAAAAGGAAGCCGCAAACTTCAGTTAAAAAACTCGATGCAGGCAAAATTTGACAAGATTTTATTGCCGATCGCCGAACTTCTGATTGCCGAAGATCAGCGTTCGCATGTGAAATTCGATGCTTTTTTTGAAAATACTATGTTTCATGAAGTAGCTCATGGACTGGGACTTGGCAATACAGTCGATAAATCGTCAACCGTTCGCGAAGCATTAAAAGATACTTACACATCCATTGAAGAAGGGAAAGCCGATATTCTGGGACTGTGGTGTGTTTACCAGCTCAATAATATGGGGGAATTGGGAGAAAAAGACATGATGGACAACTTTGTAACTTTCATGGCCGGGATTTTTCGTTCCGTCAGGTTTGGAGCTGCCAGCGCGCACGGAAAAGCCAACATGATGCGTTTCTATTATTTCCAGAAAACGGGTGCTTTTACACGCGACGATGTAAGCGGAACGTACCGGGTTGATTATGAAAAAATGAAAACAGCAATGCTTGGTTTAGCCGAAGAAATTCTAAAAATTCAGGGTGATGGCGATTATACTGTCGCGCAAAACGAACTAAAAGAAAACGGGTTCATCCGCGAAGAACTGCAAAAAGACCTGGACAGGATTGGTGAAGCGGGCATTCCCGTTGATATTGTTTTTGAACAGGGACCGGAAGTTCTCGGATTATAAATCAACAGAAAAATAGTTTACGAGGTACCTGTTAGTTCTTCTTACTAACAGGTATTTTTTTGTTTTTACATCTTGCTCGTCCCTCAATTTCAGATTATGAAAAGATTGGGTTCCGAAAATTTTTTATCTTGCAGCAAAATTTGCGTAATGAAACGGAATCTGGCAGCAATTTTTATTCTTTTGGCAAACATGGTTTTGTTTGCGCATGCTGTTGTTCCGCATCATCATCACGATAGCAACCTTTGTTTCGAAGCCAAAGCTGCCGGACATAACGCAAACGATGAATGCTGCGGCGAAGGCTGTAAAACAAGCGACGAATCCCATCAGCACAATTCTGACGAAGCTTCTGACGATTGCCTGCTCTCTAATGTTATTGCACTTTTTAACGGAGATGTCAAGCAAAACATCCGCACACAAATCAGCTTTCTTAATCTGATTTACAACACATCGCTTTTTGTGCTCGAAGGCAACGAGAATTTAAGGGTTTCCAATCCGCATTTTTTTATTGAAATTGTTTTTAACGATCAAATTCCCATTTATCATTCACTGGCCAGCAGGGCTTTTGGATTGCGGGCACCTCCTTTTTCATGCTAAATTCCGGTAAACTTTAATCTTTCTTTTCTGATTTCTGACCGGAATCTTTACGCCATATTTTTGAAACTTTAAATTTTTCGCAAACCTTGGTAAGACGCAGTGAAACATGACTTTATGTTTCAAAATCCGGCAGTATATATTTTTCAAAAGATCCCTTGGCGGATCACAGTTTCAATAAATAGTACAATAAAAAAATGAAACAAATATTATTTTTTACAGTGGCCCTTTCTGTATTGATATGGGGCTGCAAAGATGCTTCAAAAGCAAATGGTGAGGCAGCACATGACCACGAACATGAACAAGAACAAGAGCATGATCATGATCACGAACATGAAGAAGTCAAGTTCCAATACACCGCTTATTCTGAAAGTTTGGAATGTTTTGCTGAAGCCGATCCTTTTGTTTTGGGGGAAGAAAGCAACATTTTATCACATTTTTCCTGGTTGGACAATTTCAAACCGGTGGACAATGTAAAAATCACCCTACAACTAAAAGTAAATACAAGTGAGGTGAGTGAAACACTCGAAAGTACTGATCGTTCGGGTATTTACAGTTTTAATATTGAACCGGAAGTTGCCGGAAACGGTAAGCTGGTTTATGAAATTCAGTCGGGTGAAAAAACATTTCTGTTAGAAGTTCCCGATATCACGGTTTTTCAAAACGATGAAGCAGCCCATGAAGCGGCTGAGGAGGCGGAAATATCAGGCATTAATGCTTCTGTTTTTACAAAAGAACAATCCTGGAAAATCGATTTCAAAACGCAACTTCCTGCCAACGAACCTTTCGGACAGGTAATAAAAACAGTTGCCCAGGTTCAATCTGTACCTTCGGATGATGTTACACTCACCGCCAAATCAAACGGAATTGTACAGTTTTTAAGTAATAAGCTGGTGGAAGGGAAAACGGTTTCTGCAAATGAAAAACTGTTGAGTATTAGTGGAAATCAGCTGGCAGTAAATAATTTGGCGGTGATGTATGCCGAAGCAAAAAACAACTACGAAACATCAAAACTGGATTACGAGCGGAAGCAGGAGCTGGCAAAGGAAAAAATTGTTTCTGAAAAAGACCTGCTCGAAGCAAAGAATAAGTACGAAAATGCACGGATCGTTTATCAGAATCTGGAGAATAATTTTAACGATAAAGGAGAACTGGTAAAAAGTCCTTCAAATGGTTATATCCGGCAACTGTTGGTAAAAAATGGCGATTTTGCCGCTCCCGGTCAGGCGCTTGCAATCGTAACCCGTAACCGCGGATACATGTTGCATGCCGAAATTCAGCCCAAATACCGCGAGTGTATGAACCGATACTCTGATGCGGTAATCCGTACGATGGGAAGCAATCTCACCTACGATTTAAAAGACCTGAACGGCGAATTAATTGCCACCGGAAACAGTACCGGTGAAGGAAATTTTATGATTCCTGTACATTTGAAAACAGATGATTCTGCTGATCTGATTCCGGGAGATTTTGTTGAATTGTACATCAAAATGTCATCGGAGGAAAATAAACTGGCGGTTCCGAATTCCGCATTACTCGAAGAACAGGGGTATTTCTTTGTGTATGTTCAGCTTACGCCTGAATTATTTGAAAAAAGAGAAGTAAAAACAGGTGCTAACGATGGTCTTTCCACTGAAATAAAGTCGGGCCTTTCAGCAAATGAAAGAATTGTGACACAGGGAGCAATGTTTATCAAATTGTCGCAGGCAACCGGAGCACTCGATCCGCACGCCGGACACGTACACTAAAAAGCGGAAATCATGTTAAACAATATAATTCGATTTTCACTTAGCAATAAATATTTCATCCTGTTTTGTTCGGTGGCATTAATTGTGGTGGGAACCCGCACAGCCTCGCGAATGGACGTGGATGTATTTCCCGACCTTACCGCGCCAACAGTTGTGGTAATGACCGATGCGCACGGAATGGCTTCGGAGGAAGTAGAGAGACTCGTAACTTTTCCCATTGAAACGGCGGTAAACGGCGGCACTGATGTACGTCGGGTGCGGTCAACATCAGCCTACGGATTTTCATTTGTATGGGTTGAATTCGATTGGGGGACCGATGTTTTTAAAGCCCGGCAAATTGTCAGCGAAAAGCTGATCAGCATATCATCGCAGATGCCACTGGGCGTGGGACAACCCATGCTGGCGCCGCAATCGAGCGTAATGGGAGAAATTTTCTTTATCGGGATGCAGGCCGATAGTACCAGTATGATGGATCTTCGTACCATTGCCGAATGGAATGTAAAACCATTGGTTTTGGCTACGGGCGGGGTTTCGCAGGTTACAATTATCGGTGGCGATTACAAACAGTATCAGGTACTGGCTGATCCGTATAAAATGAGCTATTTCGGCGTTTCTATGGATGAACTGGCTGAAGTTTGCCAGTCAATGAGCCGGAATTCAACCGGAAGTGTGGTTCGCCAGTTCGGGAACGAATATGTGGTTCGGGGCATCGGGAGAACATCAGGAATTGAAACACTGGCTAATTCGTTTATAAAAGACAACGGCGGTAAACCGGTTCGTGTGCGCGATGTGGCAGAGCTTAAAATCGGGAGCGCCGTAAAAATGGGCTATGCTTCTGAAAATGCAAAACCGGCAGTAATCATTTCGATTTCCAAACAACCCAACATCAATACCATTGATGTTACAAACCGCATTCAGGCAAATCTGGAGCTTCTTCAAAAAACACTGCCACCGGATGTAATACTGGACACGGGAATTTTCCGGCAGGCCGATTTTATTGAAACATCCGTAAACAATGTTCAGGATGCTTTAATTGAAGGAAGTATCCTGGTGGTGATCATTTTATTCCTGTTTTTGGGAAGTTTCAGAACAACGCTTATTTCACTGTTGGCCATTCCGCTTTCTTTGCTGGGAGCCATTGTGGTTATGAAGGTGCTGGGACAAAACATCAACACCATGAGTTTGGGGGGAATGGCCATCGCTATCGGTTCGCTGGTTGACGATGCCATTATCGATGTGGAAAACGTTTACAAACGACTACGGCAAAATCAGCAATTGCCCGAATTAAAAAGACGTTCAGCGTTCGACGTGGTTTTTGAAGCATCAAAAGAAATTCGTTCATCCATTCTGAA
>JBKEDN010000070.1:0-13610 GCA_047975435.1 Draconibacterium sp. | reverse complement strand
GTTTGTCCCTGTTGCTTTGTATCTTGTCCTCATTGTATAAGAATATGCTCCTAAGATACTATTTACTATTATAATAGGCTGATTGGTAGATTTTTAATTTTTAGAGGTTTCCTTAATTTATAAAATTTAAACAGACTCTTAATCCCCGTTAAAACATCCTCTGTTTGTATTTTGTTATCTGTAACATGTAAGAAAAGTTGGAATTCTACTAAATATCTGTGGGAATTTTACCACAAAAATCAGGAATGATGAAGACGTTTATAACAATTATATTTTTGATACTATCAATAAAAGCCATGGCAAAAGAATTGGAGAAAGCAACACTTGGAGGTGGTTGCTTCTGGTGTACGGAAGCAGTTTACCTCGAATTAAAGGGAGTAAAGGATGTAAAACCCGGGTATAGTGGAGGACATGTAAAGAATCCGAGTTATAAGGAAGTTTGTACAGGAACAACCGGCCATGCCGAGGCTGTGCAGATTACTTTCGATCCGGAACAGGTTACTTACAGCCAAATACTGGAAGTATTTTTTGCCACTCACGATCCAACCACTTTAAACCGTCAGGGAAACGATGTTGGGACACAATACCGCTCGGTAATATTTTATCACAATCAGAAACAAAAGGAAACGGCAGAAGAAGTGATGCGCTTGCTGGAGAAAGAAAAGGTGTATGACCGCCCCATTGTTACCAAACTTGCTTCATACGATACTTTTTATGTGGCTGAAGATTATCACCAAAATTATTATGCACGAAATAAATCTCAGGGGTATTGCCGGTACATTATTACACCAAAGCTGGATAAATTCAGGAAAGTATTTAAAGATCAGCTAAAGGAAGAGAAATGAAGAGGTTAATATTCTCTTTCGTGGTGCCGGTATTTAGTGATTAGTCGCAGTTGACAGTCACAGTATTCTGAATATTTAAGTATTATAGCATTTCTACATTCAAGCATTTTCCGTTCAGCCCTTCAATCCTTCCAGCCTCAAACAATCCGTCGTCCAAAAGGAGTGAGCGCCAGTGAGGCCATTTTAAAATGCTGTTTTGCCCACGGAATTCCAACAATGGTGATGCCCAGTAAAATGCCAAATAATACGTGGGTAAGCATAATCCAGATTCCCCCGACGAAAAACCAAAGAATATTCATAATGGTTGAAAGGCATCCGGGGGCATAATCCATGTATTCAATTTTTTGTCCAAAAGGCCAGAGTGCCAGTACTCCCAATTTAAACGATTGAATTCCGAACGGAATGCCAATGATGGTTACGCAGAGCGCCAAACCGGCTAAAATGTATTCCATGAATATGGCAAATCCGCCAAACACCAGCCAAATAATGTTTCCGAGTATTTTCATTTCGCAATAGTGTCAGTTATTACTTGAGTTGTTCGATCGTAATGTTTTTTTCATGCAAACAATGTTCGGCCTGATAGTACATCAGCAGTCGAACAACGGCAGCAATAACGATGGAAGCGATGAGAAGTAACATGTTTTTTTGTTTTATGACTTTAATAATAAACGAATTTATAAAATACTCCTTTTCCGGTCAACTTATTCAGACGAAGCAAAACATTTTTTAGGTGAACGACAGATACCGGACGGTCAATCGTTTTCTTTAAAAACAACAAATTATTTCGTTTCTAAAATGTTTGTACTTTTAAAGCCAAACAGCAGTAAATGATTCAACAAAAAGAAATAACATTGCCCCGGTTCAGGAGAGGTTATCACCTGGTTACTTCATTGATTGAAGAATACCTGCCTGAATTGCCCGAGACCGGTTTGCTTCATATTCTGGTAAAACATACGTCGGCGGGTATTACAATCAATGAAAATGCTGATCCAACGGTTAGGGCCGACTTCGAAAATTTCATCAATAAAATGATTCCGGAAGACGACCCGGTTTACATACATACCTACGAGGGAAGTGATGATATAGTTGGACACCTAAAAAGTTCAGTAATTGGTGCCGAAATAACCATTCCCATAACGAGTCACCGCTTAAATTTAGGAACCTGGCAGGGAATTTATTTTTGCGAGTTTCGTAATTACGGAGGCTCCCGCCGATTGGTACTCACTGTTTATAGTTAAAAGCGGCGCTTTTGTTTATTAATTGTTGGCATTCCATCCAAAATCAATATATCTCCATTTAAAATCATCACCCGAAATATCGATTTTCAGAAAGCCCTCTTCCATCCCAAAACGGGCACCCTGCCACCATTGTGCCGAAACAGCACCACCGGTTATGTAGTGAATCCCGTTGTATTCAATATCTTCCAGAAAATGGAGGTGACCCTGTAAAATCAGTTTTGTATTGTATTGTTCCAATAGCTCAATTACTTCGTGGGCATTGGTAACTACCGAACTTTCACTCAATGCTTTTGTTGGGCCTTCCATAATTTGAGCCCCGATACTTAGCAGCGGAATATGGATACTCACAACCACCGGCCGGTTTTTCCCGGTTTGCTCTAAATCCTTTTTCAGCCAGTTAAGCTGTTCTTCATCAACGTGCCCGTAATAGTGCCGGTCTTCAGTAGTTCCAATTCCGTCGAGCACTATAAAATGCCATTTTTTATGATCAAATGAATAATAGCGTTTGGCAATTTTATTTTCGTACATCTTTTTCCCATATTCATTGTGAGATGGATCTACACCACTTTTTTTATACAATCCAAAAACTTCATGGTTTCCCAGAGTAGAATACAAAGGCATATTCAATTTTCCGGTCGTTTGGGTGAACAGCGAATACAAACTATCGCTGCGTTCGTAGGTTTGGGCAAGTGCATCCATAATATTATCGCCACCGGTTAAAACGAAATCAGGTGCAAGACTGTTGATGGTATCAATGGCCTGAATAAGTCCCTTTGTCGCATTTCTTTCTTCAGTAACATGGATATCAGTCATAAAAACAAAAGAAAAGTCGTCAGGCTGTACTTGTTTTTGAATGTTCTCCGTCGTTGGCCGACAAGCCGCAAAAAGCAAAGCGAAAATGAGAAAAAGAAATGTTCTGTTCATGATAATATTATTTAATTCTTGTCATAAATTTGTGGCAATATAACAGCAAACAATTCTGTTGATTATTAATATCGATTAAATTATATTTAATTTTTATTTAAGAAGTGATTTCTTCACTGAGCTGGTTAATTTTACAAAGTAAAACTTATTGTATGAAAATTGATGTAACACAATATTCTCAGGACGAATTAGAGCAGGAAGGCGTATTTGAATGGCAGGTTTGGGAACGCGATGAGGAAAAGTTCGACTGGTTTTACGACCAGAATGAACTGTGCTATATTGTGGAGGGTGAGGCAATTATTACCTCTGAATTTGAATCGGTTACCATTAAGGCTGGCGATTTTGTGACATTCCCCAAAGGGCTCGAATGTGTATGGGATATTCAATCAGCCATAAAAAAGCATTATTCGTTCGAATAACTTTTGAGATTTTAAATTTTTTCGCAAAGTTTGCATGAAACTAAAATTTATTAATGAATTCATGCGAAAAATTGGATTAGTGTTTGCCGGTTTGGCCGTTGTGCTGTCGTCGTTGGCACAGGAAACAGCCGAAGAGAAAGAAAAGCGGATGCAGTGGTTTGAAGATGCCAAACTGGGAATTTTCATCCATTGGGGAATTTATGCAGTGAATGGAATTGATGAAAGCTGGTCGTTTTATAATGGTTACATTTCGCATGACGATTACATGAAGCAATTAGATGGTTTTACGGCAAAGAATTATGACCCGGCAGCCTGGGCCGGATTAATTGCTGAAAGCGGCGCAAAATATTCGGTAATTACCACGAAACACCACGACGGTGTTGCACTTTGGGATACTCACTGTAATGATTTAAGCGTTGTAAAAAAATCTCCGGCAAAAAAAGACCTGATTGCGCCATTTGTAAAAGAACTCAGAAAAAACAACCTGAAAGTGGGTTTGTACTATTCGTTGCTGGATTGGTCTCATCCTGATTATCCGAATAAAACAAGGGTTGAAAAACGTTATGTGGACGATTCAGTACGTTGGAACCGATTTGTTGATTTTGATTTTTGCCAGTTGGAAGAACTATCGAAAAACTTTAAGCCGGATTTGTACTGGTTTGATGGCGACTGGGAAGCTTCAGCCGAAAAATGGAAAGCCGGCGAATTAAGTGCAAAGCTTAGGGAGTGGAACAAGGGAGTAATTTTAAATAGCCGGATACAAGGACATGGAGATTACGCAACACCCGAACAGGGGCTTCCGGTTACCCGGCCACAAAGCCGTTACTGGGAACTTTGCATGACCATGAACGACAGTTGGGGCTATCAGCACAACGACCATAACTACAAAACGCCCAACCAGGTAATTCGAATGTTGGTTGATGTAATAAACAAAGGCGGAAACCTGCTTTTGGATATTGGCCCGAAAGCCGATGGGACAATTCCGGAAGAGCAGGTGGATATTTTAAAGGAACTGGGGCGTTGGATCGGCAAACACTCCGAAGCCATTTACGGAACACGCGCCGGAATTCCGTACGAACATTTTTACGGCCCTACAGCCTTAAACCAGAAAGGAGATATTTTGTACTTGTATGTTCCGCACAAACCTAACGGACCGTTGATGCTGAAAGGCATCAAAAACAAAATCAACCGGATTTGGGTGGTTGGTAATGGTACCAAACTAAACTGGGACGTAAAAATGAAACAGTACTGGAGCACCGTTCCCGGAATCGTTTACATTGATGTGCCCGGGGAAGTGCTTGATCCGCAGGTGACAGTTATTGCTGTTTTGCTCGACGGGAAAGTGGATCTTTACCGCGAAGCAGGACAGGTGATTGAAAGTAACTAATCGTTTATAACTCACAAACTTTCTCCACCTCGCTGGAAGCGAGATACCACAAATAACCGGTAACTTTCCGGAACCCACTGTCTTTTAAAGTTCTTGCATAACGTTTTACCTGGCTGTTGTATTTTGTTGGTATTTTTTCACCGGTTTTGTAGTCAACCACAATGGCGGTATCTCCCGAAAACATGATCCGGTCAGGGCGAAGCAGTTTTTGCCCGGTTAAAAGGTCCCGTTCATTCAGGGTTTGAAGGCTGCCATCGAACCAGCTTTTTACTTCCGGCAATTGCAGGTTTTCAGCAATGGTTTGTTGAATTTGCAGCATTTCTCCCTTGTCAACCCTTCCTTCGTTTAGCGCTTTCAAACAGGCTGCTTCCACATCATTTACGGTGTTTATTCCCGAAAGAATTTCATGAACCAGTTTTCCGATATTTTTTTCTGAATGATGTTTGTCGCTCGCAAGCAAAAAATCTTCACCCGACAAGCGCAGGCTGATTCTGTCTCCCAAATCGGAGAAACGGTACTGGGTAATCGTTATGTTTTTGGATTCCGCCTTTTTTTCTTCGCCGGGAGAAACAGAGCCAAATTCAAAAACACCGGTTTCTTCATCAAAACTATTGCTAAATAAGGGGTTGGCTGCCGTTTCCTGAATTGCTAAAAACAACAGTAAATCAACATCGGAACCCGAATATTCGCCTTTCTGGTTAAGCTTTGGTGCCGGACAATTCATCAGCAAGGCCGATTTTGCACGGGTTATTGCCACATAAATCAGGTTGAGCGAGTCGATATAGCTGCTTACTTTTTCTTCGAAATAAGCCGGAGCAAATTCCGATGCTTCCATTTCCTTTCCGCTTTTGACTGGTAGCAAAGGAAATTTGTTAAACGGTTCACTGGCCGGCTGGCACCAGATAATGTCGCCGCTGCGACTGGTTTCCCATTTAAAATAGGGGAGAAGCACTGCTTTAAATTCCAGTCCTTTTGAACTGTGTACTGTCAACAGGCGAATGGAGCCGGTCCCTTCATTTACATTCACCGAAGTGGTTGAGCCTTTTTCGTTCCACCAGAAAAGCAAGTTCGACAAATCGTTTGAAAGTGAAATTTTCAGTTCACCGGCTTTGTCAATCAGCGTTTGTATGTACGGAAGCTCGTTCCGAAGTTTTAAAAGCCCGAATAAGGACGCAATTCGCGTAACTGTTTCATCGAGCGACGAAAGCAGCACTTTTTGTTTTACCTGCTCCAGCTTTTCGCCCAGTTCACTTTCAAAAAGTGTATCGTAATCTTTTCCTAATTGCCATTTTTCTTCCGGTTCGGCAAACAAAGTGTTTTCAAAAACCTTTTGTGCGGGCCGTAACCAGCTCATCCACAAATGGAGCAGCGTGGCTTTGTTGATTTCGCTAAGCGGGTCAACCAGCCATTCAATGGTATGAATGATAAACAAAACGGCTTTTGACGCAAAAAGAAACAACGAATCGTTGGAAAGTACCGTGAGGTTATAATTCTTGTTTTCTTCCCGTTGCGCCGCTTCTAAAAAAGCTTCCACAATGCGTGTCCCTTCACTGTTCCGTCTCACAAGAATGGCAATTTCTTCGGGTTTAATCCCCTTGTCCTGCAACATTTTAACCTGTTCAACCAGGGTGTCGGTTGCTGTATCGTAAAAATCGTCACCGTCCAGAAAGTTCACCTGTACAAAACCCCTGGCCTCTGCTTTTTCCTTTCCGGGTTTTTGCTGAAAAGAGGCGTAAATTTTCCGGAATTTATGTAGGTAGCTTTCATTGTCGGGAATGGTTGAAAAAAGCCTCGATTCAAAAACATCCATCAGCCGGGCAATGATTTCGTTGTTAAAAGCGATGATGTTTTTATCGCTTCGCCAGTTAAAATCAAGGTGTTCTTCTTTTTTCTGGGCTTCGGTAAAATCGTTGTCCAGTTCCTCGGCTAAAATATTCCAGTCGCTGTTTCTCCAGCGGTAGATCGACTGTTTTACATCGCCCACCACCAGGTTCGAATGGCCTTCGGAAAGCGAATTCACCACCAGCGGTTTAAAATTGCGCCACTGCAAACCCGAAGTATCCTGAAACTCATCTAACATAAAATGGTAAAAGAAATTCCCGATTTTCTCGTAAACAAAAGGCGAATCGCTTTCCCCGATTATTTTGCTGAGCAGAAGATTGGAATCTGATAATTGCAACATTTCCTTTTCACGCAGTAAGGCTTCAATTTCCTTTCTGAGATCGGTTAAAATACCCAGCGTTCGTAGCTGTTTTAATACCACAACACTTGTGTTATAGCGGGTAAAATTTGTAGTGAAATACAGGATCAGCTCTGCCAGTCCGGATTGAAGGTTTTGCTGAACCAAAGCGCCCAGACCGGCTGATTGTTTATGGTTTTTGGCGTACCACTTCTCCACATCTTCCGATGCGGAAACAGCCCGTGCTGTGGGTTCTTTAACCGCACCGCCGGCAACTGCCGCAATGTACCCGGCTACCCCCGATTTTTTATACGAAAAATCATCGACACTAAATCCATGATTTTCGATAGTTTGCAAAAGTGTGTACGCCTTTTTCTTCAAGGTGCTTTCAAACCCGCCTTTTAGTTGTTGAAGTTCTTTTCCAAACTCATTCAGCGTTTCCCGGTTGTAAACCGATTCGCCGTCTTCGGGAAAGAAAACCTGGAAGCGTTCCTTAAAAAGTTCTTTCCCAAGGTCTTTAATGTCTTTGTCGATACGCTGGCTGTAATTCCCTTCAATTTTTTCGCGGCTGTATTCCTGTAACCATTTCAGTAAATCACGGTCGTCGCCCAAACGCGCAAGCATGCGTTCGGTGGCCTCTTCCAGAATAATATCGGTATCCAGTTCGAGCGAAAAATTGGGCGAAATCCCCAGTTCGCGGTTAAACGATTTTATCACTTTTTGGGTGAATGAATCGATGGTATTGATGGAAAAACGGTTGTAGTCGTGCAGAATGTTTTTGAGTACCTGCCGGGCCCGCTGACGAATATATTGCTCTGAATAATCGCCTTCTTTTTGAAGCGGCGCAATATAATCGGATGGCTGATTATCTGCCAGTTTGTGGAGTTGTTCCAAAATCCGGCTTTTCATTTCGTTGGTGGCCTTGTTGGTAAAGGTAACTGCCAGAATGTGTTTGTAATTGTACGGGTTATCGATAATCAGTTTCAGGTATTCAACTACCAGCTGAAAGGTTTTGCCTGATCCCGCAGAAGCTTTGTAAACCGTGAGCATGAAAGAGTTTTGAGTTTAATGTTTAAAGGTAAGTATTATTTTGAATGACTAAAGCTGAATTTTAGGTACTTTGAAGTGGGAAGGCAAAACTGTGAGCCACAAGCTTCAAGCTTCAACTGTCAACTGCGACTAAAACCCCGGAGGCCCCTGTTGATGGCCGACACTTACGCTGGTTTCTATCTTAAAGTTTTTTGAAACTTTGTATTGCATGAACATGGTAGAACCGTAGGTGTCGAAATAGCTTTTATTCGCATTGGGGAGCGGCGCTGATAAAGGAGAATTGGCACCGTAGCTAAACCCGCCGATACTAAGTTTATCACTTAGTTGGGTGACTGAGCCGCCAAAAATCTGCCCGTTTACCCAGTAGGGAGAAGCGGTATTAAATGACATCTCGGGTATAGAATTAATGGTTGAAAATGCTGTAATTGACGGATTAACGGCGTAACGCTTGTAAAACTCCTGCTGAATATTTAAGCCCGGTAATCTCAAGTCCTCCATAAACAAGTCAGTGGATGGAAGTCCGTTTTTTAGCCTGAAATATTCAAGTTTACGTTCCAGCTCCATTTCCGTTGAATCCTGCTTTGGAATCAAAAGTTGCGGACCTTCCTGTGCAAAAGTGCCAAATCCGGCAAAAATTAATATGACGAACAAAAGACTTCTCATTCAATTTAAAACAGGCTGCAAAGTTACTTCTTTTTTACGATAGCCTTAAAACGGCATACGTTAAAAAGTGCAAAGCAGAATGTGCATTTCAAACAGATTGGGGAAGTTGGTGTATTATGAAAGTTTTCTGTAGCAGTCTTTTATTTCGCCGATTAAGGCATCACTGACGGGATAAAGTGGCAATCGCAATACATTCTCAATGGTTCCCTGAAGATTCATCAACGCTTTCACACCTCCCGGATTTCCTTCTTTAAACATCAGCTGGAACATTTCGATTAGTTCAAAATGAATTTTCCGGGCTTCCGCATAATTATTCTCCATTGCCAGGTGCATCAGTTTGCTTACTTTTCCGGGCAAAGCATTGGCAATAACCGAAATTATACCTTTACCCCCGATGGAAGAGACGGTGATGGCCAACAGGTCGTCTCCCGAAATCAGTGTGAAATCATCGGGAGTATATTTCATAATTTTAGTCATTTGAGAATGTTCACCCGAAGCTTCTTTAATGGCTACCACATTGTTTGTAGCTTCCACAATCCGGCCAACAGTTTCGGCTTCCAGGTTAATTCCGGTGCGCGAAGGTACGTTGTACAGAATTACAGGAACCGGGCTGGCTTTGGCCACTTCGAGGTAATGGCGGTACATGCCTTCCTGTGTGGGTTTATTGTAAAACGGGGTAACTACCAGTATCCCCGAAATCCCTTCAAAATTAAAGTTGTCAATTTGGTTGATAACCGCGCGGGTATCGTTGCCACCCATCCCGACAACTACCGGCAAACCGGCCGATTTTTCTTTTACCAGCTCCACCACATTCGATTTTTCTTCCTGTGTCAAGGTAGCGGTTTCGGCGGTGGTACCCAAGGCAACCAGGTAGTCCATTCCTCCCTTCACCTGATTTTCAACCACTGTTTCCAGCGATTTGTAATCTACATGATTTTCTTTTGTAAACGGGGTTATTAATGCTACACCGGCACCGGTAAAAAGCTGACTCATTTGCTCGTATTTTTATTTAGCTGCGCAAGATAGAAAATTTGTTGCTTGGCAAGGAACATCGAATCCTGATTTTCCCCAATATTAATGTTTAAGTCGAAGTAATTGCTTTCTCCGGGCGACCAGCCAACTTTTAAATCGGCATGGGCAATGGCCGTAATATAGTCGAGAACAAAAGTTTGTTCGAGTGCGATGTTTAGTAAAACATCGAAATGCATTTGCAAAAAATCGCGGGTTTTCTCGGGTTTTGGAATACCCCACCAATTCAGGTCGTTTACGGTTAATGTATTGTTGGCAACATTCGGATTGCTTAGCTTATCAAACACACAAAAGGTGCGAAAAATAATGTGATTTTTGTTGAAATAATTTCGCAGGTAGTTCACAGCTTCCTTTTGCGAAGGTTGCCAGATAACACCTACTTTTTTAATGTCATCAATATTCTGAATCACCGGTTGTCGCTGTATTTTGGCAAGTTCCTGCCGGAGTTTTCGCTCGCGGTATATCTGTTTGAATCCCATTGGCTGGTATCCCTTTTATTGGTTTCTGTTCTTTTTCTTCGACGGTTTACAGTCTTTGCAAAAATCGTTTAATTTTTCGAGTTCCTTAAGTACCCAATCATTCCATCGCATAATTTCGTCCATACTGGCTCCCTGAAATGTTTCACTTTCCACTTTGCCCAGTAATTTTGAATGTTCTGCCGTCACTTCCTGGTATAATGTTCCGGGGCCTTTGGTCAGCAGTTTTCCCCGCTCGTCAAAGAATTTTTTTCGCAGCTTGCGCGCTTCCAGTTCATACACGTTAAAAATAAGTTGCTGGTAGGCAAGCAGGCGTTTTGTTGTTGCGTCATCTGCCCGGTCGATAAACGAAGCATCTTTCTGAAAATTGGCATGAACATATTGATTCAGGTTTCGGGTGGTTATCAGACTTAAACCCGCAAATTCGTATGAAACCGAAAAACTTCCGGAAACCGATTGCATTTGCCCGTTATTGGGTGCCGGCGCCTGAAAGTCTTCCACGCTTAACAGACGGTTAGCCGACCATTCCAGCATGTTTTGAGCAGAAACAATTGCTGTAGAAAAGGTAAAAAACAGAACGAGAAAAAAGCTTTTTAGCATGGATATTTCTATTTTGAAAAGCAAATGTAGTTACATTTTTGAAAATGGTTGAGTAAAAAAGCTACAAGCTACGAGCCTCAAGCTGCAAGCTGAGAACTGAACACTGTGACTGTCAACTGTGACTGAACACTGCACCAAACTCCCCATTGATTTCTACAACTCTAATCCTTTACCTCAGCCTTCTTCACTACTCCAGCATAAGCAGAAAATCGTCTTCGCTGATCATCGGAATGCCCAGTTTGCTTACTTTTTCCAATTTACTTGGCCCAATGTTTTCGCCTGCCAGCAAATAATTGGTTTTCTTTGAGATAGATCCGACATTTTTTCCACCGTTCATTTCGATCATCTTTTTCAGTTCGTCGCGCGAGTGTTTCTCAAAAGTACCTGAAATAACAATATTCAAACCCGCCAGTTTCTCCGTTCTTCCTGCCAATTGTTCTTCGCTGATGGCAAACTGCAAGCCTTTTTCTTTTAGCTTTTGAATGATTTCCAGGTGTTCCGGTTTTGAAAACCAGTCCACTACGCTTTCGGCAATTCTACTGCCTATTTCATCAATTTCAGTTAGTTGCTCCACTGTCTGGCTTTGAATATTTTCGATGGTATGCAGTTTTTTTACCAGTGTTTTTGCCACGGTTTCTCCCACAAAACGAATCCCCAGTGCAAACAATACCCGCTCAAACGGGACTTTTTTGGAAGCTTCCAACCCGTCAAGTATCCGTTGCGCTGATTTCTCCGCCATACGGTCAAGATTTTCGAGCTGCTCTTTCTTCAATTCATAAAAATCGGTAATGTTGTGTGCGAGCCCCTGCGAATAGAGCAGTTCAACGGTTTCTTCCCCAATCCCGTCAATATCCATTGCTTTTCGGCTGACAAAATGCTCCATTTTTCCTTTTATTTGTGGCGGACAACCGTCTTCATTCGGGCAGTAATGCGCTGCTTCTCCTTCATTACGAATAAGCGGAGTGCCACATTCGGGGCAGTTTTCAGGGAAAATGAAAGGAACATTAAACATATCAGTTTGGGCTACTCCTGTTATCTTCGGTATAATTTCACCACCTTTTTCCACAAACACGAAGTCGTTTTCATGCAGGTTTAAGCTTTCGATAATATCAGAGTTGTGCAAAGATGCTCGACGAACTGTGGTGCCAGAAATTTGAACAGGTTCTAGAATCGCAACAGGAGTTATCGCACCTGTTCTTCCGACTTGGTATGTAATTTCTAAAATTCGGGTGGAAACGCTTTCCGCTTTAAATTTATAAGCAATAGCCCAGCGCGGCGATTTGGCGGTAAAACCAAGATTGTCTTGTAAACGTTTTGAATTGACTTTGATTACAACACCATCCGTTGCTACCGGAAGGTTAAAACGTTCGGTATCCCATTTCCGGATAAAATTAAAAACATCCTCCAGGTTTTGGCACAGCTGCATGTGTTCCGATATTTTAAAACCCCATTCTCGTGCTTTTTGCAGGTTTTGGTAGTGGCCGTCGGCGGGCAGGTTTTCGCCCAGTAAATAATAAAGGTAAGCATCCAGTTTGCGCGATGCCACCACCGAAGAGTTTTTCATTTTTAAAGTTCCGGCAGCAGTGTTCCGCGGGTTTGCCAAAAGTGCTTCACCGCGTTCTTCCAACTCGGCATTTAGTTGGTTGAAAACCTCGAAAGGCATCAGAATTTCACCCCTCATTTCAAAACTGCCGGGATAATCATTTCCGCGCAACTTTAGCGGAATGGATTTTATGGTGCGCACGTTGGTAGTAACATCGTCGCCTTTCACGCCATCACCACGTGTTACAGCCCGCACCAGTTGTCCGTTTTCGTATATAAGGCTGATAGAAGAACCGTCAAATTTCAGCTCACAAACATATTCACATTCGGTACCGATCAGCTTTTTAACACGGGTATCAAAATCGCGGATTTCTTCTTCTGAATAAGCATTGGAAAGCGATAGCATCATGTACTTGTGTTCCACCTGTTCAAAATCGCTGTTTAGGTCGCTACCCACTCTTTTGGTAGGAGAGTTCGGATCATCAATTCCGTGTTCTTTTTCCAGGCGTTCCAGCTCTTTCAGTTTCATGTCGAATTCGTAATCGCTGATTGACGGCCGGACCAAAACATAGTAGTTGTAATTGTGTTCTTCGAGTTCCGACTGAAGTTTTTTTATCTTTTCTAATGCCTGTTGCTGATCCATTTTCTGAGTGATTCTGTTTTTGATATTACCGCTTATAACTGTACCGCTTAAAAATAGAGAAAGATTTTGTTTCTGATAAAACAAATGATTGCCGAAATATCTTTTACTTTTAAACAAATAAATAAGAAGTTATGGCATTTACATTAGATATTGGTGCAAAAGCAATTGATTTTGAATTACCTGCAACCGACGGGCAAAAATATTCGCTGAACAGCTTTAAAGACTCAAAATATTTAGTGGTGTTTTTTACCTGTAATCATTGTCCGTATGTGATAAACAGTGATGAGGTAACCCGTGCCACTGCGGAAAAATTTGTAGAAAAGGGTGTCACTTTTGTCGGAATAAATTCGAACAGCAAAAATACGTATGCCGAAGACGATTTTGAACACATGGTGGCCCGCATGAAAGAACACAATTTTCCGTGGAAATATTTGTACGACGAAACGCAGGAAATTGCTTTTGCTTACGGTGCTTTGCGAACGCCACATTTTTATATTTTTAGGTAACCTCTAAAAATTAGTTTTATGAAGCATGTCTATTCTTCTGTTAATGAAGTTGCCATCCATTTTCAATCATCATTTTCCTTTTCGTTCAATTTTCAGCCATAATTTCATT
>JBKEDN010000068.1:0-21490 GCA_047975435.1 Draconibacterium sp. | reverse complement strand
CAATGAAATTATGGCTGAAAATTGAACGAAAAGGAAAATGATGATTGAAAATGGATGGCAACTTCATTAACAGAAGAATAGACATGCTTCATAAAACTAATTTTTAGAGGTTACCTAAAATAACTTTACGCCATTCATATAAACAAAACAGGCTGCTCAAAACGGGCAGCCTGTTTTGTTATCTTATATTCTCTTTAAAATTTCACCGTATTTAAATACTTATCAACCAGCAAAGCGTTTTCGATTTCCAGATCGAAGTTAAAAGCGCGTTTGGCCTTAAACTGAAGGACAAAAATCGTTCCATCGCCTTCCACTGCGGGCTGGTCGCCCAGATTTACAAAAGCAGGGTAGAGCACCCGGTCGCCGTTCGAGTGCAATCGGTTATAGGTTAGGTTGTCCATTTCTTTTGTATTCACCGGTGTAACACCCACATACTCCAGCACATTGCCGTTGTACGGAAGCGCAAAACTAAAGGCATTCACTGATTCCAGCGCGCTGCCTTCCACTTTTATTTCCACCGTTTCGCCGGCTTTGTAGTTGCTTTTGGCGGTATTGAGTGTCAGTTTTCCGGCCACTTTTTCTACGGGTGTGTTGCTTACGCCGTCGTTCAGTTGCGTACTAACATTCGAGATGTCGTAGGCATCAATCAGGCCGTTGTTGTTAACATCGCCGCGGCTCACGTAACCAAAATCGGCGTCGCCTGTGCGCAAACCGGTGTAGTTCATGTACGAAGTGAGGTCGTTTTTATCGATCACACCATCGTTGTTGATGTCACCAGGCAGGAAGCTTTCGGTTCCCGGCACTTTGAAAATGTACAGTTGCCGTCCCGAACCAAAATTGCCGTAAGCTTTGTCAACCATCAGTTTAATATAGCGAACAGTCGGCTGGCCTTTCAGCATAAATGTTTTGGCTTCAGGGGTGCGTTCCCACTCAAAGCTGCCAACATCGGTCCAGTTTTCTTTATCCAGGCTAAGTTGAAATTTACCGGATAAAATCATTCCGTTTACGCCGCTCATTCGTGGCAGGTAAACTATTTTTTCCAGTTGGTTGATCGATTTCAGATCGATAAGCATTTCGAATGGCACCGCGTTCTCGCCGTATTTGGTGTGCATCATCGAATTTTCATCAAAATCGAACAAGCGGTTTAAGCCCTGGCCACCCTGCATTTTGGCAGTACATTCGGCCTTAATCCCTTTTATTGCAAATTGCAACGGATCGGCTTTTGTTTGGGCGGTAAAACTTGTCCAGTCAGCGGTTTTGCTATGGTTCACCGCGCGTATTTTAAAGGAATAATCGGTTTCAGGTTTCAGGTTTTCAAACAGTAGCGCATTATTTTTAATCGTAGAATACAACATGCCATCAAACTGAAGTTCGTAATAATCTGCATTGGCCATTTTATCCCAAGTAGGTTTTAGCGTGTATGCCGTTGCATTGGTGTCGGCAACTGCAGCATTTGTTACTCCTGATAATTCGCCTGTATTTTTTAGAAGCTGGTTAAGCGGGGTAAATTCATAATCACTAAACTGAAGTTGAACGCTGTTTTTACTGATGTCGGTCTTTTCAACTTTTACCAGCAACTGCGGGTTTTTGGTGATGCTTACTTTTTCGAATTCACTGCCTTTAGTCGCAAACTGATTCATATTCGGCGCCGGATTGTAATAATAAACGTTGGTTCCGGCATTAAAAGCCTCCAATGATTTTACGCGTTTCAGGCGTACTTTTTTAGCGCCAATCTTTGCTGTCACATTCTCGGGTTGGCTGGTTACATTAACCCGGAACTCGGTTTCCTTTTCTTTTTCGAAACCACTGAAAGCGCCTTTGGCGGGTTCCACAATTACATTAACCACATCGCCGTCAACTTTCGATTCGATACGTGTTGTGGCGTATTGTCCCTGCATGTAAGCCGTTGTCGTTCCGTCGTCGTCGTATTCGGTAAACGCTGAATTTTTGTAGAGATAAACCTCGTAAATCCTGAGTTGTTTGTCGATTTCGCTAACATTGTTGTTCGGATTGACCATTGGGATAATGGCGCCGCGTTTTACAAACACCGGCAGTTTCCAGATCGGGGCTTCAAAATTATTGATGATCCGTCCGCCTTCGTAGAGTTCGCCCGTAAAATAATCCACCCAGCTTCCTTCGGGCAGATAAATGTGGTCGCGAATGTCGTTGCCATTTATATCTGCTTTGGTACTCTGGTAAATGGGCGCCACCAAAAAATCGGGGCCAAACATATATTGGTATTCGGTATTTTTTCCGAGGGTGTAAGCATTCTTTTCTTCGAGGAACATCGCGCGGATGGCAGGCAGTCTGTCAACTGCTTCGTGCGCCACGCTATAGGCATAGGGCAGCAGCTCCGATTTCAGCTTTAAATAGTTGCGGTTGATCGAAGTAGCTGGTTCGCCCAAAGCATGCGGGTATTTCGGGTTGGCGCCCCAGCCATCCATGTTCAGCTGCATCAGCGTAAATGTTTTCCACTGGAAATCGCGGATATTGACGATCGGATTTTTGCCGCCGAAAATCCCGTCCATGTCGTTGGTAATATTGGGTTGCCCCGACAATCCCGAGCCAATAAAAGTAGGAATGTGAAAACGGATGTACTCCCATTTTCCGCCGGTTTGGTCGCCCGACCAAATGGTGGCATAACGCTGCGTGCCAGCCCAGCCGTCGAGTGAAATAATAAACGGACGCGCGTTATTTCCGCGTTCCTGCATAATTTCGGCAGCATCCTGCACGCCGTTCAAACCAAAGGAGTAACCGGCACCTACCCAGGCTACATCGGTTTTTAGCACACGCACACCAGCCACACCTACTTCTTTTACTATGTCGCGCTGTAAAAGTGCTTCAATCGTGTCGATGGGGTGCAGGTCCGACTGGGTCCACAAACCAATCTCAACACCGCGATTGCGGGCGTAGTCGCCAAACTCCTTCAGATTGGCAATGTTTCCGTCCAGTGTTGAGGTTTGTCCGTAGCCCGCGCCATAACCATCGTTGGGCAAAATCCAGCCCAGCGGCATGTCGTGGCTTTTATAGCGATCGATAACTGCACGCGCCGAAAACGGGTAGTTGTTAAGCTCGCCGTTTAGCGATTCTTTGGTGCCGCTCTTATCTTTTTGCGATTCTTTGTAACGCTTGCCGTCTTCAAAGAGAATTCCGGTTGAATCTTCTTTCCAGTAGTCGCGGTTGTAGGCGTTCAGGTGGCCTTCGTAAAAACCAAATTTCGGTATCAGCACCGGGTGGCCGGTAAGTTGATAGAAATCGTTTAGCAAAGCCACCGGGCCATCGCTTACCATAAAAAATACATCGAGGTAATCGGTTTCGTGCGAGAGTGTTACGTGATCTTCGTTTTTAGCGCCAAAGTTGTACGAACCTTTTTTGAAGGTGTAGGCCATAAATCCGTATCCATTGGTTGACCAGTAAAAAGGATTTGGAGAAGCCACGCCCCCGTCAGTCCAGCTGTTTTGATTTTCGATGGCAATCACTTTCCCTTTGTGCGAAAAACGACCGTTTTGCACACCACCGCCATAGAAATATTCATCGGTATCTTCGCTCAACTCAATTTGATATTTGTTTTTTCCGAAGGTAAGCGGAGCAAGCGATTTTGTTACCGTTTTCCCGGTTTGCAGGTTTTTTAGTGCAAAAGTTGTTGTCTTTTTATCAAAGCTTAGCTGAATAGTAGAAGTTGAAATTGTGATGGTGTTTCCGGCCGTATTTAGTTGAAGTTTAGAAACAGCTTTACGCGGATTTTTTACCAGGATTTCGGCTTTGGGTTTTGCCTCGGGCGCCCGCATTCCTTTGCCACTGTTGTCCTGAAACATCCGGAAAATGTTGTCGCCGTAAAAATCGATCAGCATAAGTTGCTGATTTGTAAAATCAAGCTCAATGGTGGTGGAATTTGTTTTTCGGGCAGTGGCTATTTCTACTTGCTCTTCTTTATTGCTTTGTGCACCAACAAAAGTTGAGCTAAAAACCAGACACATCACTATTAAAAATGTGTTGCACTTTCCTGCTAATTTCTTCATCTGCTTTGTATAAGTTTTCAATTATTGTTTTTAAGTGAATCCACAAAGTGCGGATGTTTAATCGTGTTGTAAAGTAAAACAAAACAAGTTAATTGGAAAGTGACTTTTGTAAATATTTTAAAAGTTTATCAATAACTAAAAATATTTCATAAACTTGGTGGATATTTTGTATTGCAGTAATTAAAACGGAGCAGGGCTTTTCGATTCAAATCAACAACATGATATTGCAGTCATTGACAGTGAAACAAAGCAATCTATTCGTCTTTCACTACTATTTACAGGACAATAGTGATTTGTTTTCTGAACCGTAAATTAATAAAGAGTGGATTGGGACTTTGATTGTTTGCGTGGAACGATTCAAAATCAAAATCCAGCCGCAGCGTTGTAAATTTTGAGGTTCATTCTTTTTGATAAATAAAAGCCATTTTTCGGGCTTACGGGTTTTCATTCTGCATTGAATTGATATTTTTGCAGCTTAATTATTAAGCTTTACAAATTGAATCTGCGACTAAAAAATAACATCTGTGTTTTATTGCTTTGGGCAATTGTGGCAGGTTTTTCGAACTTCGCAACGGGGCAAGACAGCCTGTTTCAAGTGAACGTTCAACATAATCTTACTGAACTGGATCAATGGTGCAACGAAATAATCGTTTCAAAAAATCAGGCAATTCACTTTCATGAAAAAACGGATACTTTATCAAAAGACTTTTCTTTATTAAACCAGACAATTTTTAATAAAGAGCTTCCCGGCTTTTCTTCTTTTTATACCTATTACCAGCAGTTGCCTGTATCCGACAAAGAATACTTACTCAACGCATTTTCCTATTGGAAACCCGTACTGGAGAAAGAGATTCTTGCTGCCGGACTACCCGCCGAGCTGGAGTATTTACCCATGGCTTTGTCGGTAATGAATGTGGGAGCAGTTGGTGCAGATAAAAAGGCAGGGCTTTGGCAACTCACACATTTTCAGGGCATATTAAATGGATTGGAGATTAACCGCCTGGTGGATGAGCGCTTTGTTGCAGAAAAAGCAACACGGGCTGCCGTGGCCGAAATCCAAAAAAGTACAAAGGTTTTTGGGAATCAGGAGTGGGGAATGCTGGGGTTTCTGGCAGGTAACACAGCCCTGCGAAATGCGATGTTGCGGTGTGGCGACAGTATTTCAGTGAATTGTGTGCTCGAAAATTTGCCCAAAACAGTACAACAGACACTGACTGCCTGGCAAGCGCTGGCTGTTTTTCAGAACAATTATATCGCCAATGCGCCGTTTGAATACCTAAAACCCGATACTGTTTTGGTTCAGCAAAAAATGCATTTTCAACAGGTTGAGCAGGTGTTGGATATTCCTTTAAAAACACTGCAGGAATTGAATCCGCAGTTCCGGTATTTGATTATTCCCGGAGATAAAAACGAGGTATTGACACTTCCGGAAGGAAAAAGGGAAGCATACATTGTGTGGCACGATTCAATTTTTAATGCCTTCGACTCAACGCTGTTTGATGTGGTTGCCCGGAAAGTGGAATATCCGCCGGCACCCACACGGCAATACATTGGTGAGAAAGTAAAAGACCTGGAAATAGAAGGGAAGGTAAAGATCAAATATACGCTTCAGCGCGGTGATGTGTTGGGCTATATTGCCGAGGATTACAATGTGCAGGTGGAAGACTTGAAATACTGGAACAATATTTACAACGAACGGAAAATTCAGGCTGGTCAGCAACTGGTGATTTTTGTGGATGAGAACGAAGCCGATTATTTCCGGAGCCTGCAAAAACAACCTGCCGCAAATGCCGGGCAGGGAGCAGCCACAGCCATGGTGCAAAAGACCTGGGAAATTCCTGCATCGGCGCATAAAGTGGAGCACGTGGTAAAAAACGGAGAATCACCTTATGTGATTGCAAAAAAATACGACGGAGTAACACCCGAAGCCATCCTATACTGGAACGGGATTAGCGATGCCCGGAAAATTCAGATCGGGCAAAAATTAACCATATACGTAAGCGAATGAAACCGATAAAGACCCTGTTTTTTATGCTTGGCGTGTTTGTGCTTTTGGCAGGCACCATGTGGATCACTCCGGAAAACGGTGTGACTGTGGGGAGTTTTACTTTTCACATGCCTACTTTCGGGGAAATGTTGCTAAGCAAACAGGAAGAATATGCTGATATTTCTGATTTGGTGAGCCATCAGTTTGAGATTGATTCGGTGATGGAAGTTGAAGTGGATACAACGCAGGAGGGGGAAACAACCACCGAAGTAGTGCACGGTGCCGATTACGAAGAGTTGGTGAAATCGATACGGAAACTGGAGATGAACCACGAAGGGCGAAAGAACCTGGAACGGTTTTTTAGCCATCTTCAAAACGATTCTTCCGTACGCATTATGCATTACGGCGACAGCCAGATTGAAGGCGACCGGATTACTTCGTTTGTGCGAAATAAATTACAGGTCCGTTTTGGCGGAGATGGTGTTGGTTTGCGCCCGGCCCTTCAGCCTTACGATTATGTTTTTAGTGCCAAACAGCATAATACAGGCGACTGGAAGCGTTACCCGATCTACGGGAAAGTGGATTCGATGGTGTCCCACAGCAACTACGGCGTAATGGGGGCTTTTTCGCGTTATGCTCCGCTGGTACCTGACTCTGTTCCGTTTCATGATTCGATTTGGTACGAGGCAGAGATGAATGTCTCGAAATCGGATATTTCGTATTTGCGAACACGGGAGTACAAACACATGCGTCTGTTTTATGGAAATACCAAAAGTCCGGTGACACTTACCGTAATTGCCCGGACCGATACCATTTTAACAAAAACGCTGCCTGCCAACCTGGAATATGGCGTGGTGGAAAGCGATCTTCCGGATTCAACAAGTAGTATAACCTTGCGTTTTGCCGGTTACGATAGCCCCGATATTTACGGCATCGATCTGGCCTCGCAAACAGGTGTTGTAATGGATAACATTGCCTTACGCGGAAGCTCGGGAACAATTTTTACCCGTACTGATTTTGGACACGCTCTAAAAATGTACAACGATCTGCATCCGAAGCTGTTCATCCTTCAGTTTGGAGGAAACGTGATGCCCTATATCAAGGATGTGAAGGCGATTGACCGTTACGGCCGCTGGTTTGGAAGTCAGATAAAACGAATAAAGGAAATGTGTCCTGAAGCAGCGATTGTTGTGATTGGCCCGAGTGACATGTCAACCAAAGAAAAAGACCGCTATGTAACTTACGAACATCTTCCTAAAGTGGTGGAAGAACTAAAGAGGGTAACGCTGGCCAACGGTGGTGCTTACTGGGATATGTACCGCGCCATGGGAGGTTACAACAGCATGCCTTCGTGGGTAAATGCTAATCCCGAACTGGCCCGGCCTGACTATGTGCATTTCTCGGCAAAGGGTGCCCGGCTGGTGGCCAATATGTTTTACAATGCCCTGATTTTTGAATACAATAATTACCTGGAGGAGGAGATTTAATGGGAAGCGGGAGAAGTTCGGAGTTTAGGTTTCAGAGTTCAGGGTTCAGGGTTCAGGATTCAGGGTTTAGAGTTCGGAGTCTGACGAAAAGTGGGAAAGTTATTTGCTTTTTTATTGCACTTTTCATTGTTGTTCAGTTTCCGGTTGTTGCGCAGGATGAGGCTTATTTCTACCGTGTGAATCCTTATAATTTTATTCGTTACGATTTAAATGAAATGCACTTTCCCGGGAAGCGTACCCATATCGATCGCTTTTATTCAAAACTTGAAACACTGATTACAACTGGCGAGGGGCGTGTAAACATTGTTCATATCGGAGGTTCACATATTCAGGCCGGTACTTTTTCGGGGCAGATGCGAAACCGTTTTCAAACCCTGGACGGAGAAATGAATGCCGGTTGGGGTTATATGTTTCCGTACCGGATTTCGCGCACTAATTCGCCTTTTGGGTATTACATCCGTTACACCGGTGCCTGGCAAAGCTTTCGTAATGTGGAGAGCCGCAAAAGCGGAACACTCGGAGTGGGAGGGATGTCGGCAACCACCAATTCAACAAAAGCCGAACTAACTATTTTACTGGAAAAGGAAAATATACTGGATTACCGTTTTAACAAATTCAGGGTTTATTACGAAAATAAAGGAAAGAACTACGAGTTGGCAGTTGATTCTGCAATCCTGGATACTATTTCGAACGGCGACGGTTACATTGATTTTTCGCTGAATACATATGTTGACAGCCTGACTTTAACACTTAACCGAAAAAGTGGTTCCACAGGAAGTTTTACTTTGTTTGGAATTACTACCGAGTCGGCGCCCAACGGAGTTATGTATCATAGTATTGGCGTAAACGGGGCACACGTTCCGGCTTATTTGCGGTGCCAGCTTTTCGAAAAACAATTGGCTGAATTAAAACCCGATTTAGTGATACTGGGAATCGGAATAAATGATGCCTATGGAAGACGGTTTTCACAGGATCGTTTTGAAGATCATTACGATCAGTTGATTGATGAAATAAAACGGGCAGCCCCCGAAGCAGCCATTGTTTTTACAACCAATAACGACAGTTATCTGTACCGGCGCTATGTAAATAAAAACGGTGAGAAAGTACGTGAAAGCATGTTTCGGATGGCCGAAAAATACAATGTAGGAGTGTGGGATATGTTCTCGGTAATGGGCGGTTTGAATTCCATTGTTTTGTGGCAAAAAAATCAGCTGGCCCAAAGCGACAAAATTCATTTTACCCGCGAGGGCTATCTGCTGGTTGCCGATTTGTTTTTTAATGCCCTGATGCAAGATTTTGAAAATTTTCTGAGCCAAAATAAACAAGCATATAACAGTCGTTTTACAGACGAACCTGTAACAATAAGCGATAATTAATACCACTGACTTTGGATATACTTCAACAAATAGATATTACTGAGGCGTTGCGGAATATTTTTCTGTACAACGAGGTTGCACCGCTGATTTTTACCCGCTTTTTTTTCTGGGCTTTTTTTGCAGTGGTATTACTTGGGTACTCGTTGGTTTACAAAAACAAAAACCGCAGCATCAGGGCGGGGTATCTGTTTATGATAAGCATGTTTTTTTATTACAAGTCGAGCGGGTTTTTCTTTTTTATATTGCTGTTTAGCACGCTGGTCGATTATTTTATTGGCAAACATATTTATCGCTCACAAAACGAACTTGTTCGCAAATTACTAATTGCCCTTAGTGTGGTGGTTAACCTTAGTTTGCTGGCTTATTTCAAATATGCCTACTTTTTTGTTGACAGTTTGAATCTTATGCTGGGTACCAACTGGCAGGTCATCAATCACCTGGCACTGTGGGCCAACGAAGCCACAGGAACACATTTTAATGTGAACCAGATTTTGTTGCCCGTGGGTATTTCGTTTTTCACCTTTCAAACCATTAGTTATTCGGTTGATGTTTATCGACGAGAAACCGAGCCCGTAAAAAACCTGATCGACTTTGGATTTTATGTGTCCTTTTTCCCCCAGTTGGTAGCGGGGCCAATCGTACGCGCTTCGGGTTTTATTAAACAGATTTACGAAGATTTTCATCTTACACGTGCTGAATTTAGCTGGGCCATTTTTATGATTTTAAAAGGGCTCATCAAAAAAATATTTATCGGAGATTTTATTGCAGTGAACTTTGTTGACAGGGTTTTTTCCGATCCGATTACTTACTCCGGTTTTGAAAACCTGATGGCCTTGTTTGGCTATTCGCTGCAGGTGTATGTCGATTTTTCGGGTTATACCGATATTGCCATTGGCGTAGCGCTTCTGATGGGCTATCGTTTGCCGCAAAACTTTAACTCGCCGTACAAAGCCAAAAATGTGGGTGAATTCTGGAAACGCTGGCACATGTCGCTTTCGTCGTGGCTAAAAGATTATCTGTACATCCCGATTGGTGGAAACCGCGGCGGTTCTACTTTTAGTTACATCAGCTTGGGTGTTATTCTGGCCATTATTGTTTTACTGGCCGGAAAGCTGATTCTTGTGCCAATTTTGGTAGGGGTAGTGATCGTTTTTGCGGTACTTGCAAAATTTTCACCCAAAATAAAAAAGAGTATCGACACCAAAATAAACCTGATGCTGACCATGTTGCTGGGAGGTTTGTGGCACGGCGCTTCGTGGCAGTTTATTATTTGGGGCGGGTTAAACGGGCTTGGGTTAGTGGTTTACAAAGCCTGGCGGAAAATAAGCCCCTGGGAGAAATACAGCAACGTTTGGGCAAATATCTGGAAGATCACAGTTACTTTTAGTTTTATCACTTTCACACGGGTATTTTTCCGTTCCGAATCGATGGATGTGGTAAACGGAATGTTACACCAAATTGGTACAGCAATGGATCTTTCGTTGGTTCCCCAGGTGCTGGTTGCTTATAAATGGGTGTTTCTGGTGATGTTGTTTGGTTTTGTGATTCACTGGCTGAGCGACAGCTGGAAAGAAAGGATCAAAGACTGGTTTGTTGCGTCGCCGCTTTGGGTGCAGGTAGTTTTAGCTGCCATAACGGTTATTGTTGTTTATCAGTCCATTTCCTCCGACATGCAACCTTTTATCTACTTTCAGTTTTAGCGACTACTCAAACCGCATGGGAATCGGTTTTCCGGGATCAAATGAATTGAACCGCTGCTTTGACTGTTCATTCAGAATAAAACCAACAAAGTTGACATCTTCAGGATGAAACGGATAAAAAGCAAGGCGTAAGCGAAAGGTTTCAAAAACAAGGTTTTCGTTGTGGAGACGCAGTCCGATACCGATTCCCGAGTAATAATTTTCCCTTAAAATAAAGTTGTGATTCGAGCCAATTACGCCAAGGTCGGCAAAGCCAAACAGCGCCATGTTGAACTTATAAAACTGATGAGGCAGGAAAACAACATGTTCAAGTTTGAGTGTCAGCCGTTGTTTCCCGTTTGCAGTCCTACTGTCAAAACCACGAACAAACTCGTCTCCCCGTAAGGTGAGGTTGTCGATTTCAAACCGTCGGATTCCAAGGGTGTAGTCAAGGTTGATAAACGTACGGACTTTCTTCTTTCCGGCGGTTGTCAGTTTCGAAATAAACTGGATGTCGCCCTGAATCATACTTTCTTCCAAACGTTGATTTTTCAGGTAGCCGCCAAATCCGGTGGAAAGATAAATGTATCCTTTGCGGCTCAAAAGTAAATTCCCGTTCGACGAAGTAAACTGAAAATAGTGACGATCGCCAAATTCATTGGCTTCATAACCGTATAGGATTTCATTTTTGAATCCTTCCGGAATATCTTCTGTAATTCCATAGCTGTAAATCAACTGGTCCTGAATGTATCTTCTTTGGGTCAGCACCAGTCCGGTCATGTAAATGGTACGGTTTGCAAAAAAAGGTTGCAGATCGGGTTCAACCGTTGGCTTGTCAAAAAAACGAATTCCATGTACGCCGCCGGTTATCGACAGTTGCGTGAGATGATCCCGGTCGTCGCCAAGGTTAAAAGCGCGGCCCGCCCAAAAGCTGTTGTATGCTTCGTTGAGGGGCTCTTCCATAATCAGCTGGTCATCTTCTGTTATTCTGTCGGTTCGGAACAAGCGTGTTATATGCGCCCCATAACCCCATTTAATATCGTTGGTTAAAAGTGGTTTGTTAAGATCGAACACAAAACCTTCCTGACGGTATGTATTCAGGTAACCCAGCTGAAGATCCAGAAATTTACCACCTATGTTGTTGATCTTGTAAAAGGTTTCAAGCCCGAGGTAGGGTTCTTTGTTTACATGGCCGACAAATTTAAACGAAACTTCGTGGCCGATCCCAAAAATGTTTTTGTTGTAAACGCGTATATCTCCCGATTGTGTTCCGTTTACACCTCCCGAAGCCCCAAACGAAAACCGGTCTTTTGTAAGAATAGTGATGTTTACAAAACCGGAAAAGAGGCTGTCCTGATCAACGATAAACCGGACGTCTTTAATATACGGTAGCTGACGGATAAGCCTTTCATTTTCGTACAATACCTCCGGATCGAGTACATCGCCTACGTTAAAAATTAACTGCTTTTGAATGGTTTTCAGGTTCGACTTGGTATGAATAGCATTGGCCGTTTTTTCCAGCCATTTATCTGCTTTCTTTGTGGTGTCGGCACAACTGGGACCAAAAACATCCAATGCCTGAATTTTAATATTCGCAATTATTTTTCCTTCGTAACGGTTGTAATAATTCATCGAAAGCACCTTTTTATCAACATATGGCCGGCGCGGGGTGATTAGCGCATCGTACAACCAGCTTGTAAATTTTCGCTGATTTGCTTTGTACTTCAGGCTGTCGTAAAAAACTTCCTGTTTATAGGTTTTTTCGAGCAGTACCGAATCGGGAAGTACGCCTTGTGCATAAGCCGGCCGGATACCTGAAAAAAGTATCCCCACTAACAGAAATATGTACAATGCGTTTTTCATAGCCAGGGCAGGTACCATCAGCAATGATAGTAAAATTTCAAACCAGCGAAAAATTAGGCAATTTATTTTTAAGGCCTAATATTCGTTGTTAAAATTCGTTAATGAGGCTCCCAGTTTTTTACTGCAGGGGAAGGCGCTTTATGTTATTTCTTTTTTTGGGCCGCCCGTTGTTTGGCATTTTTCTGATGATCGAGATAAGCCTTCAGGTATTTCTGGTCGTTTTCGTCGTTGTCGTTATAATACTTTCGGGTTTCATCCAGCTTTTCATGCAGTTCTTTTTGTACTTCGGCGTACGCCGGGTCGTTGTAAATGTTCTTCATTTCATGCGGATCTTTTTCCAGGTCGTACATTTCCCACTCATCAACATCATAATAAAAATGAATGAGCTTGTATCGCTCGGTTGCAATTCCATAGTGACGTTTTACCATATGTACCGCCGGGTACTCGTAATAAGTATAATAAACGGCATCTCTCCATTCGTTTGTTTGCCCGCTAACCAGTTCCCTGAACGATTTTCCCTGCATGGCTTCCGGAATCTGAATACCTGCATAATCCAGAAAAGTTGGTGCAAAATCGAGGTTCTGAACCAGTTTGCCAATTTTAGTACCCGGCTTTATTTCTTTTGGGTAGCGCACCACCAGCGGGGTACGGAATGACTCTTCGTACATAAAGCGTTTGTCGAACCAGCCGTGTTCGCCCAGGTAAAATCCCTGGTCGGAGGTATAAACCACAACCGTATTTTCTGCAAGTCCCGATTGTTCGAGGTAGTCGAGTAGTTCTCCAACACCGTCGTCAACCGATTTTATGCAACGCAGGTAATCTTTTATGTAGCGGTTGAATTTCCATTTTGCCAGATCAGCTCCCTGTGGCATATGGGCAAGAAATTCCTGGTTTTCACTTTCATAAGCGGCCATCCAGTTGGCACGTTGTTCTTTATTCATTCGCCTGATGTCGGGTACAAAATTGGTGCTGTCGCCATTCGGATCAACAATAAATTTAAAGTCGTGCCCCCAGGTCATATCACGGTTAATCTCCATTTCCTGTTCCTTTGCAGCACTGCCCCGACCCTGGTAATCATCAAAAAAACTTTCGGGGAGATCAAATGTTTTATCGTCGTATAAATTCACATATTTTGGGGCCGGGAGCCAGTTGCGGTGAGGCGCTTTTTGATGATAAAGCATGCAAAATGGTTTGGTAGCATCGCGTTTGTTTTTTAGCCAGTCGAGCGCTGTTTCGGTAATAATTTCAGTGACATAGCCTTGCAATCTCTTTCGTTTTCCGTTGATCAGGAAATCGGGGTTATAATATTCGCCCTGGCCCGGAAGTACCATGGAATAGTCAAAGCCCTGTGGCAGCCCGTTGAGATGAATTTTTCCGATCATTGCCGTTTGGTACCCGTTGGCCTGTAGTAATTTTGGAAAATTGTCCTGGTTCCAGTCAAAGGGTTGTACGTTGTCAACTTTTCCGTTAATAAAGCTGTGTTTCCCGGTCAAGAGTACTGCACGGCTGGGGGCACAAAGCGAGTTGGTAACGCATGCGCGGGTAAAAATCGCTCCTTCTTCAGCTATGCGGTCGATATTTGGTGTTTCATTTATTCCGTAGCCATAGGCACTAATTGCCTGGTAGGCATGGTCGTCGCTCATAATAAAAAGGATGTTGGGTTTTTCGCTTGTTGCTGTAGTAGGGTTTGAGCAACTCCATAAAACAGCGGTTAAACAAACAAAGACAAGAGGTGTTAGTTGTTTTAGTTTCATTGTTAAGATATTATGCTAATTATGAATTTCCTGTAAGTTTACGAAAAGTAGTTGTTCAAAGCAAGTGGAACTATCTGTAATTGCAGTGTTTACTGCCAATAGAGTACCGATAAAAGAGGTTTCTTGTAAAATGAATGAAAAGTTTGATAATATTCTCGTGAAAATCGATATTTTTGCAACAAGACAGTCTTTTTAAAAAAATTTAACAATAAGTAGCGCTTTCACTAAAAATTTATATAAATTGTGTGAAAATAAATAAGATCGCGATACTTGATAACCACACCAATGATTCTAATTAATAACATCGAAGACGTTAAACTTAGCGGTAATGAACTGAAAAATTATCGTCGGAAGAAAAAGGTTCTTGATCTTTTGTATCGTGAAGATATGCATTCAGCCACTGAAATTGGAAAGCGAATTGGTGTAAGCGTTCCAACCTCCTTGTCGCTTTTAAAAGAATTAAGCCAAAAAGAATTGGTAGAGTTTAAAGGTACCGGTCAATCAAATGGAGGACGCCGTCCTGCTTTGTTTGGACTGAAGGATGATTCTATTTTTGTATTAGCCTGTGAACTGGGGCGTTATACCGGTAGATTGGGTGTGTTTAATTCACATAATAAATTAGTTGCTCCTGTTGCCAGGTTTTCAGCCAGTATTGATGATGAAGACCTGATTGAAAAAATTGCCGAAGAAGTGAACAAGATGGCCGGAGAGCACAAAATTGATACTTCCCGCATTTTTGGAATTGGCTTATCTATGCCGGGTTTGATTGATGAGGTAAACGGAATTAATTACACCATTAAAGATAAAAAACTGCAAAATGTAGCCGAGCGTATAAAAGCCAGGTTTAAAAAACTGGTATATGTAAACAACGATGCCCGCATGCAGGCTTATGGCGAATTTGTTTTCGGACAGGCAAAAGGGCACCAAAATGCTTTGATTATTAACTGGAACTGGGGCCTTGGAATGGGGATGGTGCTTGACGGGAAGCTATACAACGGTGCCACCGGTTTTGCCGGAGAACTTTCTCATACAAAGTTTGTGGAAGACGGCGAGCTGTGTATTTGCGGAAAAAGAGGCTGTCTGGAAACTGTTACTTCCGTATATGTTTTAATCCGCAAGGCACAGGAGGCTGTGCGAGCCGGGAAAGTATCCCAGTTAACTGAAAAGTTCAAAGGCAAAGAAAATGAAATTGGGGTAGAAGATATTATAAAAGCTGCCAAACGCGGAGATGAGTGTTCTATTTCTTTGTTGTCGTCTGTAGGGCTTGCACTCGGAAAGGCGCTTGCCAATGCTATTCAACTGCTTAACCCCGATATTATTGTGCTGGGAGGTGCTGTTTCGGAAGCAAATCAGTTTGTTTTAACACCAATACAACAGTCGATCAATCAACATTGTCTGGAAAAAATATCCGGAAATATACAGATTGTAATTTCGGAGAACTGGGAACGAGCCGGTTTGTTAGGCACCACAGCCATGCTTTATCAGAAACTGTTTAGCAATATGCTTGTGTGAAAGTATCTTTCTGCTTCTTGACTTTCAGTCGCCTGGTGCATAATAATCTGTAATTTTTCAGGCGTCAATTCATTATTTACTTCTTGCTATCCAAACCCCTTGTGGCCGTCTGTCTGTACCATTCCCTGTTTTGATTTTTAAATGAATCTTAAATAAATTGTTCTTCTTATATATTATCTGATAAATAATGATAATAGGAAAATAATTTATCTAATGATTAAGTGTTGAAATGTAATTTTCTTACCACGAGATGATTTTAAAAAAATTTAAGAATGATTTACTTTTATTAAAATAAATCATTAATTTTACTTAAAATTTTCTGCGGATTTTAATTCGTATTTCAGAATGAGGTGCGGATTAAGGGAAAATGAAAAGAAGGAAACATAAAAACTAGCTTGATCGGAACTATGAAAGAATTTGATATTCATCGAATCCTCTTAACAATTATCATAATAAATACTTCATGTATATTTTCTAATTAACAACTAAAAATTATTCTTTATGAGAAAAATTATCTTGCTTGTTGCATTGTGTTTTGCGCTGGTTGGCAGCGTTTATGCACAGCAAACAGTAACAGGTACAGTTACTGATGAAGAAGGTCTCGGGATTCCCGGGGTTTCGATTATCGAAGAAGGTACTTCTAATGGTACGATTACACAAGGTGATGGTACTTTTCGTATTACAGTAAAATCGGGTAATGCTACCTTGCAGTTTTCGTTTGTAGGATTGACTACAGTAACCGAGACCGTGAATGGAAGGACTAAAATTAATGTGACTCTTTTGCCGGATACTGAAACGGTTGATGAAGTGGTTGTTACGGCTTTAGGGATTAAACGCGATAAGAAATCGCTGGGTTATGCAATCAGTACTATTAAGGCTGATGAACTAACTATTGCAGGTAACTCTCAAAACCCAGTTCTAGCTTTATATGGTAAAGCATCGGGAGTTGGCATTCAGTCAGGATCGGCTGGTCCAACCGGAGGTATTAATATAAAAATCCGTGGAGCGGCAGGTCTTGAAACTTCCTCAAATACTCGTCCTTTATTCGTGGTTGACGGTGTGCCGATTCATGATGAAGGTTCAAATATGGCTTCTCGTGGTTATGATCCTCTCAACTCTTTTGATTATGGGTCGGGTATAAACGATATTAACCCCGAGGATATTGAATCGATGGAGATACTTAAAGGAGCTAAAGCAACAGTGCTTTATGGTAGCGAGGGAGCTAATGGTGTGGTTCTTATCACAACAAAAAAAGGTCGCCAAACACGTGGACTGGGAGTAAACGTGAGTTATCAGAAAACTTGGGAGGTTCCCCATTCGTATATTAATTTTCAAAACGAATTTGGCTCGGGTACCAACGAATATGATGTTAATTATACAACATTAAATGGGCAGGAGGTTCGGGAAATAAACAAAACCCGATTCAATTTTGGTCCAAAATTCGATGGAGAACCAATCATGTTTCTCGATAGTATAGTTCGGCCTTACCAGGCGTATCCTGATAACTATATTGACCTGTTCCGTACAGGAATGACAGATAACTACACTGTTGCGATTTCTGGTGGTAATGAAAACGGTAATATGAGAGTATCATACACTCGTTTTGATTATGACGGTCTTTGGGACCGGGAATACCAGAAAAAAGATGTTTTAAGTTTTAGTGGTCAAACCTTTGTTTCTGATTTTGCCAACTTTGAGGTAAACTCAAACCTATATAATATTAAAACACATAACCGTCGTCCAAACATCCAAAGCATAGTTGCTTGGGGGATAAATCGAGATTATCCGTTTGATGCAATAACTGATATGTATAAGAATGAAGATGGTTCAAAATTTACACAAGAAGGTAGCGACTGGCCTGGTCAGTTTTCGCCAGTTTACCTGATGGATGTTCTTTGGGAGCAATACGAGAACAGCGATACGGATGAGAAGTTTCACTATATCGGTTCCGTGCGTACAACCTTAAATTTTACCGATAATATTTATTTTGTAGGTCAGGCAGGGATAGACTACACCGATACGGAGTTTACAACAAGGAATGCGATCACACAGTACTCGCCCTCAATACAAGGAGGGAAATACTCTTATAACCGTGACAAAGTAGTTGTTCAGAATTATCGGGGTTTCCTTAATTACGAAGAAAGTTTCATGAACGACCGTATGCGACTTCTCGCATTCGTAGGAGGTGAATACAAAAGTACCGAATTTAAAAATGTGGGTGTCTCAAGCTACGGCAACTTCCTGTACCCTGATTTTTGGTCGATTGATAATACTAACGACTGGCCCGCATTTGGAAGTCGCGGTCGCGTAAGAAGTCATACTTACGGCTCTAAAGTACTTTATAGTGCCTTGGGGTCTGCAACATTGTCGTGGAAAGACGAACTTTATGTGGAACTTCAAGCGCGCAATGACTGGTCTTCCACGTTGCCTCCTGACAATAACTCATATTTTTATCCAGGTGTTGGCGTAAGCTGGAATTTCACTAACTCTGTCGATATTCCTTACATGGAATTTGGAAAATTTCGTGCTTCGTGGGCCGATGTGGGCATTGATGCACCCGGATATTATTATGCTTACCGAAGCTATTCTGTGGGTACCGTAAACAACACCAATGCAACAACAATTTCGACCCCCAGTTCGCTTTTTGCAGGTGATTTAAAACCTGAACGTAAGCGAGAATTCGAAATTGGTTTTGACGGACGTTTCTTTAAACGAAGCCGTTTAGAGACCAGTATTTCTTGGTATACTTACAATCGCTATGATCAAATCATGGCTGTTGACCTTTCGAGAGTAACTGGTGCAGGTGACATCAAAATCAATGCCGGCCATGTTAAGAACAATGGTTTGGAAGTTATGTTAAAAGGTGCTCCTATAGCAACAGAAAAATTCCGTTGGGATCTTACTCTTACAGGAGCTTTTCAGAAAACAAAGGTGAAAGAACTATACCCAGGTATTACCTCCAAAACAGTTCATAGCATAGGTTCAAGTGTATTGGCGGTGGCTGAAGAGAATGAACCCTTTGGTGAGATATTAATGTACGATTATCTGACAGACGGAAGCGGCAACCGCATAATCAACGATAATGGCTATTATGTTTTGGATAAGAGCGAAATGAAGAAGGCAGGTAATATTCAGGACAACTTTTATGGTGGTTTGACTTCTAATTTTTCGTTCAAAGGATTCAATTTGAATGCATTGATTGACTACAAATTCGGCGGTTCTATTTTCTCCTATTCTAATTACTATCTTCTAGGTATGGGTATTAGCGAGGAGACTCTTAAATATCGTAATGAAGAACACGGTGGTATGGCTTATTATGTTGATGACGCCACAGGAAACCGTATTGAATGGCAGCACGATCAGGGAGCCCCAGCGGGAGCACGTGATGGACGTGTGTATCATGATGGGTTGATTTTGGATGGAGTTCGTAATGAAGGAACAGAGGATAATCCGAACTATGTTCCTAACGACGTGATTCTAAGTGCTACTGAGTATTATTCTTCATACATTCACGATATGAGTGAAGACTTCCAGCCTGATCAGTTGTATAAAAACAACTACATCAAGTTACGGCAGGTGGCTTTGAGTTACACCATTCCGAAAAAACTGGCCAACAGTATGCATTTGCAAAAGTTGACGCTTTCGCTTATTGCCAGAAACCCCTTCTATATCTACAAATCTATTCCGAACGTTGATGCCGAATCTACGCTGGGTACAAATTCTATTGTAGAATACTCTTTCTATCCTTCGATAAAATCGTATGGTTTCGGAGTAAATGTTAGTTTCTAATCATTAACGTAATACTATTATGAAAAAGATACTTATAATCATATTGTCAGCTTTTATGCTATTCTCTTCATGCCAGGATCGACTGGAAGAAGAATTCAAGAATCCTATGGTCTACAGCCCCGATTTGGAGAACTTGGCTCCGGGATTGTATACCAGTATGCTTACGCAATGGAAATTTTATATCAAAGACTACGGTGAGTGGTGGTGGCAGAATGGTGGTACAGGTATTTTTACTTATGCGCAGATAGCGAACCGCTATATAACATCTCGTTATGGCTGGTATATTGACTATGATGATTTGGCTTATCAAGAGCCAGATGCCGGTTTTGGATGGTTTGACGACTACTACGTTCGTATGCGAAATTGGGGGGCTCTTCGAGATATTATGATAGATATGGAAGGAACTGATCAATATAACGATAATTTGATCTATTACCAATTGGGAACTGTTATAAAGGATTGGGGAGCTTTACGGAATGTTGACATTTACAATTCGATACCATATTTCGATGCTTTTAAAGGAACCGAAGGAGTATTTTTTGTGGAGTATGACGACCCTATCGAGATATACAAGGCAATTTTAGAGGAGTTAAAAACGATTGCAGATGAATTGCCGGGTGCATACAATGCAATGTCTCCCGCAGCAAAAGCTTTGCTTGCAGAGCAGGACTTGGCATTTGGTGGAGATGTTGATAAATGGGTTGAGTATATCAGTGCTTTACGGTTACGTTATGGTATAAGGTTAGCGGGAGTTGATGAGACTGCCGGGAAAACACACATCTCTGAAGCAATTGATAACTTGCCTACAGAAGATTTATACTGGGAAATCCTTCAGGTAGATGCGGTTGCTGACTTGCCTGGTGGAGGTACATGGCAACGTGGTATGTATGAAAGAGCATATGCGATGCATGTTCCCAATATTATCCTTAATCGTATGAATTTTCATGATCCTGCATACGAAGAAGGAGTTGACGATCCTCGTTTACCGGTATTGGCTTATCCAACTAAGTATAACGATTATCGTGGAGTTTCTTATAATTCTGATGCACAGGATGATGGGTATAATAGTGGTGATCGTTATTATCCTTATGCCGATAACCTAGTGGCTTCCACCGAGCAAAATGCAAAATCGATGTGGAGTCATACTACATATACCTATAATAATCAGCCGGCAGACATGTTCACTCTTGGTGAGATCGATCTTTTACTTGCAGAAGTGGCGATGAAGGGTTATGCTTCGACTGGAAAAACAGCAGGGGAACATATGAAAGATGCTGTAGTTCATTCAACCAACTGGTGGTATATGATTAACAGTCTAAGCTCATATGGTAGTGAGTTACCTGCTGATAATGCCTGGAAAAGCTTGATTATGCCAACGAAGCCAGCAGAAGGAGTTATTAGTTCTTATGGAGATAAGGTAAAAACTGCTTTTGAAGCTGCTGACGATAATATGAAAATGGAAATTCTCATGCAGCAGAAATATATTCATATTAACCTGTTACGACCTTACTTATTATGGAGTGAGTTAAAAAGAACACGCCATCCAAAACTGGAACCGATGACGTTTAATGGCAAGGTGATGAAACCGGAATTAGAACGCATACGATATCCTTCTTCTGAGTTTCAAAATAACAACGAAAATTATCAAAAAGTAATCGAGTTCGATAACTATTCTTCAAAAAGTGATTTGATTCCGTCTTCCCTGAAAAGTACTTCTATGTACAGGGATACAGATATAGACTTTAAAACGTCAGAAACACCAGATTTCAATTAATCTGTTTGATAGGTTAGATTACTAAAAAGTTTTAAACCGGTTGCACAATGTGTGACCGGTTTTTTGGTATTCTTTGTCTTGCGTCGTTTCCGAAGAGTTTAGATTTTTTGTAATTATTATGTTATTCCACACGCAACCTTTTATCCATTTTTTACATCTATCTCCAAACCAAACTTTTCAGCGGGTGTATCTTTCACCGCTTTCTTCCTCTCAAAAAAGTGCGGTTTTTAAAAAACCTTTGAAAACCTGA
>JBKEDN010000065.1:0-5389 GCA_047975435.1 Draconibacterium sp. | reverse complement strand
CAATGAAATTATGGCTGAAAATTGAACGAAAAGGAAAATGATGATTGAAAATGGATGGCAACTTCATTAACAGAAGAATAGACATGCTTCATAAAACTAATTTTTAGAGGTTACCTAAAGAAATTATACCAGATTAAAATGAGGAATATGAAAAGATATATTTTCAAATTGACAGTTTTATTGTTCATTTTCTACACTAGTTGTGATGATGCAAACGACTTACTGAACCAGTACATAGAAAACGGGCCAATCATTTATGCCGCAAAAGTAAATGAACTAAACACTCAGGCAGGATATTACCGAATGAGAGTAAATATTTACCCGAAAGAAGATGTAAACCGCTCTTATTGTATTTTGAGCTGGAATGTATCGCAGGGGTTAACCGACTCGCTTAGAGTTGATTATGCTGAAAGTAATTTTGACAGCGATTCGAGTTGTTATTATTCTGTTATTGATTTTATGCCCGATGACGGTATAGAAGGGAACCTGGAAATAACGGCTCAAAATGTTGACGTATTTGGTAACAGATCGTTAAAAATAACCGAGCAGACTTATGTTTATGGTTCAAGTTATGTTTCTACCTTAATAAATGCACAGGTTCAATTTTCTCCCAATAATGAAGAAATCATCTTTGAACAAAAAGTCAGTGCGGTAGGAAACCTGTTAAGTTACGAACAGAATAATGGCGAATTTACCGAGGAGGTATTTGTAAGCGATGAACGATATCCGCTTATTGATGCTAAAGTTGGGGGTATTGTGCGGACCAAGACCAGGTATCATATTTCTGAAACCGATATTGATACACTTGAGGTAGTGAATTATTTGGAAACAATAATTCCACAAATCTGATATTGAGTCCCTTCCGAAGAAAAGCTTTTTTTTCGGAAGGGACTACTCATAATCAATGTGAGTTCGCTCTCTGCGAATTGTGTGATTGAGGTGTATTTGATTTTCAGTTTTAAGAAATTATAACAACAGAGAATATGTTTAAATATCAAAAAGCAGGACTGATACTCCTGCTCGTTTTTTTAACATTTAATGGTGTTTCTCAAGAAAACAAAATAAAATGGTGGAGCCCGGAACATGTAACATCTCCGGTGATTGAAGGACAGGGTTGGTTTGGCTCCGAAATAGGAATTTATTCCAGGTTGCCACAAAAAGCAAAAGATAGTGTAAGAAAGCAGGTTTGGAGTCTGGCACAGAAAAGTGCAGGCCTTTCGTTTCGGTTTCATACCAATAGCACCCAAATTGTTGTACGTTATAAATTGAACGGTAATTTAAATATGTACCACATGCCAACTACGGGTGTCAGCGGACTTGATTTATATGTGAAAGACCAGCACGAGAATTGGCTGTGGAAAAATGGCCGTTATTTATTTCAAGATACCGTTGTATGCCACTTCTCCCCCATAAATAAGGACAATTCGGATATGGATAGGGAATACCGCCTGTATCTGCCATTATATAACATGGTGGAATGGATGGAGATAGGAGTGGATGAAAATAGTACACTTGAGGTGTTGCCCGTACGGGATAAAAAGCCTATTGTTGTTTATGGTACGTCAATAGCACAAGGGGCTTGTGCTTCCCGTCCCGGGCTGGCCTGGACAAATATTCTTTCACGAAAAATCGATCGGCCGGTAATAAATCTGGGATTTTCCGGAAATGGGAAGCTTGAAGAAGAAGTAATTAGCCTGATTAATGAGATTGATGCACAGGTTTATATCCTGGATTGCCTTCCGAATATGGCAACTTCAAAAAACTTATCGCCAGACGAAGTGTATTCGCGAATTGTACATTCAGTAGAACAGCTGAAAAATGAGCATCCCGACACACCTGTTTTACTGGTAGAACATGCCGGCTATTCTGATGGAAGTATTGACGCCAGACGGTATGATATTTATACAGAACTGAACAACATCCTACAGAAAGCTTATATAAGTTTAACCAGGCAAAGGGTAACCGGACTTTATTATTTATCAAAAAAGGATCTGGGGCTTGCCATAGATTCTTATGTTGACGGAACACATCCGAACGATATTGGAATGATGCAATACGCCAACGGATATGAGAAAAAGTTATGTGAAATACTTCCTTCGTGCCACCATTCTGACACATTAAAGGTGATGAGTTATAATATTCATTATGGTATTGGAATGGATAAAAAATATGATTTAATGCGAATTGCGGATGTAATCAAAAAGGAGAATCCGGATATCGTTGGTCTTCAGGAAATACGGGACTCTTTGATGGCTGCTGAACTAGGGAGTTTAGCAGGCATGTCAGTAGTTTTTGGCCCTTCATTGGGGAAAATGGATGGATATGGAGATGCAGTGCTCAGCAAATTCCCTTTCGAATGGGTGAATAATTTTTCCATACCAAGTGCCAGTAAAAGTAGGTACCAGGCAATGGCAGTTGATATTGACCTGTCAGCGAAATTCAAAGAAGGAACAAAAGTAAGGTTTGTAAACACCCATTTCGATTGGCTAAAGACACTGGGATCCGAAGAAGCAAGGTTAGCAGCAGTTGATGTGATCGAAAAAGGTTTTTTTGAAGGCAACAACCTCCCGGCAGTTTTAACGGGCGACTTAAATGCAACGCCCGGTAGTGAGCCATTAAAGAAGCTACAAACAAAAGGGTGGGTATATGAATCGCTTGGAAAGGATCTAAAAACAATCGGTGCGGGAGAACCTCAAAAACAAATAGATTACGTCCTTTTTCGGTCGCAAGAGACATGGAAAGTAGTTAATGTTAATGTCCCGGATGAACCTATTGCTTCAGACCATTTGCCTATTGTAATGACTCTACGTTTATCGGATTCCAGACGTTTAATGTCCCAATTCAGAAATACATCTCCGTTTGTGCTCGACAATGAGCGATTAAAGTTTTGGGATAAATTCCAGATCTATTCCGATAGTTTGGAGAGTACCACTTTTAAAGAATATTTGAAGCAGCCCGAGGCTGAATGTGTGAACATGGAAGATTCTATCCCAATGTTATATTTTTACCGGGAAGCTTTCGATAAAGTACTTGATGAGGTAAAAAACACAAAAGTTGAATACGGAAGTACACTGGTCTGGATGCTGTATAATATGGGGTTTGTGGTGAAAACGCCTTCCGGTTGTTTTGGTATTGATATCGATCATCGGTTGGCAGAACAATTGGAGCCATACCTTGATTTTCTCTGTATTACGCACAAACACGGCGATCACTACAACAAAAATCTTATGACAGCCATGAGTAAGCATGGCAAACCGGTGTTGTCAAATTTTTATGAAGAAAGTGGTGAATACCTCTCAACTGCACCAACAACGTATAAAATCGGTAATTTTTCTATCCGTACCGACATGGCAGACCACCTTGCCAACCCAAAATTTCCCAACTTTGTAACTGTTTTTCGAATTCAGGGTGGTGAAGATTCAGGAAACTTCTCCATGCTCCATTGTGGAGATTCAGGCTTTAATCCAAAGCACTTTACAAATGTCCAGGGAGCTGTAAACCTATTAGTCCTTCGCTGGGGGGCAGCTATGGAAAATAATATTCTGGGCACAGGCAACGGGCAAGTAGTACCCGACTGTGCAGTGTTGTCGCATCTGATTGAATTAAGGCATGAGCCTTATCCGCATGGTCAGGCTTCAATCACCAAAACGCTTGAGCATCTACCCAACGTAAAATGTGAGAACACCATCCTCCCGTTTTGGGGCGAGAAATTGACGTGGAAAAATGGGGAATTGCATTAAACCAGTATGAAAGGGGATTATTGAACAGCGTTGGAATTACATTTCATACAGAACGATTTGAGTTATACATGAAAAGAAAAAGGCCGGTGTAAACCAGCCTTTTTTATGTTAATAGTCATCGTCGTCTCCTTCGTCATCCCCATCATCCGGAACATCGTCTTCTTCATCGTCCGTAAGTTTATCTGCAATGTGATCCAGCTCCGAATACTTATCTTCGTACTCCTGTTTTACTTCATCTTTCAGGAATCCTTCATCATCGTAATCATCGTCCTCGTCAACCAGTGCAACGGCTTCGTTCTCGGTCATTCTTAACATGTAATACTTATCCTCCGTTTCAAACGGTAGTACGGTAATTTTTTGTCCGTTCTTGTCAAAAAAATGGATAAGATTTTCGGCGAATCCATCTGCATAAATCAGCTTAATTTGCTGTTGCAATTCTTTTTCAAGTTTGTTATAATCTTTTATTACCCTGGGTTTGCTGCTTGTCATTTTTTTGAACCAGTTAAGTTATTGTATCTTAAGTATTCTACAATTCTGATGCTTGTGCATCTTTTTGTTTTTATCTCCCAATAAACGATAAAGTTTCTTCGACAAATAAATATCCTTAATCCGACATTTGCAATAGTACCAACCTATTTTTTTTGAATAACGTAGAAAATTGTGCTAAAGATGTTGTTTGTCAGTTGATTGCATGTTGTGTTTTATTCGTCAGAATATGCAATTTGCATCGGGGCAGGCCTTCCGGTAAAATATCCAATTCTTTAAAGGTATAGCTTATTTCCCCGATCATGACGGAATGTATTCCCGAAAGATACGAACGGCAACAAAAAAGGGGAAATGTAGCACATTTCCCCTTTTCATCCTGAATGATTTATCTATTCTTCAGTAATTATAATTTTTTCAATTACATCGCCTGCCCGAATCGCATCTATTACTTCTACGCCTTCATATACTTTTCCAAAGCAGGTATGGTGGCCGTCTAAATGCTGGGTGTTTTCGCGGTTGTGGCAGATAAAAAACTGCGATCCTCCGGTGTCTCTTCCAGCATGTGCCATCGAGAGCACACCACGGTCGTGGTATTGGTTGTTTCCGTTTAATTCACATTTTATGCTGTACCCCGGACCACCGGCACCGGTCCCGTCAGGGCAACCTCCCTGGATAACAAAATTAGGAATTACCCGGTGAAAGGTAAGGCCATCATAAAAACCTGATTCCGACAGATTGATAAAGTTGGAAACGGTTCCCGGCGCATCTTCTTCAAAAAACTTAACTTTCATTACCCCCTTTTCGGTGTGGATTTCTGCTGTTTTCATAATAATCAACTTTTGTTGCATGCAAATGTAGAAAAAGTTAACGGATTTTTGGGATTTGACAGAAGCTGGGATAAATATCTGGTAATAAGTATTTTGTTCGTTGAGGCATCGCGAAAGTCTTTTAACAGAAAGAAGGAGACTCATCAGTCTCCTTCCTAAATGTTAACCCCCAAACACACAATATGGGATGAATCCCAAATGCGGGGCAAAGATAATTAAATTTATTGAATTAGGCATTTTGTCAATAACTAAAAAATCAGTAAATTGGGGGAATCTAACAATAATAATATGGAGCAACAATTTAAAAGCCTAACGATTTTTGATTTTCAGGCCAGG
>JBKEDN010000064.1:0-18516 GCA_047975435.1 Draconibacterium sp. | reverse complement strand
ATTTTAAAGGATTACTTCGTAAAATCAAGGAAGAGGTTCTTTGGTTAAAAATATTACTGGAAATATACTTCAAAACTTATAGTATATCTCCAGTAGTTATTTGTTCGTAAGGATTAACTATTTACTATTATAATAGGCTGATTGGTAGATTTTTAATTTTTAGAGGTTTCCCATAATAAAAAGCAAAACTACGGGATATTATGCCTATGCTATCATCGAAGATGGACAACTGGTGGCCTCAGAATATGTAGTGGGCAGTGTTAACCCGGCAGCGGTTGGAATTACGCCCGGCTTAAAAGTTATTCCCGAGCGATTTTAACTTTAAAATCGGCAGCAGTTGATGAAAAATCGTATGCGCCTAAAACCGGAGATTACAACAACATTGTAATCTTTATCCGTTTTGCTGATCAGGCCGAATTTACAGAAGAAGCTTCCATTTATGAAGAACAATTTAATGGCGTAAGCCAATCCATGCGGGGATACTTTGCCGAAGTCTCAAAAGAACAGCTAAATGTTGTTTCCTCGATGTATCCGGCTCCGGTTGCAAATTCAATCGTTTCGTACCAGGATGCCCAGGTTCGGAATTATTATGTGCCTTACGATTCGCTTACAAATCAGATTGGATACACCACGGAAGGCGAACGCACCACCCGAGAACATACTTTGCTGGCCAACGCCATAAATGCCGTTAAGCCCGAACTGGAAGCCAGCGGTATTAATTTCGATTCGGACCAGGACGGCAAAATCGATAATGTTTGTTTTATAGTGCAGGGAACCACCGAAGGCTGGAGTGAATTGTTATGGCCGCATAAATGGGCCCTGTATTCAACAACAGTTACCATTAACGGTAGCCAGGTTTGGGAATACAATTTTCAGTTAAGCGAAGTAACCGATGTTTCGGTGCTTTGCCACGAAATGTTCCATACCCTGGGGGCGCCCGATTTGTACCATTACAGCGACTCATTAAATCTGGTTCCTGTTGGTGCCTGGGGTTTAATGGCAAACAACTCTGCCCAGCACATGCTTACCTGGATGAAATACCAGTATGGAAACTGGTTTAACGAAATTCCGGAGATTACGGCAAACGGCACCTATAAACTTCCGGCCGTGGGAAACAGCTCTTTTGCCTGTTATAAAATTCCGGTACCCGAATCTACCACCGAATTTTTTATGGTAGAATACCGGAAACGCACCGGTTACGACACCAATTTATATTGGTATTATGATGAAGGCCTGTTAGTATATCGTATAAATACATCGATAACATCTGGTAACCGCAATGGCCCGCCCGACGAAGTGTATGTGTTGCGTCCGGGCATTACTGAAAATGCACTCAACGGAAGTTTAGGCGATGCTACCTTTTCTGCCGACCAGGGCCGGATACTTCTGAATAACTCAACCGATCCGATGCCACTGCTTACCGATGGTTCTGTAACATCATTAAGTATTTACGACGTGGGTGTTATCGGCGACTCCATTGAATTTAAAGTGGGTGGAAGCCAGGTTTCCGATTCAGTTTATACCTTAACCTGCAATGATGTAACCATAAATAACGGCATAATTACCGCTTGTACCTACAATTTTGAAAAGCCCGATATTATTATTCCCGATACACTTTGCGGACAGTTGGTCACCGGTTTAGGCTATCGTTTATTTCGGTTTAAAAGTGCGTTAAGATCGGTGCAACTTCCTTCGGCACTTATGAGCATCGAGGAGTCAGCCTTTGAGCACTGTAGTCTCGAAAGTGTTGATTTTAGCCGCTGCCATAGTTTGAATTACATTGGCCCCCTGGCATTTCTTGCAAACAATTTAACCAGCCTTGTTTTGCCCGATAGTTTATTTATTGGCGGTGGGGCATTTAACGGAAACAACGTAACCAGCTTAAACGGCCAGTATTTTGACGGATTCTTTTACCTGTTTACTCCCGATGGAGAAGATCCTGCTGTATTGGGTTCCTATGCGCGGCAAACCGGTTATGTACAGATTCCGGCTACCGTAGAAATTCTGGATGATAATGCCTTTAATACCACTGGCTTAACTTCGGTCGATTTTAGCTTGTGTGCCGGATTGCGAACGATCGGTTCACGCGCATTCTTTGCTAACCAAATCGCTTCAATCGACCTGAGTAACTGCATTGAGCTGAGTGCACTCAATAGCAGTGCTTTTCTTTATGCCGGTGAATAGTATCGATTTAAGCCCTTGCATTTCCTTACAATCGATTGGGGCAAATGCATTTTATGACAATAATTTTTCAAGTTTTGTTTTACCCACTCCCCAAATAAGCGGACAAACGTTTGAACATTGGGAAGATGCCGCAAGCAATTACTATTCGGGAGGAACAACGGTTTCGGATCTCACAAGTGCTTATACAGCCGTTTTCAGCACCGACAGTTTACTCGAACTAAATTTTGATGTCTCAATTACTGACGCGGCTTGTTATGGCTTTCCCGGAATTATTCATGTTGATATATCCGGAGGACTGGGTGGATCATATGGATTGAGCGGACAAACTGCCGAAGCCCTTACCGATGGTAATTCGTATGTGGTGATGGTGTACGATTATAACATTCAGGAATTTGTATATGAAGCTGTTTTAGCCGATGCTGAAAATGCTGTGGATATTTTTGTAGAACCGGGTTATTATCAGCTAATTGTGGAAGATGCAGCAAACCACGATGTGAATGAAATGGTTGTTGTTATGCAACCTGAACCACTGGTTTCAGTTGTTAATGTAAACAATCCGCTTTGCGCCGAAGACACTGCTGCCTTTGTTTGGTTAGATGTTTTTGGAGGAACGCCTCCATACATGTACTCGCTTTTTCGCGACGACATGCTTTTGTACGATAGTGAATTCAATTCATTTGATGTTTCAACGGAAGGATTTTATGAAATCTGGGTATATGATGCAAACGGTTGTGGGGAGGTACAATCGGTATTCATCGAAAAAAACGATTCAATTGCCTTCACGGTAAAAGATGTCAGTTGTTATTTTGATAGCCTGGCGACTGCAAAAATTACGGTTGAAAACGCATTGCCGGGGCAAACATTTCAGGTGTATTATTACTATTACGAAAATGGCAATTATGTGGGATATGGTATTTCGGAGAATTTTGAAACCGAAATAAATATTTCCGGATTACTGTATGATGACGTAATTACCGACCGCTATTACGAATTTCATGTAATGAATGATATGGGCTGTTACAGCGGCGGAATAAGTAGAGCTTTCAATTCGGCTTCAGAGCCCCTGTCTCTGGATATAAATCAATTAAATGTCAGTGAAGTCAATGCCGATATTCAAATCCTTATTGCGGGCGGATTGGCTCCCTATCGTATGGAAATAGACGGAGTGGAAACCGAAGAATATTATCAGACTATTTCAACCGGTTGGCACACGTTTTATGTAATCGATGCGCACGAATGTGTTGTTACGGATAGTTTGTTTATTGATCCAAATACCAGCTGTCCGCAATATTTTCATCCCGTTTGGGAAGGAAACGGTGTTTACGATCCGATGAACATTTACATAACCGAAGCTAAAATTGATAATTTAGACCTGGAACCCGGCGACCAGATTGGTGTTTTTGATGCCGGTTTGTGCGTGGGGCAGGGAGCCGTAACAGAAACCATTACACAGCAGAGTATTTTAAGCATTGTGTTAAGTGCCGACGACGGAACCGGCAACGGTTATACGCCCGGAAATCCCGTTGTTTACAAAATCTGGAAATGTGATTCGGGCGAAGAAATCAGTACAGTGGAAGCCGCCTGTTTTACCAATCAGATGGTTCCGGTGGCGTGTTCCGGTTTTCAATCGGGAGCTACCAGTTTTGTTCAGCTAAACGGAAACACAAAAGTTAATTTTGCTACTGATTTTCAACCCGGATGGAATATTTTCTCCTTACCCGTTTTACCCGATTCTGCGGATATGGAATTTACTTTCAGCGATTTGATAACCGAAAACAGCCTGCTAAAAATTCAGGATGAGACGGGTGCTGCCATGGAAGACCTTGGCACCTTTGGAGGTTGGCAAAACGATATTGGCGAAATCCGTCTTTCAGAAGGCTACAAAATAAAAGTAAGCAAGTACGACAGCTTGTACTGTTCTGGCATACTTCCGGCATATCCTTTTGGTATTCATTTAAATGCCGGCTGGAACCTGGTTGGATTTCCCAGTATTAGCTATGTGGATGCCCTGGAAGTTTTTCAGCAACTGATCGATCGGGGAACTTTAATAAAAGTACAGAACGAACAGGGAAAATCAATCGAAGACATCGGAATTTACGGCGGTTGGCAGAATTTTATTGGAAATATCTGGGCCGGCGAAGGCTTTAAAGTTAAAGTGGCCGGGCGCGATACTTTGTGGATTTACAAAAGCTACCCGAAATCGTTGAATATAGTTGCTGCAACCGTGCCGACGCAACATTTTAAAACCGGCATTACCGGAAACGGTGTTGACCATATGAACTTTAATGTGGTGGAATTACCTGTAAATGCGCTAAATCCGGGAGATGAGATAGCTGTTTATGATGGAACGACATGTGTTGGAGCCGCTGTTGTTACAGAAGATCACTTAAGCAGGCAATTGGTTTCTATTGCTGCTTCGGCTGCCGATGATTCAGGACAGCCCGGTTTTTTCGAAGGGAACAATTACGGATTACGCCTTTGGAATGCAGCGCTTAACCGGGAGGCCAGGATCGAAACAGACCACCTTTCGGGCCCGCTACAATTCAGAAAACACGAATCGGTGATGGTAAGCCTGGGGAAAGCAAGACCGACCTCAATAGAGGATGTACACGCCAAACAAAATTTGAAGATGCGCTGTTACCCGAATCCTTTTAATGAAGTACTGATGGTGGATATGACACTTACAGGTAATTCGGAAGTTACCGTTAAGGTACTCAGTCAAACCGGGCAGGTAGTAAGAACGCTGCTAAGCGGTAAAAAACTGGACGGGGGACAACACTTGCTAAACTGGGATGGCCAAAACGATGGAGGGATGAAAGTTGCCAACGGAATGTATTTGATTCGTATTGTGGTAAACAATTCGGTACATACCGAAAAAGTGACTTTTAGCTATTGAAGTTGTCAAAAGTTGATCTGTATTTTACGATTTTTTTTGTGAATGTCCGTAGTCAATCATAATAGTATCGTCTCCCTGAATTTATTTCAGGGGCTGATATACAGCATTTCAATATCTATCGGATGCTGAAACAAGTTCAGCATGACGAACTGCTGCTGATGATGATTATTAAGGATAATCATATACGTTTTTAAACAAGTTCATTAATAAAAATAGAAAGCAAGCCTTTTGGTGTTCCGGCTTTGTAGTGTCAAGTCAACTTTAAATTGACGTACCGTCATTCCGAATTTATTTCGGAATCTGCATTTTGAGCAAAGATGCTGAAATGAATTCAGCATGACGTCGTGATAAAACACGTTTGATAAGACAGTAGTGAAGCCAATAAATGGTTTTTATCCCTTATGGCTTTTGTTGATAAAAACAGGGGCTTTAATAAGGAAAAGGCTGTTTTAATAAATGATCTTTTGTTTTTATAAGCAAAGGCAGAGTATTGACTATTTTAGATCAAACTAAACTTGGCCGGATTTCAAGAAAACACAAATGATGATAAAAAATAAGGGTTTTTAAAAAACAATTCACTCTAACTTTCAGCATTTTATAAAGCCAAACAATTGCAAGTTCAGAATTGAAAATAAGAAGTAGTGCGTTAATTTATGCGATAGTAGAAATGTGGTTTCAGGTATTTACTATGCATTAAACAAGCGTGCAGGGCAAAGGGCACAATGCCATTCGTTGAAATAAATAACTTCAAGAATCAATTCGTTGTGAAAACAAAGCTATTTCTTTTAATACTTTTAGCCAGCCACATAAGTTTTGCGCAGAAAATTTACAAAAGCAGTATTGATAATGGAGGGGCAAGCGTGGGTAATTCGGGTATTCATCTGGTTTATTCCATTGGCGAAGTACATGTGAGGGAACTCACTGTCAATAACATTGGTTTTTCTGAAGGCTTCATTGGACCCCGCTTTTACACTGCATCTTGTCTTTCCATTCACTTTACTGCCGGTTGGAATATTTTCTCTTCTCCCAATTATCCCGATCCCGGCGATGTATTTCAAATTTTCCAGCCCTTTTTGAATCGCACTTCACTGGTAAAAATTCAGGATGAAAGCGGACAGGCCTTTGAGAACCTCGGAATTTATGGAGGCTGGCAGAATTACATTGGTGATTTAACCCCCGATGAAGGTTACAAAATAAAACTGAGTACAGAGGATTCTCTTGAAATTTGCGGAACTCCTGTTAGTTATCCATTTCCTATTCCCTTAAAAGCAGGCTGGAACATTATGGGGTATCCGCAAACTGCCAGCTACGACGGAATAGAAGTTTTGCAGCAACTAATTGATAAGGGAACTTTACTAAAGGTGCAGGACGAATCCGGAAATTCCATCGAAGACTGGGGATCTTACGGTGGCTGGCAAAACAATGTTAGAAGTTTTACGCCCGGTGAAGGATATAAAATAAAAACAAACAGTGATGATACGCTTTGGATATACAAGGCTTATGCAAAGTCAGAAATTATTCAGCACGAAATACTGCAAACTACCCATTTTACACGGGAGTTTAAAGGCAATGGAGTGGATCACATGAATCTCAACTTTGTAGGGCTACCTTCAGAGATTTTAGAAGCCGGTGATGAACTGGCCGTTTTTGATGGAGATGTGTGTGTGGGCGCAACAGTGTTGGTTCAATATCACCTGGACCGGCAAGCAATACCTGTAATTGCATCGGCTACAGACAAGGATGGAACAAGCGGATTTCACGAAGGCAAAGTCTATCAGCTAAAATTGTGGAAAGCAAAGATGGATCGGGAATATGTTCTTGAGCCAAAACTGATAAAAGGGCCTGGTACTTTTACAAAACACGCAACAGCTATGTTAAGCCTTAAAAATCTTAGGATTACCGATGCACCGGAAAGGATTGCTGAGCCAGGAATACGCTGTTACCCTAATCCGTTTGACAGCGAGATTACAATTGAAATCAATATCCCGGAACAAACGCAAGTTAAAGTTGAGGTACTAAACCAACTCGGGCAAAGCGTAAAATTCCTCGAAACAGGTAATTTAATGAACCGCGGAGTTTACCGGATAAATTGGAATGGAGAAGGAGAAAACAACCGTACAATGGCGCCGGGGATATATCATTTGAAAGTGGAAGTTGGCGACAAGGTATTACATCGCAAAATAATAATGTCGAATTAGGTACAGAAAAAATATCATCATGAAGGCTACAACTATTTTATATATACTGGTACTGCTGTTTTGCCTTACCACAGTTTCGGCCCAGCAGGGAATTAATTACAAAGCAATGATCAACGATAACGATGGCAGCACTTTGGCCAATACAGCGGTAACAATCCGGTTTACGATTCTGGAGAACGGGGCTACAGCTGTTTATCAGGAATCGCATGATACAGGTACCGATGCCAACGGAATTTTAATAGTGAATATTGGCGAAGGAAGCGTGTTAAGCGGAGATTTTAATACAATCAACTGGGGAGTTAATCTCCACTTCTTAAAAACAGAAATCGATAAAGGCGAAGGTTTTATTGATATGGGGACCACCGAATTCAAGTCTGTTCCATATGCATTACATGCCCAAACAGTAGAAAAGGATTTTAATTTTATAATTACCGGGATATCGGATGTTTCCATAAATAAAAGAGATTCTGTTTCCTTACCGGTTTATATACACTGGATTGACGGAGAGCAGGAAAGTGTGGCACTCAACGTGAACAATGTTCCGGAGGGTGTAAGCATCGAATTTGAAAACGACAGTGTTACCCCCAATCAGGGAACAAGTATAACCATTGCAGTAGCTCCGGATACAGAAGTGGGAATCTACAGCTTGTCGTTTGCAGGGAAGGCGGAAAATGGAAAAACAAAAACCTATCCCATTAATTTGAAAATTAATACCGTTTTATCTGCTGAACTTGAAATACTGGATGCAACTACCTGGTCGCTTGAAAATCCGGCGCTTGACCTTGCACCGGGAGCCACAGTAAATATATTTGCCAGCCAGGCTGCACTTGAAACAAATACACCCGATTACACGGCTGTTTCTGACGAAAATGGAATAGCACAATTCTATGATATCCCCGGAGGAGAAGAATCATACTATTTTACCGTAGAAAAGGGAGGGCTAAGCAATACCGTAAATGGCTACGTAATCGCCGGGGTATTTCAGGATCAGCAAGATATTAATAACTCACCCTGGCAATCGATTACTTATGTAGGAGGATTGAAATATGCCGATTTGAATGGGGACGGGGTAATAACTACCGAGGATACTGTAATGGCACAATCGATGCATATTTATCCTGATGAAGTGAGGAACCTCACCGTTTACATAGGAGAAGAGGATACTACTGTTCAAAGTCTTTATATTGAAACAGAAAGCGCACTTGCGGATTCGCTCAATGTTGCCATAGGGGATTTTCATGATTTTGTTGAATTCTCAAACCTTTTTGATGTCGTATATACGCAGAACATTGCAGCACCTTCTTCCGGCTGGAACGATATTTATAATCATACTGCTAATGCTGAATCGAAGAAAGTAAATCAGTTGTGGTTCGATGGTTTTACGCTGATTCATTTCTTAAACATGATTACTGCTAGCGCTGAACGTCTTGACCTCGCATACGAACAATACCAGCACTATTCTGCCACATGCAAACAAATCCGTGCTTCGGTTTATTTTACGCTTTTAAACTGGTTTGGCGGATTAGATGGATTACCCATTTATTCCAACGTTGGCGAGGAAAATTATCCCAGATCAGCAACAACAAGCGTATTCAATTTTATGATCAATGATTTACAGGAAGCAAATGCAAACCTTCTCGGTTCAGGCGAGAATACGGATGTTACGCAAGGATTTGCTTTAGCGCAATTGTCTTTGGTTGAATTGGCTGAAATGACCGCAAGTAATTGGCCTGAGTCATACAATTATTCCAATCAGGTAATCAATTCCGGTTATTATTCTTTGGCAGTTCCGGATAGTATTTATAAGCAAAGCAGTACAGAAACAATTTATGGTTTTGCAAAAAGTACGGGTTCCGAATTTTTCGCTGCGTTTACCGTTGGGGATTTTGTACCGGTAAGCCGGTTAACAGAAATGTTTTTAGCCGCCGCAACAGCAACTTTAGAAATGGGGGATTTAACCGCCGCAACAGGATATTTAGATCAATTAAGGGTGAGGGCCGGATTGCCGCCTTTGTTGGGAGGAATTACCACAAAAGAAGAATTAAGGGAAGAAATCTATCAGCAATGGAGAAGCGAATTTACCCTGGAAGGGAATACGTTCAGAGTAATGAAATTCTTTGATAAAGCAATTTCGGAACTTGGATTAGACCCGATGAAACTGGTTCTGCCCATTCCGTTGCAAGAAATAATTAACAATCCTAATATAACTCAAAATCCGGGGTATTAAAACAAGGATGAGGATCACACTGGCAATCCAATATTTCTAAATAGCCAGACAACCGTAGGGCCAGTGTCGTGTCAACTTTAAATTGACGTACCGTCATTCCGAATTTATTTCGGAATCTGCATTTTGAGCAAAGATGCTGAAATGAATTCAGCATGACGTCGTGATAAAACTAGGATATGATTTGCACAGAATAAAAAACCAATTGGAAGATTAACCTTAATTCTTGATTATGAGATATCTATTACTATTTGTAATGTTCTTTTTTTTCTCGGCAATCGCATTGTACGGACAAAACCGGGAAGGAAGCAGAGACAAACCAAATGAACAAAAGAGTTCATCAGAGATTCCGCTTTTGGATAAGCGTTTCCAAAAGAATTTTATAGATCATTCTGATGTGTTGAATTCAAAGTACGGAATGGATATTAAACGCGATCGAAGCGGGGGGCTTATCAACAAAATTGACCAGCGTAATATTCTCTTGAAACAGGGGCAATTTTTAAAAGCAGTTGAGAATTCGACAAAAACCAACATTGTAGGCCTCCGCCAATCGATAAAAACCAACTTAAAATCGGCACAGATCGAAAATTTTGACGGAATGTTTGAACGGGAATTCGGGGGATATATAAACGGAGAGCTATGGAACAATGCTTTCTATGGAAGCGTAAATCAGTTGTCGGTTGACTTTGGTGACCTGGATGGAGATGGAAATCCGGATATACTACAGGGATCAAGAGAAAGAATGGAAATTTTGTGGAATGACGGTACTAATAACTTTCTTCTTTCAGCGTTTGGTGGAATAATCAATGATGCAAATGAGTTCTGGAACCCTTGTCTGGTCGATATTGACGGAGACGGAGACCTGGATTTGTATTCGGGCAAGTTAGGTGGCGAAATCACCTATTGGGAAAATACAGGTACTCAATATTCTCCTTCATTTATAAGTGAAACTGAAACCGGAATTGTGCTGGGAGGATATGCCGATCCTGAATTCATTGATATTGATGCTGACCATGATTATGATTTGATTATCGGAGATCAGAATTCGATCTATTTGTTTTGGAATATCGGAGACAGCTTAAATCCTGTTTTCAGTATTGATACAACCGGAATTTTATCGTCTTTGTCCTTGAGTGGTTATGTTTATTCACCTGAGTTTTGTGACATCGACGGTGATGGTGATTTCGACTTGTTTGTTTCAAACGAGTACGGTAATATTCGTTTTTTTGAAAATACCGGCAATTCCACCAATCCTGTTTTTACACTTAATACAAGCGAATATGCAGGAATATTTCAGGGATGGTCCGATTTAAAAATCAACTTTCAGGATATTGACAACGATAATGACTTTGATTTATTCCTGACCGATTTAAAAGGTTATTTCTATTTCTACGAGAATACAGGTTCAAACACCATTGAAAACTGGGAGTTACAATCTTCGATGTTTACAAAGGTGTTAAATTTTGGACGGGCTTCGGCCCCGGCAATTGGAGATATTGATAACGATGGTGATAATGATCTGTTGTTCGGTGATGGAGTCATAATGCAGAATGTTGGTTCTATCACTGATCCATATTGGAGTGTGGATGAATTCTTACCCAATAATCCTGACTTTATATTTAATACTCCCGAACTGTGTGATATTGATGCGGATGGTGACCTGGATCTGTTTTATGCCGAAAATTCAGGGTATATCAGATTTTATGAGAATTTTGGTACCCCGGAAAGCCCAAACTGGATAGTAATGGAGAATAACTTCCCCAATGGTTTAAACCTTGGAAGCAATACGCATCCCTCGGTTAGCTTTACGGATGTAGATAACGATGGTGATAAGGATATGTTTCTCCAATTCGCAAATTGGGGTACTTATCCCAATCTGCCAGCAGGAACAGATATTCTTCAGTTGTATCGAAATACAGGCACGCCTCAATCTCCCAATTTTGTTTTATGGTCCAACGATTATTACCCCATACGGGATTACGGAATTATTTTCGGAAGGTGTTTTTTTAAAGATATCGATAACGATGGCGATGCAGATTATATTTCCGGCAGTGGAGATGGTGCCATTCATCTTTTCGAAAATACCGGCAACAGCTCTGTTATGACACTTTCGTATTTGGGGATTGTCGATTATGTAGATGATGGAAGGTATTCTTCACCAATATTAGGTGACCTGGATGGAAACGGAAATCCTGAAATCATCTCCGGGGTGAATGGCGGAGGTTTAAACCTTTGGCGGAACACAAGCTCTGTTAAACCTTGTAACCCGCTGGATTCCCTGGCTTTAGTTGCCTTTTATCATGCTACCGGTGGGGACGGCTGGAACGACAATACAAACTGGTTATTTACTCCGGTTCAATTCTGGCATGGAATTACAGTGGAGAATGGGAGAGTAAGTGGTATCGATTTGAACAGCAATAATCTGAATGGAGAATTACCTTCGGAAATGCAGAATTTGGACTCCCTGAAAAGCTTATTGATTTATAATAATAATCTGTCGGGCGAATTGGAGCCCCTGCGCATTTTACAGGAGTTAAATTATATTGTTTGCGATAATAACAACTTTTCCGGTTCGCTTTCGCCATTATTCAACAAAGTCAATAATTACTGGATATCATTTGAAAACAACCAATTATCAGGCGCTATCGACTCACTGTCTCAACTTCAACAATTAAGGGGGTTGTTTTTAAATGGCAACCTCTTCTCCGGAGCAATCCCCCCGGAATTAGGGCAACTTCAAAACCTGGAATATCTATACCTGTATCAGAATGCCTTTAGTGGGAGCATTCCGGCCGAAGTGGGAAATATGGCAAGTTTGGAAAGATTGTATTTGAATCAAAACAATCTTTCGGGATCGATACCGGCAACGATTGGAAACCTTTCAAACCTGCTATACCTTGGCTTATACAGTAATAATCTAAGCGGCGAAATCCCGGCAGAGATTGGTAACCTTAGCAACTTGTATTACCTTGGGCTTTTTGAAAACCAACTTTCAGGAAATATACCCGATCAACTGTACAATTTGTCCCACCTGGGAATATTGAGTATTCGTAACAATAATTTCGATGGAATCATTTCTGCTGGTATTGGTCAACTATCAAGCCTGTCTGCCTTAAGATTGGAATACAATAACTTCACCGGTTCTATTCCCGAAGAATTGTGTAACATTCCACTGGCAGATGTTAATTTCGAACAAAACTATTTCGACGAAGGCAGTTGTCCTGCCGTTCAGTGCCTGATTCAAAAAAATGTTGATTTTGCAGGAGATACGCTGCAAACACAAAAAAATGACCTGGCTTTATTGGAACTTTGCAGTTTCCCAAGTTTGCAAGCTTACCTGCTATCTCCAACAACATCAAATGGAACCCTTTGTAATCCTTCTGATGGGGAACCGGTAACAGTTCATTTCTTTAATGATGGCAATAAACCGGTAAGTGGCCTTGAGCTTTGGTACACGGTGGGTGGAGATACAATAACTTTTGAAACTTATGCTGATACCATTTATCCGGGCGACAGCATTATCTTCGAATTTAATATTAAAGCCGATCTTAGTTCACCTTTTTACAAATACTATAATACACTAAATATTTTTTGGCAGTGGGATGATAGTCAATTCGATTATGTGTCCCTCTCAAAACAGTTCCTTACCTACAATTTTGAGGAATCAGAAGGATGGACAACCTATAACGGTTGTAACGGACTACCAAACGATGTTTTGATGGGCCTCGCCGAAGACCGCAATGGGAATGTCTGGACTGTGAGTAATAGTGGTGCCGCCCGGTTTGATGGTAAGAACTGGGTTGAATTTAATGAGGATGGAATGTTTTATTCGGCCAATAAATGGACCGTATTTAAAGACAATACATACAATCTGACCTGGTTTGCCGGAGACAAACTGATGTACACGTATGGAACCGGTTCCATTTATTCCTATTACACTTTTTCTTACGGAACTTATTCTGAATGTAGTTTTCAGGATGCTGAAGGTTGGCTCTGGTTCGGATCGGGAGAAGGAAACGGTGTAGTTAAGTATCTGCCGGGTGATCCAACGTATTATTTGCCATACAAAACCGGCCTGGGAACAGTTGTTACAAGTATTACCGAGGATGGAAACGGAATAATGTATTTTGCGACCAATACCGGTATTGTTCAGTTCGACGGAGCAACATGGAGTAATTATGAACTTCCGGTAAGTACTTCAACAATAAACAGAATCTTCTTTGATTCCAGCGAAAATATGTGGTTTACATCCGGTACTTCTATTATACAATTTAACGGATCAGATTGGCTGGTGTATTCCGACCCTGACAGCATTGTTCTTAATTGCAACACAATAATCGAAGATTTCAAAGGTAACATATGGTTTGGCGGTGGAAAGGAGATCGTAAAGTACGATGGCCATTCCTGGACTAAGTATGGAATAGATAACGGGATGGTTGCGGCCATGGGGGGTGATGTAACTTCGTTACTGGTATCGAAAGGAGATATCTGGATTGGAACAGACGGAGGAGGAATATCCGTTTTGGATCAGCCGTATGAAAATATTGGAATCCTGGCCTTAGGTGATTTTGCAAGAAATCCGCTCGCCGATAATTTATACTGCGGCTTAACGGATAGCGAGGAAGTAACTGTAAGTCTCTGTAATGACGGCGATTTCACCCGGTCGGGTGTAGTTGGTTGCCCTCACACTTGATGGTAATTTTATTTCAACAGATACTATTCCTTTTGATATTCTTCCCGGCGATACCGTACAATATACCTTCAAACAACCTGTCGATTTTTATCATACAGATTTTCGAAAAGAATTTATACTTGGTGCATACATCCTTTCGGAAGATGAAAATCCCGGAGATAATCAATTTACCATGGCTATGGATGTTGACGGCGATTATACCGGGGCAAACGAATGGATGTCGTACAATTCCTGCGATGGAATGTTTTCAGATATATCTTTCTCAATTTCGGAAGATAAAAATGGGAACATCTGGTCAACCGACTTTTACGGAGCATCACGTTTTGATGGCACTATTTGGACTACATACACGGATGAAGATGGATTAGGGGAGGCTTATAATTGGGATTTACTTAAAGATCACAATGGGAATTTGTGGTTTTCGGGAACACAGGATTCCACCATTACAAAATACGATGGAGAAACTTTTACGGTATATAATGTGACCGGAAACTTTGGTGAATGTATTTATGAAGATGCGCAAGGCAACGTATGGTTTGGTTCATATGAAGGAGATGGTGTAGCACGTTTTGACGGACAAAGCTGGACTTACTTTTCTACAGCAGAAATCGGTTGTGGCACCACTGTGGTGTCAATAACAGAAGATAAGGAAGGTAATATTTTGTTGATATCCTATGATAATACTGGTACTGTATTCGCTTTTGATGGAAGCAGCTGGACCCAACTTTTATTGCCCGCACCGGCCAATAATGTGGTATTCAGTGAACTATTTCTTGATTCCAAAGGAAAGGTTTGGCTGGCAGGTAGTGGTTTAATTGGTGTCTTCGATGGCGTTGAATGGTTCTTTTTTAACCAGGAAGACGGGATCCCATATTATTGTGACGATATTAGTGAAGATAGTTATGGAAACATCTGGTTTGGCGGTATCTAATAAGTTTGCAATCGGAGTTACGTCGAGAAATATTTAAAGTTATTTATCAAGGTGATTAGAAAATCGGCAAACAAAAAACCACTTCAATTAATTTTGAAGTGGTTTTTTGTTTCGAAATATTGTATTGTTCTGCTATGTAAAGAACTTCTCCCATATAACGTAGTAAACAAATTTACTATTCCCAACGAGGTACCTTCGCCACATACGCTTGGGTTCCTTTACCAGCCGATATAACCATTCCATACCTAGCTTGATCATCCATGCCGGGGCTCGGTTGATGGTGCCGGCATAGAAATCGAATACGGCGCCGATGCAGCAAACATGGCCGACACTGAGTTGATTAAAATGCCGGTAGGCCCATTTTTCCTGTTTTGGGGCGGTCATACCTACAAAAAGCACATCGGGTTGAAAGGTGTTAACGGCTGCGAGTATGGCACGATTATCTTCCTCTGAAAACTCGGGTTTGTAGGGTGGGGAATACATACCCATATTTACATTGGGATATTCCTTTGCCGCACGGCTTTTTATCTTAGCCAGCGTTTCCTCCGTACTACCTAAAAAGAATACTTTACCACCAGCTTTTTGCATTCGCTCCATTTCGTAAAAAAACAAATCGGCTCCTGCAATTTTTTGTGATTTTTGCCCGGTAAGCCAGCGGATGGCCCAAACCACACTTATCCCATCGGGTATCAACACATCGCAGTTTTGCAGGGCTGCTGTAAATTCCTGATCAGCCAGTGTTGTATTGTAGGAGTGGGCGTTAATGGTATTGATCAGAGTTTTATTTGAATCTAGCCCATTTAAACTTTGATCGAATATTGTGTATTGTGATAATTTCATTGGTTAGCTAATACTGAGTTGTAGATATCAATCATCTTTTTTGCATTGTTTTCCCAGGAAAGTTTGTTGGCTTGGTTTAATGCTCCCTTTGATAGTTCGTGCAGTTTTACTCTGCTTTTATTTAACTCTTCAATTACATTGCTGAATTGTTTGATGCTATGCTCTACAGAAATCATTTCAATTTTTAGTCCACAACTTTCATTTATGCTGTCTGCCATACCGCAGGTATCGTGACAAATAACAGGAAGACCAAAAGAAAGGGCTTCTAAAACAGCCGTTCCACTTGCCTCATGCAGACTGGTGAATAATAGAATATCAGATTGCGACAATGCTTCGTGTACTTGATTTAATGGGAGCCAACCATGAAAAATGACGTTGTCTCGAACAGACTCTGCCGTATTTTCAATTGCGCTTTTGGCAACTCCATAAATATGCAGTTGAATATTGGATGAATGTATATTTTGCATAACGGTCAGTGCAAGCGACAAAGCTTTGCGTGAATCGTTTTTGCCGACCCAAGCGATTTTTAATGTATTCGTATCTTTTCTTTTCGTTACGACAGTATTTTCTGGAACCTTAGCACCCACTTCGGAAATAACCTGAATAGGATAGGAGACATATTTCTGAAGTACATACTTTGCGTCGCTGTTACAGGCGACTACCCGATCAACCTCTTTTATTGGCTGTTTAATATAGGGAAGTTTTACCTGGTAGCGGTTTATGAGTTGTTTGATTCGTTGTTTATATGCGGATGATTTAGCAAATAGTCCAAGGTAATTGTTAGGGATTTCTCCGAATCCACCAACTGGTCCCCACACTTTAGGTATATCAGGAATCTGCCACAATAACCCCGGTTCGCGGTAACCCACCATGTTAAGTTGGTGGATGAGATCGATTTTATTTTTTGAAATGATATCTTTTGCAATTTGAAGCGTCCCTTTTTGCCATTTTCGATAGTAGTAATAAAAACGCCAGTCACCCTGATTCCAGCATATTTCTCTTATTTGCGCAGAAACCGGATTATAGTAGAACTTAATGTTTTTGCCTTGTGGTAGATTTAATAATGCTTCTTCAATTTCCTGTTGCCATTCTCCTTCAGTGATTACATGTAGGCGGCAATGTTTGGACAGTTGAACAATCCAGTTCCAAGCCATACCGGGTTCAGAACCTTTACGCGGAGCACATGCGTAGGCGTTAATAAGAACTTTGAGCATTTAGACTAAAGAAATAAAAGTGAAAATAAAATCTTAACCAATTGCCTTCTTGATAAAATCAAGTGACTTTAACCGTAATTGATTCAATACATTATTGGCATTCTCAAAATCAACATTTGTCTTGATTCGTTTATCGATCTGATCTTCCCAAATTATACATTCTGTCAATCCAGTCTTTTCCAAAAATCCAGTGATTCTTGAATTATTCTTTCTGGTTGGATTTAATACAACATGAAAGGGAATATTAAAGTTGGTTGAAAAAACAGTCCCATGAAATGAGTTTGTGATCACGTGTTTGGCATTCATAAATAATGAAACAAATTCTGACGGACCAGCATCTTCAATATTAATAACACCTTCATTTTTAGGATTTCTGAATGATCGTTTACAAATTCGATAAACCGGTAAACCTAATTTGTTCTTAATTTTCTTGGTAACTTCTATTAAAGACTCGGAAGGATGCAGATCGTAAATCAAAATGTAGGGTTGATCAACTTTTATATTAGCAGAATCAGAAATGTTTTCCCAATCCGATTTTGCAAGCAGTAGAGTAGGATCAAGTACAACCTCAGTTTCCCTGTTTGTAATTTGTTTAATCAAGTCTTTTGCTGATTCTTCACGAACCGCAATTGCATCCATTTTTGAGAATAATGAACGATAAGTATCGATGTAATTTTCTGAAACTTTTGAAACTCCAAAACTAGCGGCATAAGCTATTCTCTTCTTGCCTTTCGGAGCAAAATCCAGAAGATATGGCTTTAGTGATGAGAAAGTTGCTGGGTTCCAAACCTGGTCACTGCCACTTATAAAAACATCATATTTGTGTTTATACCCGTACAATTCACCGATGCTCCTGAATTCTCTGGAAAATACTGTATTTTTTTTATGAAATGTTTCAAAATTCAGATTTCGCTGTTTTGTCTTGGAATTGAACATCGGCAAAATTCTATCTATTACAGGACTTATATAACGATATAAAAGTGTGTTCTTTATTAGCTCCTTGATTCCAAACTTCATTTCCGGTTTGGAATCCTTAGCTGCAATATGTCGCTTGTTTTTGTAATACAGGTAATCAATAACTTCAGCATTATACTCTAGCTGATTCAACTTATGTTGAAGCGCAAATGCTTGTAACTCTGCTCCGAAGTTTATGGTACGCGAAACAGTAATAATTCCAATTTTTTTCAACTGTGTGAATTTATTTCTTTATTACTTTTTTAAGGTAACCTCTAAAAATTAGTTTTATGAAGCATGTCTATTCTTCTGTTAATGAAGTTGCCATCCATTTTCAATCATCATTTTCCTTTTCGTTCAATTTTCAGCCATAATTTCATTG
>JBKEDN010000063.1:0-3527 GCA_047975435.1 Draconibacterium sp. | reverse complement strand
CATTTTAAGTTAATAATAGACTTACAAATAAAAAATAAAACCAAAACCAATTACATATTTTGCACCTGTTTATCAACCTGTTACATACTAAGGTTTGGATTTTATTTATGTAAGGATAATGACTTTCGTCCACATACAGGTGGTCAATACCCATTAATTTGAAATCTACCGTGTTGTCTTTTCGGTTATCAATCTGCCAAGAGATATTTTTTAATTTGGCTTCAAGGTTTTGCTGCCGTTTTATTAAGCCTTTTTGCATGGCCCTTGAAACTTCCACGCCCTGACTTCTGACAACTTCGAGGTTTTCTTCAACACTGTCGAGTTCCGCCTGAAGAATTTGTTGCTGTACTTCCGGCGATTGGGGTATCATCCCAAATTGTTCGTGGGTTAAGATAATGGCATCCCAGTTGTTGTTTTTCATATCGTTAAAAATGCGCAGCCGTTTAGAAGGGGTAAAATCCTGCTTGCCGGGGTATAATACCCTTGCATGTGGATAAGCAGTGCAAAAAGTCCGGGCTATTTCATGAACATTGGCTTTTAGAGCAATGATTAGGGGTTTGTTAATCAATCCCAATCGTTTCTTTTCATAAGCACTGATGCACATAATGAGTGTTTTTCCCCCACCAACTTCATGGTCAATAATTCCACCCCCATTGATTTTGTCCATCCAAATGGCATCTTTCTGACTCTTATAAAGACCATCAATACCCAATCCTCTTAAATCCAATTGTGGAAATTCCTGGTGGCTGCCATCATAATCAGGACGAACAAAGCAGTTAAATGTAAGGTTGTATTTATCGGTCAAACGCTCTTTAAACTCTTTTGACTGTTCCGTAAGCCAATCGTTAAAGCCATTTCTGATTTCGTCAATCTTGCTATTGGCTAGTTGAATGGCTTCCATGTCCCTTACTTTTACTTCTTCTCCGTTTGCCATTACTTTTTTAGTAATATCAGGGGAAGTGTTGTGCAGGGCATGCTTCATTAAGGCGATACCATCAAAAGACCGACTTTGGGATTTTATAGCGTATTGGTCAGTTATTTTTACATTCTTGTTTTCAGCTTTAAGCCCGTACTCATCCCTGCTCCTGATGTAATGTATAGCTACGTCCGTATCAAAAAGATGCGAGGCATATTTGCTATAAAGTGTGGTTGGAATCCATCTTTCCCCGAAATTGAAGTCCAGCTCATCAAACAGGATAGGACGAGGTATTGCCTCTTGCAGTGCAGCTAATGACTCACGGGCTTCTTCATGTCCGGGATTGTTTCCCAAAAACGTTTCAATCTGCTCTGCTTTGGAAAGAACATTTCCACTTATGAACTTATCTTTTATCTCATACTCTCCCTTTAAGGGATTAAAAAATACCTGTCCTTTGAGTTCTTCCAGTATTTCTTCGGGGGTGTTGCCGACAAGTTTTGCCATATAAACAGAATTCACCTCTCCGTATTTGTTGAGCGAGGCTGCAAGAGCTTCCTGTGCATTTTTAACAGAGCTAACTTCATTGGGATTGAAAGCCACAGGTTGTTTAAATATATCCGCTTTTACGGCCTCTCCATTTATATACCTTTCCAGTGCCAGAACTTCTGTTCCCCCGGCATCCATTTTTATAAGGCTTAGATTTTTTGCATCGTTTATATTGCCAAAACGATTTGTAAAATCCTCATACAAACGGTTAAGCATTTCCCTTAATGCAGGGTTTGCCTTCAAACGGGTTGCTTCGTTGCTATATAGGTGATGATAAGTGTCCCTTAGTTCAATATAAAGGGATGCTTTCATCTTCTGTGCACTGTTTAGTTCCAACGGATGGAACATCGGTTGCAACTCATTAATGCCCCGTAAATAACCTATGCGGTTGTTTTCATCGCTAACCAATGAACCATCATGATGATGAGGCTTAATATCATCCGGCTTAAAGGGGGCAGGCAGCATTTGTTTTTTAGCTTCCTGTTGCTGTTTTTTCTGTTTCTCTTTTTTTTCTTTTTCAAGGCGTTTTAAAGTCAACTCTTCGCGCCAATCTAAAAATGGAGTTTCCGGCTCTTCTTTTTTAATTGGTTGTTGTCGTTGTTTTACCTGTCTTTTGGAGCGCCTTCTTCCAGAGCGTTTAACTTGTTTTCGTTCTTTCTCCGGTATGTCGAAAAGGTCATAAAGGGTAAGTAACGGTTGCTGAGTAACCGAGGGGTGTGCTTTGTCCGCTTTCTTACCTTGCTCTTCTTTCCGCCCAGCAGCATCAGTATTAAAGAGCGTTCTGGGGAAATGTGTTTTCCAGGCTTTTACATCCAGGTATTGTGAAAAATCCTCTTTCAGCAATATTTGCAGGTCTTTGGCTATTCCTTCCATTCCGCCCTCGTGAGTAAAAACAATGGCAGGTTTACCATAAGGGTCGGTATCAATCTTTGAAGCAGTTTGTACAACCCTCTCAAAATCACGGAACAGATTATTGATTGAAATGCCATTTGACAGTTTTCGGGATGCTATAAAATCCTTTTGGTGTTGAGAAAGTTCGGAGATACCTGTTTTTCGTTGCAGGATAATCAAATCGGTTCCCACTTCTGTTCCCGCCTCTTCTGTGAAAAGGTTATTTGGCAACCTGCATACAGATACAATATCACAGTTATTCATCAGGTATTCCCGTATCGGCTTGTTTTTCTCCGAATTAAGCACGCCCTGAGATGTGATAAAGGCAATGATTCCGCCTTCACGCACCATTTGAACACTTTTGGCAAAAAAGTAGTTGTGTATGGTTTTTGTCGATTGTTTTAAGGCCGGATTATCATGATTGGATAATTCCGGGTCAAACACAGCAACATCGCCAAAAGGAATGTTGCTGGCAATCATGTCAAAATGCCCTTTATATTTACTTGCTATGTTTTCATAGCCTTCAACCCTGATGGTGTCGTCGGGATGAAGGTGTGAAAGAATCTTTCCGCTTAGCAAATCCTTTTCGATACCAGTTACTTTCACATTAGGCATGGCTGTTTTACATGAAGTGATAAAAGCACCTGTTCCGGCACTGGGTTCCAAAAAGGTTTCCGGGTTTATTCCACCGCTTTGTAAAGTTTCAAATAATGCATTAATAACCGGTTTTGGGGTATAGAATGCAGTAAGGATGGAATTTTTAAGAGAACTGACATAGTATTTGTAAGTTTCCGGTGACTGGGAATTTTCACGGAGTACCTCGTGAAGCTCCTGCACCAATGGAAAAAGCTCAACTTCGGATTTAGGCCATTGCTGAATATCTTCGGGTTTACCTATCGGATTAAGGATGGTTTTTATTCCACCAAATCCTGAATATTTTGTAAGTACCTTTCTTTCTTCGGGATTTGCATTCCTGTTTTCCCTGTCAAGCCTAAACGCCAACTTTATTGCATCGATATTCTGACGCAAATGAAGCCGCTTATTGTAACTCACTTTTAAGGTAACCTCTAAAAATTAGTTTTATGAAGCATGTCTATTCTTCTGTTAATGAAGTTGCCATCCATTTTCAATCATCATTTTCCTTTTCGTTCAATTTTCAGCCATAATTTCATTG
>JBKEDN010000062.1:0-34415 GCA_047975435.1 Draconibacterium sp. | reverse complement strand
AACTGTTTGTCCCTGTTGCTTTGTATCTTGTCCTCATTGTATAAGAATATGCTCCTAAGATACTATTTACTATTATAATAGGCTGATTGGTAGATTTTTAATTTTTAGAGGTTTCCTAAATGAAGAAAGTATTATTTACAGCAGTAATTGCCTTTTTGGTAATATTTGCACAGGCTCAAATGGTTGTTCCGGTAAAATGGAAAGTGGAACTTAAACCTCTGAAAGGTGGCAACCAATACGAAATTGTGGCTACTGCCAAAATTGATCATGGTTTTAAATTGTATGGTCTTGAAATGGCAGACGGTGGCCCGGTAAAAACATCATTCAATTTTGAGACGATGGAAAACTGTAAGAAGTTTGGAAAACCGGTAGAAGTTACTCCTTCAAAAAAGGCGATGGATAAAGTATTTGATATGGAGGTGAGTTATTTTAAAGAAATGGCGACCATTTCACATAAAATCTGGGTAACTGAAAAACCGGCTAAAGTAAAAGGTTACATCCAGTGGATGAGCTGTAACGACGATATGTGTACACCGCCCACCGACGAAGAGTTTGAGTTTGTGATTAAGTAACACGAACTCATCCAGGGAGAAAGAACCATCTGAAGACTGTTGAAAGCGTTTTCAGGTGGTTTTTTTATGTCGAAATTCACGGCGTGACTCAAAGGCACACTGTGAATAGACAACTGAAATGTTTTTGGTAAGTTGAGCAGGTGTTTTTTTTTATAAAAAATTATCTGCTGGCGTGTTTTGAAATAAGGTTTTCTATCAACAAAATAAATTCATTAACAGGCTCAAAATAAGGTAACACTTTGTCTTTATCGAAATCAAACAAATCATCATAGTCTCCTTTTTGTCTCCAGGTAAACAATTGTGAATATAGCTTACCATAGCCAGGATTAATCTTACCCGTTTTAATAAAATATTCCGAGAAATTTGATTTTGCCCCGTTGTGGGTGCTTGGTTTTAAATCGGATTCAAGAAGCAACGCTATTACTGCATAATAGGCGGCATAATACAGGCGGTTAATTGCTGAATTCCATTTTTCTCTTTCTGAAAGGATTAGTGCATCGTCGTACGTATCTTTTGCCCTGGCAATTCGATACTTAATTAAATCGTTTTTTGTCCCGGTCATTTTAACCTGATTCCTTCTTTTTGTACGTTTTCGTAGAATGGGGTGATTGAGTAATTTGAATTCCAATCATTTTTTGAATAAATCAGCGGAGAAAATATCTCTCCTGTCGCTAATTCCAACTCATAGAATTCATCCATAAATTTTGTCTCAAAGTCAAACGAAACTTTAGGCGTATTAAGCAATATAAGTAAATCCCAGTCAGAAAGTTTCTTTGCATCTCCTCTGGCCTGCGAACCATACAGATATACTTCTGAATCCGGTGCAGTTTTATCAACCACTAATTTTATCAACTGTAATATTTGTTCTCGCTTGCTCATAAAACAAAGATAATGATTTTGGATCAGGTTGCGAACTGTTTGTTAAATGGCTTGGATGGAGGAGGTTACCAACTACCAATAGCGTGTATTTTGAATAACATTGGCGGAATGAATTTCGTTTCTTTGCCGAAAATTCACGGCGTGAACTCAAAGGCACACCGTGAATAGACAACTGCAATCTTTTTGGCAGGCTGCTTAAAAGCAAATAACTTTAGCAAAATAAATCAGGTTTAAAATGAAAAAGGGAATAGTATTCTGGAATGTGGACACGCAGGTTGATTTTATGGAACCTGACGGAAAATTATATGCTCCGGGAGCAGAAAAAATTAAGTCTGTCCTCAAAAGTTTGACCGACTTTGCCGCAGCGCATGATATTCAGGTGGTAAATACGGCTGATTTTCATTATCCCGATTCGGCTGAACTTTCTGATCAGCCCGATTTTATACAAACTTTTCCGGAGCATTGCATGGCCAATACAAAAGGCGCAGAATATGTACCGGAAACACAGCCTGAAAATCCGGTAGTTTTCGACTGGAATAAAGAGTACTTTTCGTTAGTGGAAGTAAAAACACACAGAAATATTGTAATCCGGAAAGATGCTTTTGATGTGTTTGCCGGAAATCCTTATACCAATAAAATAGTTGAATTAATCGCTCCTGAAAAAGTAATCGTTTACGGCGTAACCACTAATGTTTGTGTAAACGACGCCGTTATTGGCCTGGCAAAGCGGGTGAAGAAAGTTTATGTAGTCGAAGATGCGATTAAGGAGCTACCAAATATCCCGCTTCCGTTTGATAACTGGGAGAAGATTGGTGTGAAAAGGATAAAATTTGAGGACATCAGCGACCTCATTTGATTTGTTCCGGGATTACGGAAACATATTTTGTACTTTATCCGAAACGACAATAAAAAAAGAGCCGCTTCAAACACGAAACGGCTCTTTCACTGTCAACTGCGACTATCCGCTGCGACTATTTCTTACATTCTTTACAAGCCAGGTAAATCCCTTCAAACATTTCTTTTACGTCTGATGCTGCTACGGCCGAAAAGGCTACCCTTAATACATTTCCAAGCGCAATTAGCCCGATACCGTATTTTTCGATCAGCAGGCGGCGCACTTCATCACCTGTTAATCCTTCAGCCAGTTGAACACACATAAAATATCCTGAGTTATATGGAATTGCCTCAAAATATTCCTTGTATTTAGGTTCTGCCAAAGCTTCTTTTACCGCATCGTAGCGGCGTTTCATAATGGCATATTTTGCTTCTTTTTGCGCAGCATATTCTTCACTTTCAAACGCAGTGAGCAACAACGACTGCGAAATATTGGCTGCATTCGAAATATTTCCGCGGATAGCGCCTGCCGTTTTGGATTCCAGTGCACCGTATAAAGCGGCATCGCCGCCTTTAATTCCGTACGTCATAAATCCAACCCTGAAACCCCATACGTAATCTTCTTTGGTGGCTCCGTCAACTTTTACTGCCAGCACATTTTCGTGTAACTGCGCAAGCGGGGCGAAAATACTCTCCTGCGCAATTCCTTCTTCGTAAACTAATCCAAAATAGGCATCGTCAGTAATAGCAACAATTTTATTTCCTTTTTCTGCCGCTTTTTTTATAATGGCTACAATGGCATCCTGTTCGGTATCGGTTGGGGTGTAGCCCGACGGGTTATTCGGGAAATTCAGGATCACCACTTTCTTGCCAATTCCGCCTTCATTTAGTTTGGCTTCAAAAGCTTCTAAATCAAAACCCCCGTTTTTAAATAGGTTGAATTTGGTGATGGCGCTTCCGTACATATTGGTAAGCGTGAGGTTGTAATTTCCCCAAAACAGATCGGGAACAATTACCTGGTCCTGCGGGTCGCAAAACATATATCCGGCCATGCTGATGCCGTGGGTAAGCGCGTTGGTAACCACGGGCAGGCTCAGTTCCACACCCTTCAGCGACGGGTTTTTTTCATAAATCATGCTTTTCCATTTGGCGCGGATATCGGGGCGGCCAAAACTAGGTGCATACGGAAAAACCAGCGATGGATCGAGGTTGATCTTCGATGCAATGGCTTCCAAACGCATTGGCGTACCGTCATCTTCAACAGCGGCTCCAATTGTTGCGTTAATCTTTGTTCCTTTTGCTTCTGCCGTTTGCCCTAAAATCCCTTTTTTGGGGAAGAAAATATTCTTCCCACGTTCCGAAAGCATTTCAAAAACTACCGTACTTTTCTCCCGAATGATGTTGTTAAGCTCTGCAGCCTGTGGATTCATAATTACAATTCTTATTAAGTCTGTTTGTACCTGTACTATTTTTGTGCAAGATAGAAAATTGAGGTTTAAGTTCTTATGAAGTGTCAGCAACTTGAAGGTATTTTTGATAAAATACTAACATTTTACAGCAAAGCCTTACAAAACGTAGTCTTTAAGCACCGCAGATTGTTCGGTTGCCCTTTGTAAAATTTAGAATTCCAGCACAAACTCGGTTAGCACACCCGGTTTTGAAGCGGCTTTTAACCTGCCACCGTGGAGTAACATAATTTGCCGGGAAAGGCTTAGCCCAATTCCTGAGCCCGATTCTTTGGTAGTAAAAAACGGAACAAATATTTTATCCATAACATCATCCGCGATACCGGGACCATTGTCGGCAACAGAGATTTGCACCCGTCCGTTTTCGTTGTATCCCCCCTTTATTTTGATGGCGCCGTTGTCGGTGTTTTTCAGGGCTTCGAGTGCGTTTTTTATCAGGTTGATTATTACCTGCGAAATTTGCTTTTTATCAGCAGAAATTTCCAGGTTCGCCGGATGCAGTTCCCAGTCGATACTCACCTTTTCGTGAAGTGGATCGTGTTTGATGAGCGTGGTAATACTTTCGATTAATTGTCCCACTTTAACCGTTTTCTTTTCGGGTGGCGGAATACGCGTTAGGGTGCGGTAAGTATCCACAAAGGCAATTAATCCGGCGCCGCGTTCATTTATAACTTCGAGGCCTTTTATCGTATTCCCGATCATTTTTGGGGAAGGTACCTCACCATTCGGATTTTTGAAATAACCCAAAATAGTTTGCGAAAGCGAGGTAATTGGTGCCACCGTATTCATAATCTCATGTGTCAAAACCCGGATGAGTTTAACCCAACTTTCGAGTTCTTTGGTATCCATTTCATTTTTAATGTCCTGAAAAGTAACCAGTTGAAGCGTGTCGTTTGCTGTTTTAAACTGAGTTGATTTCAGGGAAAGTTGCACCACCCCGTTTTTATTGTTGAAACTAACCAGCCGGTTATCGCCGGGTTGCAATTCTTTTAAGGTATTAAAAAGCTTCTTGTCGATCCTGGTTATCTGGTTGATGTGTGTCAGGTATTCGTGGCCCAGCAGGTTTTTTGCCGCTGCGTTTGCCAGAAAAATAGTGCCTTTTTCGTTGTAAGTAATTATTCCGGTTGAAAGATGTTCCAGAATGGTTTGAAAATACTGTTCCTGCTCGCGCAATTCAAACTTGATGGTTTTAATCAGCTCATTTACTTTGTTAAGGCTTACATTTAATTCGTTTAATGATTTGTTCCCGGTATTTCCCGGAAAGTTAAGGGTGGAATCTTCATTTCGGACGGCATCAAAAAAATAGGCAATTTTCCGGTTGGTACGGTTTAGAAAGTTAATCAACTCTACTACCTGAATTAGAAATACCAAAAGTAAAAGTACTACAGGCACATAAATGCCGGAGCTAAAGAGCATCCAACTTAAAAGCAGGGCATTCGCGGCAAGAAAAACAACCCGGAGAATAATTTGTCGGTTTATGTGCTGACTAACCATGTGTTACAAATTATATTTTTTCATTTTATTGTAAAGCGTTTGGCGTGTAATCCCCAGTTGATCAGCAGCTGCCGAAAGATTTGAGCCGGTTTTTTGAAGTATTTTTACAATCATTTTCTGCTCCATTTCTTCGATGGTCCCGTCAAAAAGATCGTCTGCACCTGAAATTACAGGTTTAAAGAAAAAGTCGTTGGGCGTAAGTTCTTTTTTGTCCGAAAGGATAACCGCTTTTTCGATGGTGTGTTGTAGCTCGCGCACGTTTCCAGGCCATTGGTATGAAGTTAGTTTTCGAAGTCCGGCATCGGTAATGTGCATTTCGGGTTTCCGGTATCTGTTGCTGTAAATTTTCAGGAAGTAGTTGGCAATGGCCGTCACATCGTCCTTTCGTTCGCGCAATGGCGGAATTTCAATGTGAATGGTATTAATGCGGTACAGTAAATCTTCGCGAAAAGCGCCATCGGCCACCATCTCGTCCAGGTTGCGGTTGGTTGCGCAAATAAGCCTTACATCCACCGGAACAGCCTGGTTGCTGCCAATCGGTGTAACTTTGCGGTTTTGCAAAGCAGTCAGAAGTTTTGGTTGAAGATGAACGGGCAGGTTCCCGATTTCATCTAAAAAAAGTGTTCCGCCTCCCGCATTTTCAATCTTTCCGGTCCGGTCTTCCCGGGCGTCGGTAAACGATCCTTTTTTATGCCCGAACAGCTCGCTTTCAAACAGCGTTTCCGTAATTGCGCCCATATCCACATTCACCATAATTTCGCCGGCGCGTTTCGAATGCCGGTGCAATTCGCGGGCAATCAGTTCTTTACCTGTTCCATTATCCCCTGTAATCAGCACGTTGGCATCGGTTTGGGCTACCTTCCGGACCAGCGTTAACAACTCTTTCATTTGCGGCGATTCGGCAATAATAAAATAGCGGTCGTTGTTGATCTCGCTTTTCAGGGCGCTCTCTTTTCGCTTTAGCTGTTTTATCTCTTTTTTCGATTGCTGAAGCTTAAAAACATTCAGCAAAGTGGTGCGTAATTTTTCATTGTCCCAGGGCTTCAATATAAAATCGGAAGCTCCTTTTTTCAGCGCTTTCACCGCCAGTTCCACATCTCCGTATGCAGTAAACAACACCACTTCCACATCGGGGCGCAATTCCTGTATCCGCGAAAGCCAGTACAGTCCTTCGTTGCCGTTATTTACCCCTGCCGAAAAATTCATGTCTAACAGAATCAAATCGTAGCGGCCATTTTCAATCAGCGAAGGCAGTTGGTTGGGGTTGGCAATGGTTTTAATTTCTTCAAAATCGTCCTGAAGAAGAATTTCAAGGGCGCTTAATATGCTTTTGTTATCGTCAACAACCAGTAATTTTCCTTTGGGCATTGTTTTTTAATCTTTTTTTGAAATGCTTTGATTCAACAAGCGGTCAGGTTCAAAATTTATGCAAAATATACACAAAAATAGAATATGTATTTTAAGCTATTGTAAATCATTTGATTAGAATTTGCCGGTGGATTTTACATTCGTTTGATTTTCAAAAGAGTGTCAAAAAAATTTACACTGTAAGTCTATTTTTTTTACAGTGAAGTAAGAAGTTTAGAATTAGTAATACCTTCACTCAAAGTGAGGGTATTACTAAACCATTTTGATTGATTACAAATGCCGGATTGGTTTAAGATTTTGAATATCAATTTTTAATCAAATAAGTGTTTTAGTTATTTAAAGAAACGAGCTGCTAAACCTATACATATTCCTGTATTGGCTAACTTTTGGCTTATCAGCCGGATTTTACTATTTGTATTGACACAAATAGTAAACACAAAAGTCAAGGCTGCGCCCGCTTTGCTCGAAAAACTACGTGTTGCCGGCTAAGAGTCCGGAAACTCGTCGTACCTCCTCAAACAGCCGAACTCTTTTAACGCCGTCTTCACTTGTTTTTCGGCTCACCGGACAAGGCCAATGTATGCGAATAGTAAAAGCCTCAGAGCAAAACGACCATTTTGTCGATTTGTGAAAAGTGAGGGTATTGCTAAAAATTAAATCAGCCCGCGTTTTCTTAGCAACGGTTTAATGTCTGCATCCTTTCCTCGGAAATCGTGGTAAGCTTTTGCCAGGTCCCGGGTATTCCCGATCGACAAAATCATGTCGCGGAAACGTTGTCCGTTTTCAGGTGTCAAACCTCCGTTTTCCTGAAACCACTGGAAAGCATCGTTATCCAACACCTCTGCCCAGCAGTAGGCGTAGTAACCAGCCGCATATCCATGTCCCCAAATGTGCAGGAAGTACGACGAACGATAACGCGGAGGCACTTCTTTCAGGTACATTCCGGTTTTTTTCAGCGCATTCAGTTCAAAAGCATCCGCATCGTCTATTTTTTGTCCGGCAGAAATGGTATGCCATTGCATATCTAACAGGGCGGCAGCTAAAAATTCAGTAAAAGCATAACCCTGGTTAAAAGTGGCTGATTTTTTAATTTTTTCCACCAGCTCCTGTGGCATCGGTTCGCCGGTTTTGTAATGTTTGGCAAAGTTTGCAAACACAGTGGGGTAAAGCGCCCAGTGTTCGTTAAACTGTGACGGGAGCTCCACAAAGTCGCGCGAAACATTGGTTCCCGAAAGGCTTGGGTATTGCTGGCTGGCAAACAGCCCGTGCAGTGCATGGCCAAATTCGTGGAACATGGTGGTAACATCGTCGAAACTTATCAGCGCCGGCTCTCCGGGTGCCGGTTTTGCAAAGTTGCACACATTGTAAATCACCGGTTTGTTACCTAATAATTTCGATTGTTCGGTGATGTTGCCCATCCAGGCGCCACCGGCTTTGTTGTCGCGTTTGTAGTAATCGGTATAAAACAAAGCCATCGACGAGCCGTCTTTGTCAAAGATTTCCCAAACACGCACATCGTCCTGGTAAACCGGAATGTCTTTTCGTTCTTTAAAAGTAATCCCGTAAAGTTGGCTGGCAGCGTAAAAAACGCCGTTCTGCATGACGTTATTCAACTCGAAATAGGGTTTAATCTGGCTTTCGTCGAGGTCGAATTTTTCTTTTCTTACTTTTTCAGCATATAAATTCCAATCCCATGCTTCCAATTCAAATCCGCCGTTTTGTTTATTAATGAGTTTCTGAATATCAGCTGCCTCTTCTTTGGCTTTGGCGGTGGCGGCGGGTGTTAATTTCCCGAGCAGTTCTTCAACCGCTTCGGGTGTTTTGGCCATTTGGTCCTGTAACTGCCACTCTGCAAAATTTTTAAAGCCCATTATTTTTGCCTGCTCCGCCCTTATTTCAGCAATACGGGTAATAATGCTGCGGGTATCGTTTTCGTCGCCCTGCTCGGCGCGGTTCCACGAGTTCTCAAAAAGCTGTTTGCGGGTTTCGCGGTTGGTAAGCGATTGCAGGTCGGGTTGCTGGGTTGTATTCTGTAAAGTGACCATGTATTTGCCGCTCATGCTGCCTTCTTCAGCACGTTTGGCAGCAGCCGATATTTCTCCGGATGAAAGCCCATTGAGCTGTTCTTTTGTATCAACTACCAGTGCGCCTTTTTTGGCGGCTGCAATCAGCATGTTCCCGAATTTAGTACTCAACGAAGCTTCTTCCTCGTTCAGCTTTTTCATTTTTTCCTTGTCTTCGGCTGATAAATTGGCTCCGGCAAGCTCAAATTTCTGGTAATAATATTCCACCAGTTTTAGCGATTCTGCATCGAGGTTGAGGCTTTCTCGTTGGTTGTAAATGCTTTTTACCCGTTGAAACAGTTTGTCGTTCAGGAATATGGCATCGCTATGTGCCGCTAGTTTGGGCGCCAGATCTTCTTCGGTTTGCTGAATGTCGGGATTGGTATTTGCACCCGCCAGCAAACCAAAAACACCATAGGCACGGCTTAAGGTTTGCCCGCTTTTTTCGATGGCAACCAGGGTGTTCTCAAAAGTCGCCGGCTCCGTATTGTTGGCAATTGCTTTAATTTCTGCCATTTGTTCTTTCATCCCTTCTTCAATCGCCGGTTTGAAATCCTCGTTTTTCAGCCGGGTAAAATCAGGGGCGCCATAGGGTAAATCACTCTTACTTAGTAACGGGTTGTTTTGCATTGAATCGTTGTTTTTTTGCTGTTGCTTCGGGCCACAGGCGGCCAACATCAGCAGCAGCAGCACAGGTAAATAAAATATCTTTTTCATCTCATTAAAATTGTTTATTTCATTTGCATTTATCTCATTCTATCATTTATTTTTGATTATCCGTTCTATGTCATAATTAATATTTAGCACGTCATGCTGAACTTGTTTCAGCATCTTTCGCATCTAATAATCAGTTATTTGTAAGAAAGACTCTGAAACAAGTTCAGGGTGACGTTCTGGTTGCGACTAATTGCAGACATTCAATTTTATTTTATTGGTATTCGATAGAATTCGCAAGCTCATTTCGATGGAACTCACGATGAAACGAAGTTCGGCCGAAGCCAATTTTAATATACTTGTTTGTGAATCGAAGATCAGCCTGAGCTAATTTTCACATCTTAAAATTCATGTTTGTTTCATTCTCAAATAAATTATAAATGAGGTAAATAAATAAAAGCCCATAGGGCTGCTTTCCGCTAATACATTTGTTTTAGTACCTTTAAATTTGACCGTTATCGATTGGATTAAACCGGACAAAGATAACGATTCAAGAGAATTGAAAAATTAATTTGCTTTTAAGTTTGCCTGAATTTTAAAGATTTCTGTAGAGTAAAGTTTACCGTTGTGGAACTTATTTTGAACGCGCTGTTCAAGCAGGTAGTCGTGTTCTCCCGGTGTAAAATAGTTTTACAGTTACTTGTCTATTAATTTTACAGTTTTTACTGAATATTCATTCGTTTGTCGTTGTAATATTCAGTATGTCAATGTGATAATATTGATGGCATTCTTTTTGACATAATGCGATGCAATGATACAATGGTTCAAAATAAAGTATATTATTTATCGAACAATAATTTAGCTGATAACAATATGATAAAAACTGAAAAACTCACAAAAATCTTCCGTACCGAAGAAGTGGAAACATTTGCACTGAACGAAGTATCCATCGAAGTAAAAGATGGTGAATTTGTAGCGATTATGGGGCCGTCGGGTTGTGGTAAATCAACTCTTCTGAACATAATTGGCTTGCTCGATAACCCGAGTAAGGGCAAGTACTTTTTTGACGAAACCGAAGTAGGAAGCTTTAAGGAACGACAACGCACACAAATGCGAAAGGGAAACATTGGTTTTGTGTTTCAGAGCTTTAACCTGATTGACGAACTAACCGTTTACGAAAACGTGGAGCTCCCGCTTATTTACCTGAAAATGAAAGCGGGCGAGCGGAAAGCTCTGGTAAATGCAGTTCTGGAACGTATGAAAATCGGGCACCGGGCCAAGCACTTTCCGCAACAGCTTTCGGGTGGGCAGCAGCAACGCGTGGCCATTGGACGAGCTGTGGTTGCCAACCCCAAACTGATACTTGCCGATGAGCCGACGGGTAACCTCGATTCTAAAAACGGCCTCGAAGTTATGAACCTGCTAACAGAACTTAACCGCGAAGGAACTACCATAATTATGGTTACCCACTCGATGCACGATGCTGGTTTTGCCCATCGCGTAATTAACCTGTTCGACGGTGAGGTGCTTACTGAAAATGTAAATGAACCGATGGCGGATATCCTTTAGCCCCCTCTAACTCCCCCGGAGGGGGAGGATTGGGAGACAGCATGAATTAAGTAGATACCCTTAATGTTCTTGTAATAAGTAAATCATAACAAATTTGAAAATGATCAAATTGATTCTTCGCTTTTTATTTGTTTTTGTTTTGTTGTACTCGTGCGGCAATAAAAACCGCCTGAAAACCGATGAGAAATCGCTGGTAAAACAAATCTTAACCGAAGAAGAACAACTGGCACATGAAAACGGCCTCCGTGCCGAACGCGAAAAACAATTGGCCGATTCCATTGCCAAACTTCCCAAAGGCTTCCGGTTTAAAGAAGAACGGGGAGTTGATCCTGAGCATCCGCCAATAGTAATCGATATTGAAGGATCTCTTGACAGCATCAGTCCTTTCAAATTATCAGATGTAGCAGCAGAAGTAAACTACATCAGGATTGAGACTTTGCCGGATTCAACGCTACCCAACGATTTGAAGTTTAAATATTACCTGATGGACAATTATCTTGTTGTGGCCAATTTATACGGTATTCATCTCTATTCAAAAAAAGGAGTATTTATTCGTTCGGTCGTAAAAAACGAATTAACAGGTGTGAATGTTGACTTACCAAAAGACCGGATACACTTCTGGAATGATTACACACTAGTTGGTGGTGGTACATCGGTTTGGGGGCGTGGCGATGATTTGTTTTATACCTACTCGAATAACATCACAGGGCAACGATACATCATGGAGTATAATTGCTCGGCAGCTCCTCTTATGATTGAGACCCGGCCTGGTTCGGAAAACACCGATTCAATTATCGGGCTTGGGACAGTTTCAGTTGATTTGAGGCATGGCGACACGCGAACACCTCCGGCACGAAAGCATCAGGGAATGTTCAGTATGAGTCCTGATTATTTATACCAGCAGATGGGTGTTTTTTCTCCCGATCGCAATACCTATGTGAAAAACATGCACGGAAAGAATATGCTGGGGATATTGGGGACCGGAGGTGATACTTTGGCAACTTTCGCTAAAGTAGAACAGCTGGAAAATTATACCAAAAACCTGATGCGGGGTACCGACCGTGGAACACAGTACGAAAAAGACGGTAAGCTTTTTGTCAGGACGAATTTCAACGATACCATTTTTCAGGTAATTCCTCCTAACAAATTGTTTCCGGTGTATGTGTTTCATCTTGGTGAGTATAAAGTTACCATGCAGGAGGGAGTGGATCCCGGTTTCGATTTAAGCGGCAAAATCATTTTGCAGGATTTTGCCGATACCCGCGACTTTCTTTTTATCACGTTCACCAAAGACAGTTACGACTGTCCGAATAACAGAAGAAATAAAACACTGAAACTTTATCACGCCATTTATTCAAAAGCCAAACATAAGTTGACCATTGTTGAAGGTTTGCCTACCGATTACGAAGCACCGATTTTGGAAAACGATCTCGACGGCGGAGTGCCGGTCTGGCCGCAATCATTTATGGTAGGACGAAATGGAGAAATCCTGGTTTCTCTTAAAGGGAGTGAATTGAAAGCGCATATAAAAACTACCGATTTTGAAAACTCAAGTGCTCCGATTGAAAAGAAAAACGAGTTGCGAAATTTCGCGGATAAGCTTGACGCTGATGATGATGCTCTAATGATTGTGAAATAATAAACAATGAAGACATTCAGCTATATTTTGATTTTAGTATCGGGTTTGACAATGTATTCCTGTGGCGGAAATAAGCTGAAAACCGACGAAAAATCTCTTGCCAAACAAATCTTTACCGAAGAACAACAACTGGCACATGAAGCCGAATTGCGTGCCGAGCGCGAAAAACAATTGGCTGATTCTATTGCCAGGCTGCCCAAAGGTTTTCGGTTTAAAGAAGAACGGGGTGTTGATCCGGAGCATCCGCCGGTAATAATTGATTTTACAAAAAAGATTCCGGTTAAAGCATTTAATTTAAGCGAGTTTGCAAAAGAGATAAAGTACATAAAATTAAGTGTCCCCGGTGATTCTCTTTATTTCTCGCCTGGAATTGGAGGGAGTGTTGACTTTACAAAAGAAAATATTATTCTCTTTAATAACTTTGGTGTACATTGCTTTTCAAAGAAGGGAGAATACATCGAACCAATTGCAAGCAGTAATGTTACATCGCGCGAATCGAGCAGGCAGAAACTCTTTGGGTATTTTGATAAGGAAAGTTATAGGGGAGTATGGGGAAACCATGTATCGGTTGCTGGCGGCAGGGCGTTTTACAAATTTTCAGATTACCCAAATGAAAAAGTCAGCCTTTTCAGTTATGACCTAAAGAATGAAACCCCAGTGCTTCAATTTGCCAAAGATGAGGAAAATACTAATGATGGGGCATTCACAAAAGGTGAAAAAATCACTTCCGGTAATGAGGGTTATCGCAGCGGTACACCCGGATTGTCATCCACTCAAATTTTGGGAATATCTTCTAATTTTTATGCCGGGGTAAATTCCCATCTCAATGCATCCGAGAATGGTTGTATGCTGGCAACCTTTAACCTGCAAGGTGATACTTTGTGCAAATTTACCCAGTTAGACAAGTTGGAGCGCCCTATAACAAGTTCTGTAATCCGAACGGTCCCTTCAATACTAAACTGGGAATACAAAGGAATGTTTTCATTTAAAAAGAGCTTTAACGACACCGTTTTTCGGCTTATTCCACCGGACCGAATAGTTCCGACTTATGTATTCAATTTGGGGCAGCATAAAATTACCGATGAAGATTGGTATCAAACCAGTCTTGCTCTAAAGGATAAAATTATGATCAGGTCGATTCTGGAGACTGAAAAGTATTTATTTCTCGAAGTACGATATTATAACGAAGAAGGAGATCGCGATGGCTATAGCGCTGTTTACAATAAACTAACGACTGATATTTTCCGTTTACCAATTTCCGATGAAGTTGTAACACCTAAACAACAAAGTTCGTTTGCCCCACTTACCAAGTCATACCAACCAACTATAAGGTTTATAAATGATATTGATGGTGGTCTGTCTTTCTGGCCGTCTTTTACAACACCGCAGGGAGAAATGGGAATGCTTGTTTTTCCAGAACATTTGAAAAGTTATTTGGAAGAAACAAAAGCTGATGAAACAAACGCAAAAGCTGTTCAATTAACGCAGTTTGTAAAAACGCTGAAATCGGATACGAATGAACGGGTAATCATATTGGTAAAATAAACAATTTTAAGCAGATGAATTTCACAATAATATCAAGCCTGAGAAACTTTCGAAGTAAACCAATTTATTCACTTATAACCTTTGTGGGCTTTACTTTTGGTATTACCGGCGGATTGTTGATTTATCTGTGGGTTATGAACGAACTTAGTTACGATAAATTTCATATGGATTATGACAGGATTTACCGTGTGTTGACTTTATCGAAACAGGGCGATGAAATTGTAAAGTCCTCAGGCTCGTACCGACCGTTGCCGGCTACATTGAAAAAGGATTATCCGCAAATTGAATTTGCAACGTTTTTATACACCAGCTCCGAAAACTCGCCACTTCAAAAAGAAGACGGTGGCGAAAAAATAGAAGCAAGGGAATCGTGGGTTACAAACGATTTCTTTTCCATTTTTAACGGCTTCCCTTTTATCGAAGGAAATGCTTTTGATGCCATTGAAAATGCATCGGGTATTATTCTTTCCGAAACGGTGGCAAAAAAACTCTTTGGCAGCGAGCCTGCTTTGGGCAAACCGGTAATTATCGATAAATATGGAAAAAGGATTTATACGGTTACCGGGGTGATACGCATCCCTAAAAATTCGCACATTGATATTGGCTACATCTTACCGGAGGTAAACAGCAAGGTAGAAGGATTTTCAAATCATTGGGGAGATAAATACTATAACCGGGTTTATGTGAAATTGCGAAAAGGTGCAGTTATAGATGATACTTTCCTAAACCGGATTAGCAACCATTTAAGCCGGTATTCGAAAAAAACCGATAAGCTGCTGTTTCAACCACTGGCCGATATTCATCTTTATTCTGATTATGAACCAAACAGTTTAGACAAAAACATAAGTTCTTACAAATATGTATTGATTTTCTCGGGGCTGGCACTTTTAATTATCCTGATGGCCTCGCTTAATTTTTCGGTACTTTCCGTTGCCCGGGCTTCAGAGCGTTCAACCGAAATTGGGATAAAAAAGGTAAACGGGGCAGGGCGTTTCCATATTATCAAACAATTTATGGGCGAATCGCTTGTCCATACAGTCGCCGCCATGTTTGTGGCTGTGCTTGTTATCTGGTTTATACTTCCCTGGTTTAACAATTTTACAGGAAAAGATATTGCTTTCAGCCTTTCGTTCAGGCTGGTCCGGAATCTGGTACTGATTGCTTTATTGACCGGGGTGGCTGCCGGACTTTATCCTTCTTTTTATTTGTCGTCGTTAAACCCAACCGGGATTTTCAGGGGAGGGAGTTTGAGCGGCTCCAAAACACAGTTTGTCCGTATGTTGGTAAGTGTTCAGTTTAGTATTGCCGTTGTTTTTATGGTTGCAACCACCGTGTTTATTAAACAGCTAAATTATATACGTAGCAAAGATTTGGGCTTAACACATGAAAATGTAGTTGTGGTACCAACCGGGCTGTGGTACGGAAACCATGCATTTAAGCAGGAGTTAATGAAAAATCCCAATGTGCTTGGTGTATCGGCAAGTGTTTATGCTCCCGTTGATTTTGGCTGGAAGACTTCTTTTCCGCTGACAAATCTTGGACGTACCGACAGTTTGAATGCTTCCCTGTTTTGGGCCGACGAAGATTTTGCGAAAACCTACCAGTTGGAAATGGTTAAAGGTGAATTTCTGACAATGAACGGCGGCCAGTATTGGGAAGAACATAAAAAGGCAAATGAGAGCCGGAAAGTGGGAGAAAATTATACCCTCTCATTTCCAATCGTAATCAATGAAACAGCAGAGAAAATGCTTGGCCTGGAAAATCCGGTTGGTGAACGTATCGGGAATAATGTGATAGTAGGAGTAGTTAAGGATTTTCATTTCCGCCCGTTGTATCAGCCCATTGCCCCTTTGGTAATTACCAATAACCCCGAAACCATCCAAACGATGAATATCAGGATAGCTCCAAATAATAAAGCCGAAACGATAAAATACATTCGTGATGTGTATCAAAAACATACCGATAAACGTGGGTTCTCCTATCAGTTTTTTGATGATCTGATGGATGAAAAATACAAGGCAGAGACACAACTTAAAAACATCACTACAGCATTTTCGTTACTGGCCATTGTAATTTCTGTCCTCGGTATTTTAGGAATGGCGCTTTTCGCCATTGAACGCCGCACCAAAGAAATCGGCATCCGCAAAGTAAACGGGGCTAAAGTTTCAGAAATACTAACCTTGCTCAATAAAGACTTTATAAAATGGGTAGCCATAGCTTTTGTAATTGCCACTCCAATTTCATATTACTTTATGAATAACTGGCTTGAAAATTTCGCATACAAAACCGGTTTGAGCTGGTGGATTTTTGCGCTGGCCGGAGTGCTGGCTTTGGGAATTGCTTTGGTGACCGTTTCATTTCAATCGTGGAAAGCGGCTATTAAAAATCCTATAGAAAGCTTGAGGTATGAGTAAATTAACGGTTAGCTGGTCCCGAGTACTCGGGAGCGTGCAGCTACCCGCAACCCGGTTGAGGCACTCAGGTATGAGTGACGAAATCCGCGATAGCGAAGCGTATCGGGATGGAAGCCTTGCGGTACGAAAAAAAACCGCATAGCGGCGATGTTATGGTAGAAACGGGATTTATCACGTTTAAAAATCGCGTAGCGATAATGTTTTGGTAAAAATGATAATTGATATAAGCGACAGGTAATGTGAAATTTATGAATAGAAAATTTATAACACCGTCTCCACGGGACTTTGCCCCCAACAATACTGTTGGTGCTGCCAAAACACCATGCCTCCGGCACTTTATTGGCTGGCGTGCAACCCTGGTAATCCCGCTGAAGTACCCGGAAATAAATTAAAGTTGCGTAGCACCATCCTAACTTTTTCGAAGAGGAATAAGATAAAAGAAGAACCGGATTATGAAAATTAAAAAATACATACTCATCATGTTGCTTTGTGCAGCACACAATGTTTTTGCCCAGGATACACTTAGCCTGAGCATTAGCGATGCGATAAACATGGCCGAAGAACAATCGATTGCTGCTTTTCGCAATAAAAATATGTACCTGGTCGATTATTGGGACTTTAAAAATTACCAGGCTTTGTTTTTACCATCGCTCAATTTTAATTCGAACCTGGTAAATTACCAGCAGGGCAATACCCGCCAGTACAACAGTACCACAAAAACCTACGAATATGTCCCTACCCAGGATTTAACCACTGCAATTGGCCTTGACATCACGCAAAACATAGCACTTACAGGAGGTTCGTTTAGTGTGGGGTACGATCTTACGCGTTTGGATAACTTTGGTGATAATCCTTACAACCAGTTTTCTTCTGTGCCTTTCAGCATTTCGTACCGGCAGAAAATATTTGGCTATAACTCGTACAAGTGGCAGCGCAAAATTTCTCCCTTAGAGTTCGAAATGGCAAAGAAAGAATACATGTACAGCACCGAGCAAATGTATAGGAATGTGGTGTATTACTACTTTAATCTGGCCCAGGCCAGGAGTAATCTGGAAATAGCCCGGCAAAAGCGCGACAATGCCGATTACCGCTATAAAATGGGACAAAAAAAATACGAACTGGGAACGATGGTACGGGTTGATTTGCTTGACCTTGAGGTTAGCCTGAAGAATGCCGAAATAGAGGTGAATCAGAAAACGATTCTCGAAGAACAAGCGCTGATGAATCTGAACAGCTTTCTAAACCTAAAGCCCGATACCCCGGTAAAATTGGTGTTTGATTACGATGTTCCGGAGGTGGTGCTGGACGAAAATGAAATATTACAACGTGCTTTGGAGAATAATCCCGACATGCTGCAGTACAAACTGAACCTGTTAAATGCACAAGCCTCTCTCGATCAGGCAAAGCGTAACAAAGGTTTTTGGTTCGATTTATATGTCAGGTACGGCATCAGCAAAATAGATGGAGGTTACAACCCAGTAACTTCCACTTATGAAGACGGACAGGTGGGCGAAATGTTTAACTCTCCGTTTAACCGCTATTCGCAGGCAGTTGTGGGCATCAGCCTCCCAATTGTTGATTGGGGTCGGCGAAAAGGTACTTACAAAATCAGAAAGGCTGAACACGAAATAGCAAACAGCGAATACGAGCAAAACCTCCAGAATTTTAGGCAAACCGTGCTTATTATGGTACGCCAGTTTAACCTGCTTCCGGCTAATATTGAGTCGGCAGCTGTATCCGATAAAGCAGCCGAGCAGTCGTACGAGATTTACGATAAATATTTTAAAAAAGGAGAAACCGATCTTATAAAGCTTATGAACAGTATTACCCAACGCGAAAGCGCCCGAGTAAATTACCTGAATACGCTTTATAACTACTGGTCGAGCTATTACAATATGCGTATGATAACGCTGTACGATTTTGTGGCAGGAAAAGATTTGGAAACCGATTTTGATAAACTGGTAGGAAAATGATACCCGGATTTTTGTAGTTCGCGAAATGGTAGTTTTCAGGATTACGAAGTTGTTGGAATAGAAAATTAAAAAAATCAGAAAAAGAATAGAATCATGGGAATGGATCGAAAAATAGAAAAGAAAAAAGGCATACGCCTAAAACATGTTGTGATTGGTGCTGCAGGAATTGCAGTGGCTGGCCTGATGCTTATGTTGTTATTTGGCAGTAAACTATCGACATATAAAGTTGAACGCGACAGGATTACAATCTCGGCGGTCGAGAATGGTATTTTTAACGATTACATCAACCTGAATGGTACAGTTGAGCCAATTTCGGCCATATACATTAACGCTTTGGAAAGCGGTACGGTAGAAAAACGTTTTGTAGAGAACGGCACGATGGTGACTGAAAGCGATGCGATACTGAAACTGTCGAACCCCGATTTGTTACTGGAGATACAAAATGCTACGGCCGAATTTGCCCGCCAGCAAAACGACTACAGCCGGCAACTGGCCGAAATCCATAAAAGTAAAATACAACAGGTACAAAACAGCATGACCGCGGAGCTGGATGTAAAAAGGGCCAAACGCGAATACGAACAAAAAGAAGCCATGTACAACGACGGCATGGGGACCCGCGAAGATTACATCAGGGCAAAAGAGAACTACGAAATTCAGTTTAGTAAATACAATTTTTTGATTGAGAGCCAGCAACAGGATTCGATCACCCGGATAACACAAATAAACCAGTTGGAGGAAACCCTTAAAATCAACCGCCTTAATTACAACGAGAAAAGGAAAAAGGCCGAAGACCTGGTTATCCGTGCGCCGGTTTCGGGGCAGTTGGGCGATTTTACAGCCGAACTAGGGCAACGAATTGGTGCCGGAAGCCCCGTTGGAAAAGTGAGCGTACTTACCGACTTTAAAATTAGCGCCAGTGTAGATGAGCATTACATCGACCGTGTGCGTGAAAACCTGGAAGGAAGAATAGAACGAAACGATGAACAGTTTGCACTGCATATTCGCAGGGTATATCCGGCAGTAACGGGTGGCCAGTTTAAAGTTGACCTGGTATTCGACGGCAATAAACCCGGGAATATCCGCACCGGACAAACCTATTATGTGAAACTGCAGCTTGGCAGGGCCGATCAGGCGATTATGATATCAAGGGGCAGCTTTTTTCAAAGTACCGGCGGGCAATGGATTTTTGTGTTGGATCCTTCCGGCGATTTTGCCGTGAAGCGTAATATCCGCATTGGCAGGCAAAATCCGCAGTATTACGAGGTTGTTGAGGGATTGCTACAAGGCGAGCAGGTAATTACCTCGGGATATGAAACCTTTGGTAATGCAGAGAAAATAGTGTTTAAGTAAAACGTAAGATTGATTTTTATGTAAAGGTTCTGCATTTTTTTTTCAATACAAACTCAAATCAAATAACTACCATAAAACAAAAACCATGATCAGAAACTTTATTAAAATTGCCTGGCGACAGCTACACAAAAAACCGCTTATTGCCATCCTTCAGATTGGTGGCTTAACCATTGGGCTAACAGTTGCCTTACTTATTTCGTTATGGGTGAACAATCAACTCAGTTACGATCGTTTTCATAAAAATGCCGACCGTATTTACATGCTCGAATTGCATAACCCCAAGGTATTAAACGGAATGCCATTAGCACTGGCACCATACCTGAGAAGCAATTTTGCCGAGATCAACAATGTTGTGCGCATACGCACTTTCCCCGAAAAAAAGAATATCCGGTACGATCCGTCGGGCAACAATACAAGCGATAACGAAATCTCGAACCAAAGGGTGCTTTTTGCCGACAGCACTTTCTTCTCGGTATTTTCGTTCGATTTTGTTTACGGTAACCCCAAAACAGCATTGGTCGAAGAATCTTCTGTGGTACTGATAGAATCTACTGCAAAGAAACTTTTTAAGAAAGAAAACCCAATAGGGAAAACCGTTTGGATAGATGGTGATAATTGTACCGTTACCGGTGTAATAAAAGACGTAAATAATTTTCATCTCCCGTTTGAGGCATTAAGGGCATTTCATCGTTTAAAGGAGAAGTATGCTGCCGATCGTTTTGCCTGGGATGTTTGGGGCTTATTTAACCACCAAACTTATATTTTGTTGGGGCCAAATGTTAGCGCAGAGCAAACGCAGCAGAAAATGAGCGAGGCCTGGAAAGATATTTCAGCTAAAAATTATCAGGGCAGAGATGTTTGCATGTCCGAATTTCGGCTAGTACCGATTAAAGATATTTACCTGTCAGAGAAAACATCTGTTTTGGACGATGGTATAGTACACGGCGATAAAAAATTATTGCTTGGCTTATCTTTTATCAGCTTTCTGATCATATTGCTGGCTACGGTCAACTTTATTAATTTGAATATTACGCAAACCGTTAGCCGAAGCCTTGAAGTTGGAATTCATAAAATTGCTGGCTCGTCGCGTCGAATAATCTTTTTTAATATCTGTGGCGAAATCATTGTAAAATGTGTAGTTTCCTTGGTTCTGGCGATTGGGCTGGTGTACCTTACATTGCCCTATTATAACAACCTGATTTATGTAAACCTCCGGTTTTCGGAGTTGTTCCACACCAGTAATTTATTGGTAACAGGCAGTAGTTTTGCCCTTATTGTTGTGCTTGCAGGAGTGGCTCCGGCACTAACTATTTCTTCGTTTTCACCTGTTCTGATGTTGAAAAAACTGGGCATGCAAAGTTCAGAGAAAGGAAAATTGCTAAACAAGGTCTTCCTGGGTATTCAATATGTAATTGCAATTATTGTGCTTACCATTACTTTGTTGGTGAACAAGCAAGTTTCGTTTTTAATGAACAGTAATACAGGTGTTGACATGCACAATGCTTTGGTTATGAATTTTAAATACGAAAAGCACAGGGCGCAGTTTCTGGCATTTAAAGAACGTTTGCTGCAATGCCCAACCATTCTTAAAGTGTCGTATGGGACCCCGCCGGGGCCTCAATACGGAACATCGTACTGGAGGCAGGATATGTTTGAATTTGATGGCCGCGAAGTTCAGACAATCGATGTGGATATTCATCCTGAATATTTCGATTTTCTGGATGTGCCAATTGTTCAGGGCCGAAATTTTTTCCCCGGTTTTGAAGAGTTCAAAACACAAGGCCCCGAGCGTGTAATTATTAACGAAACTGCGGCAAAAGCTTTTAAACTCGATAATCCGGTTGGAACGGTGGGGAAGAGAGGGAACCGAAAAATTGAAATTATTGGCGTAGTGAAAGATTTTCACGGAAATTCATTAAAAACCAGTATTAAACCTACTGTGTATTACTATTGGTTCAGGTCGTACCGGATAATGGTGAAATATGCGCCCGGCACTTATACCGAAACCCGTGATTATATAACTTCGGTGTCAGAAGAATTGCTGGATCCCAATAGCCGTCCAACCATTAATCATATCGACGATTTGTACTATGCGCAATATAAAAGCGAAGAAAAGTTAGGGAACGTATTTTGGTGGTTTTCACTTCTTTCTGTAATAATTGCCGCATTGGGGTTGTACGGGCTTTCAGTAAAATCAATTCAACAACGGATCAAAGAAATTGGTATTCGCAAGTCGATGGGGGCAACTTCGGTAGATGTGCTGCTGATGTTTCTGGCTTATTTTGCAAAAATTATTTTGGTGGCCGGGGTATTTGCGGTGCCTGCCGCATGGTATTTATGTAGTTTATGGTTAAAAGGATATGCCTATAAAACACCGCTGACCTGGTGGATTTTTGCCGGTTCGTTTTTGTTGACTTTTGCAATTGCTATTGTTACAATCAGCTATAAAACATGGCGCGCAGCCAACAGCAACCCGGTTTTGGCCATAAAATACGAATAACAACTCACAGTCTCCCAACGTGAAAAAAGATTCACCGTGATTGCATTGTAACAATAAAATGAATAGACCGTTTGATTCTATTTTTTAGATATTGAAATATTTAACAACAACATTTATTTTCAGCTTTGAAGTTTTCACTGATGTGGATGATCAAAAACTTAGTGCCAAATAATTTTACATGCTTTGTCAAAAAAATTGACAGTGAGAAGGAGTTGCCGATTTATAAGTATTTGATAATGTGTGGAGTGGTATGAAGGCATTATGTTTGGATAGTATTCAGAAATTAGAAACTGTGCCATTATGATTCGATTTAAAATAAAACTTGCAATTCGGAACCTGTTAAAAAACAAGTTGTATTCTGCTTTAATTATTGGTGGATTTGCTATTGGGTTTACGGCTTTTATCCTTATCGGATTGTATGTAAATGCAGAACACAATGTGGATACCCATTTCCCCGGTTACAGGAATATTTACCGGGTTTACGACGCTAAACAGGAGAGAGGCACCCTGGATTTTGAGCTATACCCGGTTTTCAAAAAACAGTATCCCGAAATTAGCGATGCCTGTCCGATGGAATATTCGTCAAACTTTCAGTTTATCATAAAAGATGCTGAGAGCAGTGATTATACACGCATCAATTATTCCATTTGTACAACCAACGATTTCTTCGGCATTTTTTCTGCCGAAATAATTGCCAGTCTTTCAGACAAACCTTTTCGCGATATTAACTCGGCTGTGCTCACCGAATCGGTAGCCAAACGCCTGTATGGCGATAAAAATCCGCTGGGACGCACCATCGAACAAGAGTTCTTTTCTGCAACGGTTACAGCTGTTATTAAAGATTTGCCAGAGAATTCAAGCTTTAAGGCTGAATTGCTTTTAAATGCCGAAAACGAGAATTACCGGTTTACCAGGGAGTGTAACAACGGTATCTGTATTTATCCAACCGAGCATTTTATTTTACTGAAAAATAGTGTCGAGCCTGCATTGTTTGCGCAAAAATTAAATGCTTCCATTAACGGGTTTAATTCAAATACCGATAGCCTTGCGCTTCAAAATGTGGCCGATATTTATCTTTCAACACGGGTGAAAGGCAGCCACGAAAAAGGAAATTCGAAGATGCTGGCAGTTTTTCTTTCTGTTGCAGTGCTTATTATTCTTTTGTCGAGCATAAATTACCTGAACTATTCCATTTCGATGCAATATGCAAAAATGAAGGAGATTGGGATAAACAAAACCAACGGAGCAGGGAAAGCCCAACTGGTATTGGATTCGCTGATTGAAGTTTCTCTGGGAATCGTGATCTCCGTATTCCTGTCGGTAGTGTTTTCGAGGCTTTTGTTGCCATATTCCGAAATACTTTTTGGGCGCGATATCCTGATTTCATCCGTTAATTTCTCCCAGCTTCTTCCCATTTTGGCAGGAACCATTTTCGGGATTATTCTGCTCAACAGCCTTGCCCCCATTTATGTGTTGTCGCGTTTTAACATTACCGACTTTTTAAGTGGCGGAAAGCGAAAAACCGGAAAACAATTTGTAAAGCAGGCCATGCTAACATTTCAGTTAACTGTTTCTATAGCACTGATTGCTGTGGTTATGTTTATTTTTAAACAGCTCGAATACGTAAAATACCACGATTTGGGATTTGAAGAAGAACACCTTGTCAGGCTCGAACTGCCTTACCTCTTTTCGAGACCCGATTTAATAAAAAGCGAAACCGCTAAATTACCGTTTGTAAGCGGTTCAACTTTGAGCGATGGCTACCCCGGCTGGATTAAGCTTTATATGGGCAGCGGACTCGGCGACCACCATTTTATGGTGCAATGCATCCATGTTTCAGATGATTATCTGAAAACAATGGGAATTCATTTGCTCGATGGCCGTGATTTTTTGCCGGGCGATAAAAACAAATCTTGTATAATGAACGAACAGGCGCTAAAACAATACGGATGGGACAACATTGAAGATAAAGAATACAACAACGGCGATGGTTATCAGGTGGTGGGAATGGTAAAGGATTTTAACGTGCAGTCATTACATGCCGGTATTGCTCCCGTGGCATTGATCTACGATCCGTCGCATAAATTCAACACACTTTCGTTGCGTTTAACACCCGGAAATGTTGGTGCGCAAATAGAAGAAATACGCAAAGTGTGGAAGGAAATCCTTCCCGGCGAACCAATGGAATTTACTTTTTACAACGATCAGTTTCAGTCTATGTACCGGAAAGAGGAAAAGCTGGTGAAATCAATTTTTTTCTTCTCGCTGATTGCCATTGTGCTAACGGGAATGGGAATACTGGGGCAGATTTATCTTACAAGTTTAAACCGTACCAAAGAAATAGGGGTGCGAAAAGTAAACGGCGCCAAAGTTTCTGAAATTCTGGCCATGCTTAACCGCGACTTTGTGAAATGGGTAGCCATCGCCTTTGTAATTGCCACGCCCATTGCGTATTATGCCATGCACAAGTGGCTCGAAAACTTTGCCTACAAAACCACCCTAAGCTGGTGGATTTTTGCCCTGGCCGGGCTACTGGCTTTGGGTATTGCTTTGCTAACGGTTAGCTGGCAAAGCTGGCGGGCTGCTACCCGGAACCCGGTGGAGGCACTGCGGTATGAGTAACCCGTTTTTGTCACCCCTCTGACTCCCCCGGGAGGGGGAGAACCAGACAAAAACTTAACTATAGTAGTTATGGAAGAATTGGATAAAACGATGTATTTCGGAGCAAAACCGGACATTTTTGAAAAGGCAAAAGCATTACGAAAAAATATGACCGATGCGGAAAAAATTTTATGGGAAAGATTAAAGAATAAACAAGTATTGAATCTAAGGTTTAGAAGACAACATCCGATAGATATTTTCATTGCTGATTTTTATTGTCATGCAGTGAGATTAGTTATTGAACTTGACGGAATGATTCATAAAGCACAAAAAGAATATGATGAAGGAAGAACAGCCGAAATGGAGCGATTTGATATACAAGTCATCCGGTTTAAGAATGAAGAAATAGAAAATGATATAAAAAGTGTCGTTAAAGAAATAGAATCAACAATAAAGCTGCGGCTCAAAAGTCCCCCTTGGGGGATTTAGGGGTAGTTTTTTAGCTGGCAAAGCTGGCGGGCAGCTACACGGAATCCTGTTGAGGCACTTCGATATGAATAGAATAATACTGGATTAATGAAAAACGTAATAAAACTTATACTTCGGAACCTGATCCGAAAGCCGGTAATAACGAGTATTAACCTTCTTGGTCTTTCTATAAGTTTGGCTTTGGTGATCATTTTAGCGGCTTATTCATATAGTGAATTCACAACCGATAAATTTCATAAAAATCATCAGAATATTTATCTGGTTCAACCGGGAGAAGGTTGGGTGTTTACTCCGGCGGTTTTAAAACCTACGGCTGATGCCAATATTGCCGGAATTAAAAAATCCATTCGGATGAGGGATAAGTCGAATCCTCCTGTTTATCAGTTTGAAGATGAAGATCCTGTTGAGTCTGATTTAATCTTTTCGGATGAAGATTTTTTTGAACTGTTTGATTATTCAGGTGCAGAAGGCGATCTAAAAACAGCACTCCAAAATCCAATGTCGGTGGTAATTTCAAAACAACTGGCAACACGTTTGTTTGGCGACCAGCCGGCTGTAGGAAAAACGCTTAAACTCAATAATAAACATTTGCTTACCGTAACCGCGGTATTAAACGTACAACCTTCGAATACCCTTTTTTCGTTCAGTTCAATTACCAACATTGAAACGATGAAACGGGTACAGACGAACAATGCTGAAGATTTCACTAACTGGGGCTGGAATAACTACCAAACCTTTCTTTTATTAGACGATGAAGTAATCCCGTCTTCAGTGGAAAGTGAGATTATTAAATTATATCCGGAAGAAGATAAAAAGGAAGTGACGGATTTGAAATTAATCCCTTTACACAATATTTATTTCACCGACCATGGCAATCTTAGTTTCATAAAAAGTGGAAACAAACTACAGGTAGTTACACTTTCTGTTGTGGCACTGCTAATACTAATAGTAGCGCTTGTCAACTTTATCAATATTTCTGCCGCGCAGTGGAGAGACCAAATAAAACAAACCGGAATTTTAAAAGTTATCGGGGCAAAACGTATCGAGGTCATGTTAAAAATACTCTTCGAAACGTATCTTTTGTTTATGTTAGCTTTTGTTTTTGCTTGTTTAATTACCTATATTATCATTCCAGTACTTGCCCACGAAACAGCAATAACATTTAACCCACGTATCGTTTATTCCGGTACTTCCCTGAGCATTTCTTTGGGGATGATTTTTATACTTAGTTTGTTGTGCGGTATTTTTCCTGCACTTCGTATCGCTTCATCCGAAACCCTGATTAACCTTAAAAAGAAAATTATTTTCACACCCACCAAAACCTTTGGAAAAGGGACGTTGGTTTCTGCTCAATTTGTTGTTGCCATCATCCTTATTCTTTTTACCATTTTGATACAAAAGCAGGTTGAATTCGGTAGCAGCAATCTTGGAATGAATCAGGAAAATATTATCGGTATTGAATTTACCGATCAATTATCAGGAAAAAAGGATGTTTTGAAAGACGAATTACTGGCGCAGGCAAACGTTGAAGAAGTGATATTCACGCAATATTATCCGGGAAAAATGAATTCGGGTTGGGGACTCGACCTTCAGCAGAATGGAGAAGAAAAGCATGTTGAATTCAGGACATTTAGCGCCGACGCCGGTTTTTTCGATATCATGGGATTGCAACTTTTAAAGGGACAGTTTTATTCCGGTGATTTGGAAACCGATAAACACAAAGTAATTGTAAACGAACAGTTTTGCAGGGAATATGGAATCACCGATCCCATTGGTGCAGTGATGCCCAGATACCGGGGGCCGGAATATAAAATTGTTGGTGTTGTAAAAGATTTTCATTTCAGGCAGGTAAACGAACCAATTGCGCCTCTTGTGATCAGGAATGATAATTACGCCTCTATTGCAATGGTAAAATTGAAAACTGAGAATTTTAAAGCACTTAGAAATACCTTTGAAAATATACAATCGATGACTGCAGAATTATCACCCTCTTTTCCTGTATCTGTCTCATTTTTCGACCAGGCGGTGGAGCATTTATACCAGGAAGAAGTGAAATTCAGAAAGGCATTTACGCTGTTTGCCGTTTGTGCCATTGTAATTAGTTGTATGGGTATTTTAGCAATGTCGATGTTTGCAGCCCAAGACAGAATCAAGGAAATCGGCATCCGAAAAGTGAACGGAGCCAAAGTAACCGAGATACTTACCATGCTGAATAAAGATTTTGTGAAATGGGTAGCCATTGCCTTTGTAATTGCCACGCCCATTGCGTATTATGCCATGCACAAGTGGCTCGAAAACTTTGCCTACAAAACCACCCTAAGCTGGTGGATTTTTGCCCTGGCAGGATTACTGGCTTTAGGAATTGCTTTGTTAACCGTTTCATTTCAATCGTGGAAAGCGGCAACTAAAAATCCTGTAGAAAGCTTGCGGTATGAATAAAGTCTTGAACTATGATTGTAATGATTAGTTGAAAACTTTGGTTTAAAAATAGAAAGAGGATGGAAAGTAAACACTATACCAATGAAAAGTACCCGTTATCTGATTTAACGGGGGGTTTGGGCTGCTTATCAATTTTGGAAATAAAAGTCTGCAATTTAAGCGGGTAATGAACAAAAAATCAAAGCCTTCATGAAATCAGGTAAAACAAAGTTCAGACAATTGAGCAGGAAAGTTGGCAGGTGGCTATCCGAAATCCTGTAGAAGCATTAAAATATGAATAAATAAAACCCGAAATAATGATTATACACTATTTAAAATTCGCACTAAGAAACTTTAATTCAAACCGCCTGGTTTTTGTGGGTAGTTTGGTAACAGTGTTGTTAAGCTCGCTTTGTATATCGTTGCTTTATACGTACATCAACAACGAATTGTCGATGGATGATTTTCACAAGCGGGAGAAAGATATTTATCTTTTAACGATTCAGCAGTCGGCAGAATCTCAGCTGGAGGCGATTGATGCCAGTTTGTTTTTTGGTTTTAATTACAAAGACTATCCTGGAGTTGAGAACCTGACAAGTGTCAAAAAGTTTCCGAAAGGAGAGTTGGTATTTAAATACGGCGAAAAATCGATTTCTCCCGAAGGAATTGTAGCCGACAGTACTTTCTTCGATATTTTTGATTTCAAACTAAAGGCAGGAGATAGAAGTACTGTATTGAAAGAACCGGATGCGGCCGTGTTTTCCGAAAGCTTTGCAAAACGCTTTTTTGGTGACGAAAACCCAATGGGAAAGGTAGTCAGGCTAACGGGTAGGGTGCAACGAAACTATACCGTAAAAGGAATTGCAGAAACCCCGCCTTCCAATAGTTCTGTAACTTTCGATTTTATTTTGCCCGATCATTCTGCACAGTTTAGCCGCTCGGGAGTCAATTTTATTTTGGTGAACGGCGGGTTTAATAAAACTGATTTTGTTGAGGAAATAAGGGACCTGGGACATAAGCATCCACAATTTAAAAACAGCCGTATGGATGTGATGGCCTTTGATAAAATTTATAACGATGATTCGGGATCTTCATTTCACGGACTTTTCACGAAACATGGCAACCCCCAAAACATTTATATTTTATTTGCAATCGTAGCAGTTATTTTCGTAATCACGCTACTAAACTTTTCTAATTTGCAGATAATCAGTATTAATTCATCTGTTAAAAACATTGGGATCAGTAAAATTTCCGGCGCAGGCCGAAAGCATGTGTTTTATCAAAAATTAACCGAAATGGGATTGCTTATACTTTTGTCGGCAGTGCTGATTTCAGGTGCATTTATTTTTGTATTGCCTTATTTTAACCGGATAGTAGGAGTAGAGCTGAACCCGGGAGCGATCCATATATTTTTACTAAATCTTGCAGTACTGTTGGTGCTTGTTTTTGCAGCCATGATTTATCCTTCGGTGGTGTATATGAGAATATCGGTGGTCAGGAGCCTGAAAAATCAAATCTTATCCGGGACAAAACTGGCAGGTAGAAATGTAGTGGCAACAGTTCAGTTTTCGCTTTCGTTGATTTTGTTGATGGCTTCCATTGTAGTGGTAAAGCAACTTCATTTAATGCTGAATAAAGATCTCGGATTTCGGGCTGAGAACATTATTTCTACAAAGCTTTTTCACGAGTCGCCTATTTTTGGTAACGATGAAAACCGGGTAACACAGCGCGAAAAGGCACTACAGAATTACGAATATGTAAAGAACGAATTGTCTTCAGCCAGTTTTGTAAAATCATTTACGCAAGGCGCCCCGCCAATAAATCCATATTCAATGCCCTGGAAACTACTGGGAGATGACAGGGATTATGCCTCAGCCAATTTTTTGGCAGTAACTCCTGATTATGCAAAAACGTTAAATTTAAAATTGCTGGAGGGCCGCTTTTTTGAAAAAGGCAAAGACAAGGATCGTGAAACTAAAATTGTAATTAACGAGGCTGCAAAAAAGTACTGGGGAATTGAAGATATTTCTACGGCACGAATCTTAAATAAATATTGGTCCCGTACAGATAAAGACGGTGGCGGATTTGAAATAATTGGCGTGGTAAAAGATTTTAATTCCGAACACTTGTCGGTAAAGCCGCGTCCCCTGGCTATGATGTATTTCGAAGACATTGAAGCCAATTTTATGATTCAGCTTGAGGAAGGGGCTGTGCAACAGGGAATTGAGTTTGTACAAAAGTTATTTACTGAAATGAATCCGGGCGAAACATTCGAATACACTTTTCTAACCGACGACATTGCTGCCATGTACCAAAAGGAAAAAAGGCTGAGTGAGATCTACATACTTTTTACCATTATTGCGTATCTGATTTCGTCGATTGGCTTATTTGCCATTTCGCTTTACGATACACGGCGCAGAATAAAGGAAATTGGCGTTCGGAAAGTAAACGGGGCCAGAACCGCGGAAGTAATAACACTTTTGAACAAAGATTTTATTAAGTGGGTAGTAATTGCTTTTCTGCTTGCTACCCCGATAGCCTGGTACGCTATGCACAAATGGCTCGAAAATTTTGCCTACAAAACCACTTTAAGCTGGTGGATTTTTGCCCTGGCCGGAGTTTTGGCTTTGGGAATTGCATTGTTGACCGTTAGCTGGCAGAGCTGGAGGGCTGCTACACGTAACCCTGTGGAGGCGTTGCGGTATGAGTAGAAGCCCTCTCTAACTCCCCCGAAGCGGAGGAAAAGAAGACAGAATGAATGATACATAAAATACTAAATAATGAAACGGCTCTTAAAGTCTCCCCTTTGGGGAGATTAGAGGGGCTTTAATGGCTATTTTTATGATACAACTAAAAAACATCGACAAATACTACGATTCACGTTTTCAGCGGACATTTATACTGAAAGGCGTTAACCTGGAGGTAAAACAAGGCGAGTTTGTCTCCGTAATGGGGCCCAGCGGCGCCGGTAAATCAACTTTGCTCAACATTATTGGTTTGCTGGATGAAGCCAGTGCCGGCGAGTATTATTTTCTGGATGAGCCAGCATACCAAATAAAGGAGAAACAAAAGGTACAATATCACCGCAGCCACATTGGTTTTATTTTTCAGGCTTTTCACCTGATTGATGAACTAAATGTGTATGAAAACATTGAAACACCGCTGGTTTACCGCGGGGTAAAAGGCAGGGAGCGGAAAGCGCTAGTAGCCGATTTGCTCGACCGCTTTAATATTGTGGCTAAGAAAGACCTGTTTCCAAGCCAGCTTTCGGGCGGGCAACAACAGTTGGTAGCCATTGCACGTGCCATTATCGGAAGCCCGAAATTATTGCTGGCCGACGAGCCAACCGGTAACCTGCACTCAGAACAGGGTGAAATGATTATGAAGCTTTTGAAAAAACTCAATGAAGAGGGAATGACCATCATTCAGGTAACACACTCCGAAGAAAATGCACAATACGGAACACGCATTGTAAAATTAGTTGACGGCCTGGTACAGGAAGATTTTCCGGTGGTAACCCGCAAATGAAACTTTCTGCCAACCGGCTCTTAGTGTCATATCAAGTATTAAATGGCTGGTACGTCATTCCGAACTTGTTTCGGAATGACGAAACGAGGTTACATGGTTGACATGACATTAGTGTTGTATAGGCCTAAACTGAACGTAGCGCCCCAACTACAATAAAAAAGCCAAGCAGTGCAAGCAGTCCGGTAACAACAACCAGGGTGCGGGCGACTTTTTTGTTTTTCCATTCGAGTATTGTTGTTGGAATAGCAAGTATTCCCGCAGCCAGAAAACTCCAGTAAGCAGGGAGCAAGCGGGCTTCGATCGGGATTTCGTTGGTAATGATTCCGTCCAGCTCTTCGCTGGCAACTTCTTCCGGACTCAGATAGTGTGCGGCTGCCAGGTAATCGCCCAGCAATACTACCAGTGCAAAAATGCCGAGCAGAATTAAAAATCCTTCACCCGTTAACCTGAAAACTTTCTTGCCTTCCACCCATCCGTAAATAATTACAAACAGGGCTGCAAATACGATCCACTGTGGGAATGTGTATAAAAATACTTCGTTCATTAAATGTTAACTTAAGAGAAACAAAGTTTAAAATTTTTCTTAAATGAAAAAATACTATCGTATGCCGTAAACGAAAAGTTTAATTTCGTGGTCTTCAAACAATGTAAAATGGAAAAGAAACTGGAAATTAATCCCAAAGCAAAAGCGCTTATTTTTGATTTAGACGGAACATTAGCTGACAATATGCCGATACACTATCTGGCCTACCGAAATAAACTGAAAGAGTACGGAATCGATTTAAAATCAGACCTGTTTATGTCGCTGGCAGGCGTTCCGGCAGTAGAAACAGTGGTACGTTACAACGAACTTTTCGGAACCTCGATGGATGCTGAGAAGGTAGCGCATGAAAAGGAAGCAGAATATGAAACCCTGATGATAAAAATGAAACCGGTTGAACCGGTGGTTGCTTTGTTGAAAAAATACCATGGTAAATTGCCGATCGCAATTGGTACGGGAGGTTATCGCCGGCTGGCTGAGAAAACCCTGGAAATTATCGGAATCAATCAGTATGTGGATATTATGGTGTCGGCAGACGATGTTACGCATTCGAAACCACACCCCGAAACCTTTCTGAAGTGTGCAGAACAAATGGGGGTGGCCTCCGAATTTTGCCAGGTGTTTGAAGATGGCGAACCAGGCATGCAGGCAGCGCGAACTGCCGGCATGATGGTTACCGCCGTTAATGATTTTTACGAAATGGATTTTAACATCGGATAAAATACTCCAAACGGGTATTTAACCGGTTTACCAACCCAGGTCGTCGCATATGTTTTGCTCAAACTCGTGGATAATCTTTATTCGCACCCGGCCATCTTCCAGTAATTCAGACGAAATACTTGAATCGGTATTGTTGATGTAATTGCCATTGGCATCAAATTCTGTGGAAAACGAAGAGCTTTCCCAGGCATCTTTCCAGAGAATACGGTATTCATAATCCTGATCGGGTTTTGCGAGTACGTTGGCAACTCCGCCTTTCATATCAATTCCCTGCCAGGGATCGTCGCTGTTTTTAATGCGCATTTCGCCGCTGTAGGTCGGAGCTACTGCTACGGCAAGGTCATCCGGGCAAATCGCTTTTAAAATCACCTCATATTCTACATAACCTTCAGCCGCATCAACATCTGCTTCGTAGGTGCCGCTGCAAAGGCTGGAGACTTCCAGTGGGGCAATTGCTTTAAAAGCCGGATTATTATTCCGAAATACCAGTGTTGCTGCTACATCCGGAATATTTTCCAAAACAAAAGTTTCCGGGAAATCACCTTTGAAATTGGTTGTTACAAGTAGCTTTCCTTCGGTATCGTAAATATCCGCATCAATCGAAAAACTGGATTTTGAATTAGACGCAAATTTTATGCTTGCACCCGAACTGCAAAGGGCACCTGTAGAAGCCTGCGCCAAAATGTAGGAAATGTTTAGCGATGTATAGTTTACAGCTTCCGGCGAAATGCCCCAGGCGTTGTTTTGAAATTGTGCAAAACCAAAAATATCCGGATCCGGAGTTTTAGAGTAGGAACAACTTTGTGTGATCACTCCTCCGTTCAGGTTTTTTACGGTACGTCCACCAATAAGCAACGAAACAACATTTCCTGTCTCTAGTTTCTGAAACAACGCTAAACGGGCTGTTCCGTTGTCCCAAACATTTTCGGCAGTACCCGGGAAACCGGTTTTTATATCTACCGTAAGTTGATAGAAATTAGTGGGATTTTGCTGATAAGCAGCCGACAACTCACCTTCCGAATTAAATAATTTCTCACCGTTAACATCCGTAAATTTTATCACGTCCTCCTTTTTTATCGAATAACTGACGGTATAAGGCTTTACCGTTTCAGCGCCTGCCGATTTGTTAACAAGCATGGCAAAAATGATAGAGTCATCGTCGTCTTCACCATTCAAAACATCTTCATCTCCGCCCGATACAGGTGAGAGCAATAGCTCGAATGTTTTTTTGCCTTCGCTGTTGATCTGGATATTTTGGGTGAAATCTTCGTAACCTTCAACAGAAACGTGTGCCGTGAAACTAAGCGGAGAAGCAGCCGAGAATTCCACTTTCGGATCGACAGTTAGTTCAAGTTGGCCCTGCGAGGTAAGATGTTGAGCTTCTTTTTCTCCCGCAAAGGTTACAATATCGTTGGCATTGGTTCCCGAAAAAGTTAAGGTTGCTTCTTTGGTAATCAGTTCGTTGGTAGTAACATCAACAAACTTAAAAGACATTCGGGTGGTAAAAAAGTTAAAGTCAACAATCAAAATATTGATGTCTTCTCCGGTTTCTTTGTCTTTGAAAGGGTTGTCGAGCATATCACCACAACTGCCCAGTGTTGCTAGCAGAATGGCAATAAGCGAGAATTTAACAAGTTTATACTGAATAAAATTTTTCATTTTTGGCTGGTTTTAAAGTGTTAAGGTAACCTCTAAAAATTAGTTTTATGAAGCATGTCTATTCTTCTGTTAATGAAGTTGCCATCCATTTTCAATCATCATTTTCCTTTTCGTTCAATTTTCAGCCATAATTTCATTG
>JBKEDN010000060.1:0-6527 GCA_047975435.1 Draconibacterium sp. | reverse complement strand
ATTTTAATTTTCGGATAATTTAAAAATTCAAATTTGACAGATGGAACCGCTCCATCCGTCGCTCTCTCATAAAATTTATTCATTCTTGTTTTTGTAATTTTTAAATGAAAAATTTCATGTTCGTTTCATGATACTAAGTTAATATTTTCTGATACAGTTCTTCGTCTTTCCAGCCATTTCGTGTTTTAAGCCAGGCTTTTTTTACTCCCGCTTTTTGAAATCCGGCCTTTTCAAACAGGTGGATACTGGTAATATTATCAGCGGCAATATTGGCGTAAAGTTGTTTTAAACCCAGTGTTTCGAGTGCATAAACTGAAAGTGCCAGCAAGGCATCACCAGCGTAACCTTTACCACGGTCTTCGTTTTTGTGGATCAGGATTCCTACTCCCGCACGCAAATGATACGGTTCAAAATCAAATAAATCAACGGCACCAACGGCCTGCTCTTTTTCATCCTGGATAATCAGCCGCAACTGGTGGGTAGCGTAAATATCTTTGGCCGACTCGGCAATATACTGCGCCAGAATATGTTTCGAAAATGGCGTTTTTGTGTTGCTAACCTGCCAAATTTCGATGTTGTTCTCCCATTTGTACAACAAGTCGATGTCTTCAGGCTCAAGCGGGCGGAGACTAATTTTCCCAAAAGTAAGTTGTGCATTCATCAGCGGTCGAGTTTTTTCCAGGATTTATACAGAATTTCAGCATCCGTTATTAAACGGTAGTCTTTAGCATACAACATGTTCAGCCGGGTGAGTTTTTCTGAATCGGACCGTAGCTCCGGAAACAGGTCGCCCGGGTTTAGTATTCCTTCTTTTAGCGTAGGAAGGTGTTCAAACGTTCCTTCCTCGGGAATATACGCAATCCACGTTTTTTTCCCCGCAATAACACTATAAATATTGGAAAAGAAGCGGGTTTTGTTCTTCATAAACCAAAGCAGAAAGGGGCTGGACAATAACAGAAAAAAGGCAGCCTCCAGGTCGAACATTCGTTTTTTCTTTTTATTCAGCGGTTTGGAAATGGCATTTACATTTACCACATATAAGTCTCCGGCCGTGTGAATGGAGTTACTTCCGATAATGCTGATGCTTTCGGGAGGTGCAATTTTGTAATCTACATCCAGTTCGGTAAGGTCGAGCATGGCACGAATGATTTCGGCCGAAGAAATATTTCCGGCGCAAAAAATAAGCTCGTCGATCCGGTTAATACGGATAATCTCTTTTAACTGGCTTATATTTCCGATGTATTGGTTTCCTCTGTCGTTCTCGTTGAGTGCAATAAAACCTGCCAACTGCCCGTTAAGCCGGGTTTCTTCCAGTATTTGCCGTACGCGTTCAGCTTCATCCTGATGGCCAACAATCGCCATTTTCCGGTTACGCTGAATATTCAGCCTGAATGCACCGGGTTTCAACCAGTGAAAAAACAAGCGTAATACCGAAAGTGAAGCCGTTGCCCAAATTGCTCCCAATAAGATAAGTGCCCTCGAAAAACGGTATTCTTCATCTACCAGCGAATACACCAGCAAAATCGCAATCAATCCCCAAAGTATTCCTCTGTTTAGTTTATAAATACTGACCGGCTTTTTGTATGCCCCCGAAAACCCGATTCCAAACAAAAAGAAAAGGATGTAAACCGGCACAATCACCTGCAGAAAAAATGGGGGATAATAGTCGATATGATGAAACTGAAGTTCTTCCCACAAAGGGGTGATGAGCAGGAAGCCGAGGAAAATAGTTAACGCGTCGAGCAAAGGAAAAAAGAGGCGGGAAACAACCCGTTTTACGATGGACAGCAAAGCCCGGAAATAAATGGCCAGGTGAATAAGTATGGCAAAAATACCCGCCCTATTTCCGGGGAAATGTTTTCGGGCAAAAATAACCATCGCATTGTAAAATACCTTTACATAATTAAGTGATCCTTTTTTGGTGCTTTCACCTTTGTAATGAATAATGGTTGTTTCGGGGAAATAGTAATTTTTATAGCCGCCTTGCTGAATCCGGTATGAAAGATCGATGTCTTCGCCATACATAAAAAAGGTTTCGTCGAGCAGGCCTACTTTGTCAAGTGTTTCTTTGCGCATTAACATAAAAGCTCCTGCGAGCACATCCACTTCGTGAATTTCGTTTTCGCTGAGGTAGGAGAGATGGTACTTCCCGAATTTACGTGATTTGGGAAACACCTTTGCCAAACCAAACATTTTGTAAAATGCCACCCAGGGAGTGGGCAAGCCGCGTTTCGACTCGGGCAGGAAATTCCCTTTCCCATCAATCATTTTTACACCCAAACCACCTGCTTCGGGGTGCTGGGTCATAAAGGCTATGGTTTTTTCAAATGTATTTTCCTCTACTACCGTATCGGGGTTCAATAATAAAATATATTTGCCGTTTGCCTGCCGGATGGCCTGGTTGTTGGCCTTCGAAAAACCCAGGTTACTTTTGTTTTCAATGAGCTGAACCTGCGGGAATTTTTCGCGAATAAACTCCGGTGATCCATCAACCGAATTATTATCGACAACAAATACTTCGGCGCTTATATTTTTTGCAGCCCGAAACACAGCATGAAGGCACTGTTCGAGAAAGTGTTTGACATTGTAGTTGACGATAACGACCGATAAATCCATAAATAGTTCAGTCAAAGATGTTCAAATGTAGGCATTCCTTTTGGATAACGGAAGAACGGGTAAAATGTGATGGATAACTTAGAGACTGTTTGGAATTTATCTTTTTATTCTATTTTGCGTCCTTTTCACTCAAACCGCTGCAAATTTTCCTTAAATAACTTAGGCTATTCGTGTCAATTTTGCCTTGTATGAGCAAAAAATACATCAAAATATCTCTAAAAAACAAAATCAAAACAGTCTCTATTTTCGTAGCTAATTTTCGTAAGGGACACGGTTCACCAGCGAACGCCCCAGGGTAATCTCATCGGTATATTCCAGTTCGTCGCCAATGGAAACACCGCGCGCCAGGGTTGAAATGCGTACTTCATAATCCTTTAACTTTCTGTAAATGTAAAAATTGGTGGTATCTCCTTCCATAGTGGTTGAAAGTGCCAGGATAACCTCGATCACTTCGCCGGCAGCAACACGTTTGATCAGCGATTCTATTTCCAGATCAGAAGGGCCAATCCCGTCCATTGGCGAAATAATTCCTCCCAAAACATGGTACAAACCGTTAAACTGCTGGGTGTTTTCGATCGACATTACATCGCGGATGTTTTCCACCACACAAATTACGCTTTCATTGCGCGACGGATTGCTGCATATCTGACACCGTTCGGTATCGGAAATGTTATGACAAACTTTGCAGTGTTTTATTTCGTCGCGCAGTTGGATGAGGCTGTTGCCAAACGCATGTACCTGTTCTGTGTCTTGCCGGAGCAGGTGAAGAACCAGGCGCAGAGCGCTTTTCCGACCTATGCCGGGTAGCTTGGAAAATTCATTCACCGCATTTCCCAGTAAACGGGAAGGATATTTTTCGATGTTCATGTTTCAAAAATAGAGTGAAAAGTAAAACAATCGGAATTTTGGATAATTAATTTGTGTATCTTTTGATGATAAAAAACAAAAAAGTTGAGTTACCATTATCTCTAAATAAACACATATGAAAAAACTACTACTGACCATTGCGATAATTTCAGTTGTTATTTCCAGCTATGCACAAAATTATTTCTCTACTCAAGAAGATGAAAACACAGCGGCTGAAACTTATACCCCATCAAAAGTTTATTACGGGGGAGGTATTAATTTAACATTTGGAAGTGTTACCGAGGTTGGTATCTCGCCGTTAGTGGGTTACAAGGTTACACCACAGTTGTCGGTAGGCAGCCAGCTTACCTACGAATATTTTAAAGTAAAACGAAGCGGTTATGATTATAGCGCCACCAATTACGGCGCCAGTGCTTTTACCCGTTATCGCTTTGTGCCGCAGCTTTATGGGCATCTTGAATTTTCGATGATGAATTATGAGTTTCAAAACTATATGGGTAAAAACAGCCGCGACTGGGTTCCTTTTTTATTTGTTGGCGGTGGGTTTAGTCAACCCATATCTAAAAACACCTGGATTAATGCACAGTTGCTTTTTGATGTTATCCAGGATGAAAACTCTCCTTACGATGACTGGGAGCCATTTTATACCATTGGTTTTGGCGTTGGTTTTTAATTTTCGTTTTCCATCTACTGTGCATCCACAACCGCAATGGCTGTCATATTAATAATTTCCCTTACTGTACTGTCGCGCTGTAAAATATGAATGGGTTTTCTCATTCCCATTAAAATAGGGCCTACTGCTTCGTACGGGCCAATCGACTGTAAAACTTTATAAGTGATATTGCCTGAACTCAAATTGGGGAAAATAAGTGTATTGGCATCGGCATCGCGTAGCTTGTTAAACGGATAACGTGAGTAACGCAACTTCCCGTTTAGTGCATAATTGGCCTGCATTTCGCCGTCAACAATTAAATCCGGGTATTTTTCATGAAGCATCCTGACGGCTTCTTTTACCCTTACCGGACTTCCTTCACCTTTGTATGCCCCGAAATTGGAGTATGAAAGCAACGCAATTTTTGGCCGAATATTAAACCGTTTTACTTCCGAGGCCGTGAGAACTGTGGTGTCGGCCAGTACCTGCGACGAAGGATTCATGTTAACTGTTGTATCCGAGAGGAAAAGCGGGCCGCGCTTGGTGAGCAGTATGTACATTCCGGCAATGTGGTTGAAATCTTTTTTTACACCCACAACCTGTAATGCTGGCCGAATGGTAGTAGAATATGTCCGGGAAAAGCCTGAAATAAAAGCATCTGCCTCTCCGGTTTCTACCATCATCGAGCCAAAGTAATCACGGTTCAGCATGTTCTCGAAAGATTCTTCATATGTCATTCCTTTGCGTTTTCGTTTTTCGTACAGAATTTTTGCAAACTGATGACGTTTCTCTTCACTAATCGTTTCGCATAAATCGATGATCGGTACATTCTCTATTTCCAGCTGATGTTCTTTTACCAGCGCTTTTATTTTAGCTTCGTTTCCAATAAGGATGGGGTGGGCAATTCCTTCGCGAATAACCGACTGAACTGCTTTTAAAATACGGAAACTGTTGGCTTCGGCAAAAACCACCCTTTTGGGATTTTGCCGCGCTTTATTGCGGATGGCCATAATCAGTTTATTGTCGAGGCCCAAACGGTTGATAAGTTCCTGTTCGTATGCATTCCAATCTGTAACGGGTTTTCGTGCTACTCCCGATTCCATAGCTGCTCTGGCAACCGCGGTTGAAACGGTTGTGATCAGTCGCGGATCCAGTGGTTTGGGAATGATATAGTCTTTTCCGAAAGTTAGATTTTGCAAATTATATGCGCGGGCTACCATTTCCGGCACATAATCTTTGGCTAGTTTTGCCAGTGCACGGGCAGCGGCAATTTTCATTGGCTCGTTGATGGTTGTAGCACGAACGTCGAGCGCACCTCTGAAAATAAAAGGAAATCCCAGTACATTGTTGATTTGGTTGGGGTAATCGCTTCGTCCGGTGGCCATAATAATGTCGTTTCGTGCCGAAATGGCGTCTTCGTAAGTAATTTCGGGATTGGCCATGGCAAAAACAATCGGATTGGGAGCCATCGACTGAATCATTCTTTTTGAAACGACATCGGCCACCGAAAGTCCCAAAAAAACATCGGCGCCAATCATTGCTTCTTCCAGTGAGTACAAATCGCGATCGGTTATAAATTGTTGTTTGATTGGATTTAGATCGGTTCGTTGTCGGTTAATCACGCCTTTGCTGTCCACCATTACCACATTTTTGCGTTTTACTCCCAGGCTGATGTACAATTTTACACACGAAATGGCAGCTGCTCCCGCACCGCTCACAACAACTTTAATCTCATCTATTTTCTTACCGGTAATTTCCAGAGCATTGATCAGTCCGGCCGATGAAATAATGGCGGTACCATGCTGGTCATCATGAAAAACAGGAATATTTAGTTCATTTTTTAATGTTTCTTCAATTTCGAAACACTCGGGCGCTTTAATATCTTCCAGGTTGATTCCGCCAAAAGTAGGGGCAATGGCTTTTACTACATCGATCAGTTTTTGCGGATTTTTCTCGTTCACTTCAATATCGAAAACATCCACATCGGCAAATATCTTAAAAAGCAGGCCTTTCCCTTCCATCACAGGTTTTCCGGCAAGTGGGCCAATATCGCCCAGCCCCAGAACAGCAGTGCCATTCGAAACTACCGCTACAAGGTTTCCCTTAGCAGTGTAGCGGTAAGCATCATCCGGATTTTTTTCAATTTCGAGACAGGGTTGTGCTACTCCGGGCGTGTATGCCAGTGAAAGATCGTGTTGAGTATTGTGTGGTTTGGTTGGAATAACTTCTATTTTACCCGGACGATTTCGTTCGTGATAGTTCAGAGCCTCTTCTTAAGGTAACCTCTAAAAATTAGTTTTATGAAGCATGTCTATTCTTCTGTTAATGAAGTTGCCATCCATTTTCAATCATCATTTTCCTTTTCGTTCAATTTTCAGCCATAATTTCATTG
>JBKEDN010000059.1:0-21204 GCA_047975435.1 Draconibacterium sp. | reverse complement strand
CCAATGAAATTATGGCTGAAAATTGAACGAAAAGGAAAATGATGATTGAAAATGGATGGCAACTTCATTAACAGAAGAATAGACATGCTTCATAAAACTAATTTTTAGAGGTTACCTTAAGTCGTTCCATAATATCGAGCAGGTTTTCGGTGCTGTGCGAATCGAGGTTGGCGGTAGGTTCATCAGCCAGTACAAATTTGGGTTTCGATGCCAGCGCGCGTGCCACGGCTACCCGTTGTTGCTGTCCGCCCGACAATTTTGAGGGACGGCGGTCCATCATTTCGCCAAGTCCAACGGCTTTTAAAAGTTCGGAAGTTCGTGCATCGCGGGCAGATTTTTTTGCGCCCTGAAGGTGCATAATAAACTCCACATTTTCTTTGGCCGTGAGCACCGGAATCAGGTTATAAGCCTGAAAAACAAAGCCGATATTTTTCATACGGAAATCGGTCAGTTTTCGGGCTGACAATTCGTTGATCTTTACACCGTCGATTTCAACACTGCCTTCGGTGGCGTCATCTAAACCGCCGATAACATTGAGCAGAGTGGTTTTTCCTGATCCCGACGGACCAACAATGGCTGTGAATTCGCCTTCGTCGAACGAAACGTCTATCCCGTTTACCGCATGCACCGATACCGAGTTGCTATTGTAAATTTTGTGCAGGTTTTTAATTTCTATTATTTTCATTGTATGTCGTTTTATTATTCTCAATTCTAAAATTCTAATCTTCTAATCCTCCATCACTCCGTTCTCGTTGCTTCGGCCGGATTCAATTTCAGCGCTTTTCGTGCCGGATAAACAGCCGAAATCATTCCGGTGATAATAACAAGGATAGTGATAGTAACCAGCATTTCGTTTTGCAACGAGGTGTAAATTTGTGTGGCATATCCGTATTTCTCTAGTCCCTCGGAGAAAGCAGAAACATCGATCGGTCGGGTTTCGAAAAACTTAGTGATTAGCGATCCGAGCACTACTCCAACAATTCCTCCGGAAAATGTCAGCATCACCGATTCGAGCATAATCATCCCGAATATTTTTCGTTTGTTCATTCCAACGGCCATCAGCATCCCGATTTCTTTTACGCGTTCGAGCACTGCCATTAACATGGTGTTGATGATGCCGAAACACAATCCAAGTAAAATAATCAGTATAAAAATGTACATGTATTCATCCATCGATTCGGTTAGCAGCGACATTTCAGGACTCAGTTCTTTCCAGGTTTGCACAATGTTGTTTCCGGCCATTTGTTGTACTTCGGGTTTTATGGCATCAACTTCATCGCCGCGTTCGCAGATCATGGCAATTTCATGTGCCACATCGTTTTGTAATCCCAGTTGTTTTCTCAGATCATCGTAGTTTACAAAGAGCGTCATTTCATCGAAGCCGGTATTTACTGTTTTGTAGATCCCGCCTACCCGGTATCCTTTTGAGGAGAGATCGCCGTTGATATCTACCATTTGAACATTTAGCTTTGACCCTACTTTCAGCTTTAATTTTTTCGATAGTTTTTCACCGATCAGCACGGGTGGCATCCGGCTGGTTTTTTCAAGGTAAGTGCCGTCAATCAGTTTATCGGCAATATCGGTTACCAGCTTTTCTTTTTCCGGAACTACTCCCAGCATTTTACCACCGCCTGTTCCGTGTGCAGCCATAATAAAAGGCTCGGCAATCAGGCGGTAACTGGCGGCCTGCACGTTGTTTATTGCCGCAATTTTCTGTGTAAGCTGGCTGGCATCCGTCATATAAAGTCCGGATTCATTATTGTCCTGAAAATGCGGCGCGTGCACCTGCAGGTGGGCCAATTCCGAGTGTGTAGCCGATTCAATACGGGCATCAACAGCTCCCTGCATAAATGCGGTGGCAAAAACTCCGGCTATCAGCCCAAGTGCTATGGCAACAATCATAATGATGCTGCGCACCTTGTTTCTCCAAACGTTTCTCCAGGCTATTGACCAAATCATATCAATAAATTTTGAATGAAGCCGGAAGACTGAAGCCGAAAGTTATTTTTCCACTTCTTATTGTCAACGCTTTCTTCATTTGGTTTTTGTTTTTCATTTTAATCTCTTTTAACTGAAAACTGTGACTGTCAACTGTCAACTAAGTCAGGCGCGCATTGCGCTGGTAATTTTCAGCCGGTAAATGTTCCACATCGGAAAAATGGAAATAAATATGCTGATCAGAAAAACCAGTATCATCTGACTGTAAAAAAGCGAGGCTTTCAACGAGAAAAACAGGAATGGCTCCATGCCGTACTGTTCGTAGGCGGTGGCCATTTGGCCCGTCATGGCAATCGGGTTGAAATAAAAATACAGGCAGAACGAGTAACTGATGATCAGGCCGACAACACAGGCGATGAGCCCGATAAAAATGGTTTCGAAAAAGACCACTACTGCGAGCTTCGATTTTTGCATACCGACGGCGTGCACCACACCAAATTCGCGCGAACGTTCTTTTACCATCATCAGCACTACGCTGAACATGCCAAAAGCAATCACCATGTACAGGATTCCCAGCATGATGATTCCACCGCCACGGTCACTTTCGATAAGCTGTTCGAGGTCGGGTTGCATTTCAGTCCAAGTCATTACCCGGTTACCGGCCGGCAGTATTTTTTCAATTTCTTTTTGAATGTGTTTTACTTCGTAGTGGTTGTGTGTCATTACCACCAGCGAAGTTGAAAGTCCGTAGGCGGAGTAAAAATCGCGGGCAGTCTGAAGATCGAGATAAACCATTCTGTTGTTGAATTCCTGGTTGGGGTGGGAGAGAATGCCTGCAATTTCGAACAAGCCGCTGGCACTCATTCCGTGGTAACCCTGGCTGATCATCACCAGTGTGTCACCAACATCTAGCCCAAGGTATTTAGCCAGGCCTTCACCCAAAATGGTGCCTTTATCACCCTGTTTCAGAAAACGGCCTTTTTTCATTTTTTGCGAGATCTTTGTGATTTGGTCTTCCGCTTCGGGTTCGATGCCCATTACCATAGCAGGTTTACTTTTCAGATTGTTGGCCGCCAGCGCGAACGACTCCATCCTGTCAACAACAAGTGTAACATCTGTTACTCCGGCAATCTGTTTTTTTAGTTCATCGGATGCCTTAAAACTGTTGTCGAGTGTGCGTTCATCCCAGTAGGCAGTATCTTGCACCTGCAGGTAACCCGAATAGAATTTCACGGAATTCTCGATCATTTTATCGTACGAGCCCTCCTGCATCGACCGCATCCACGATGCCAGCAACACACTGAAAACAATCGATGAAATTGCGATGATCGTTCGTCGCCGGTTCCGCCAGAGGTTGCGCCATGCGAGTTTTATGTTGGTGTTCATATCGTTGTTTTGAGTTCAAATATTAAGTTTGCCGCGCTCCTTCGTCGCTCGCAAAATCTTGCATTTAAAATGTTCATTGGCAGGATTTAGCGAGGAACAGAGTGACGAAGCTATCTTATCCGTTTCATATTCTGCTGCGAGAAAAAGGATTGCTTGATATCCACATTAAAATCAATCTTATCAAATATCATGATCGTTTTGTTGCCATCTTCGTCGGCCGGGATCATTTCCAGGCGCGTTGGCATTAAGCGGTCATCCATTTGTTTTATATCGCTGAGAATTTCGGTGTTGACCAGGTAGCCGTCTTCGTCGTAAAATTCGGCTTTCAACCAGTGCAGTTCTTCTTTCGAAATCCACATAATTACTTTGCCCCAAACCACTGCTGCATCGTCGTGGGGAATGAGTTCAATTTTGTAGCAGTTGTAGCCTTCCAGCACTTCTTCGCCCAGCAATTTCTGGTGGTAATCATCGGCCATCGACGATTCTTTCACCAGGTCGTCGTTGGTAAAATCCGAGCCCATCCACGACTGCATCATCATCGATGGCGGAATTTTTATCATCCGCTCGATATTTGGCACCCAGTTCCACATTTCCTTGTCACGTTTCAGAAAAACCTGTCCTTTTTCTTTGGCCGGGGCGGTAATGTATATCAGCGAATAATTGTTGCCCAGTGTCCAGTTTTTCATCGAAACCGTGCGGCTCCACGAGGGGCGTTCAATTATCATGGTCATTTCGCCAATGCTCGAAGTGCCGCGAAATTTCTCGTCGGCCTGCCGAACAATATCTTCAATGTTTATTTCCTGGGCTTTTCCGGCAAGTGCTCCGGCAATCATCAAAAAACCAAGGAGTAGTTTATGCCAGTTGACTGATCGTATATTCATGGTGGATGTTTTAATTGGTTTTTATAATTTTCAGACAGTTGTCGATAACCGCCTCTTCCATTTTTTCGATTGGGAACATGTCGGGGGCGGCTACAATGTACAAAAAGGCGCCTTCTATCATCGACGCTACAGCCATCAGATCTTTTTCGGGTTCGCTGCTTCCGCTGGAGACAATAAATTGGTAGAACATATTAAAAATCGGTTCGGCTTTTTCACGATAACGCTCGGCAAAAACCACCGAAACTTTCGGCTGAAGCAACAGCGAGAAAAACAGTTTCCAGTAATGCAGGTTTTCTTTAACAAGCCTGAAATTCTCGTGTATAAAATGCCTGAACTCTTCTTCGTTAACCACTCCGTCGTGATTGAAATCGAGGTTGGCATAAATCTCGTTAAAGCCCTGGGCCATAATTTCATTCAGAATGTCGTTTTTACTTTCGAAATAGTTGTAGGTGAGTCCTTTCGATATTTTAGCTTTCCGGGCAATCTGACTAATGGAAGTGGCGTGGTAGCCATTTTCGGCAAATAATTCGAGGGCAGTGTCCATTATCAGTTGCTTTTTTTGCTTTCGGATATCGTCGATTTGTTGTGGATTTTTTGGCATCTAATTACAGTTAATGTTTTAAGCACTACAAACTTCCTTGCGGTTGGCTGATTTCAGTTCAGCTACTCAAAATTCGTTTTTTATATTTCAATTTTTTCACCACAAAGAACACTAAGGCACAAAGTTGAAGCAATTAAAACATCAGGGATTTTTTGTGAACTTCGTGGCTTTGTGGTTTTCTCACGCATTCTGTTTGTTATTTATGACTGAACGGTCGGTCAAAATTAAGATAAGAAAATTGTAAATACAAGCTTTTGCGATAAAAACTGACCGATTGGTCAGTGTGCCGGAATTGCAGTACTTTTTCAATTTTCGAATATTTCGGTTCTTAGTTTTACTGAAAGGAATTTAATTTAAAGTTTCAGCTACTTTCTGTGTTGCTTGCAGCAATAGTTGCGTGTGGTTCGCAAATATCTTCTTTCCTTTGGCGGACAAAGAAATGAAGTTCCGACGCGAAACTTTAAACCAAAGGAATAGTACAAACAATAGCTATGAAATGAGCATGATAAATATTTCACACCGACCGTTGCTGATTATTATTCATGCGAATTCTCCCGAGTGCTCGGGATTGCCATAAAAATAAACAATCATAAACACATGAAAATGATTAAAGGACATTCATTCCATATCCCCGTTCTGGGGGTGGGATATTCAATAGATACACCCATAAATGTTGCGCCCTATGGTATTTCATCAGTGATTTCGCTGGTTGACGATGCCATGATGGAGAAAATGCGCGAGTTTTACTGCAACAAGTTCGATCTGCCGTTTAAGGCCATTTCGAAAAAAGTGGACGATTTCCGTGCAAAGCGCATTACCTCGTACCTGAATGTGGTGGAAGAAATTGTTAACCGCAAATTTGGCGAGCTGAAACAATCACTGATAAATACCGGAAGCGAACTCGATAAATACATCGATATGCTGCCCGACACTTCGGCCTTAAAAAACAAGCTGCATTTAGGCGAAAAAGGGAAAAAGGCGGCTGAGGATTTCTCGAAACGAGTTAAAGAGTTTTTGTATCCCGGATCGATTGATGTGAACATTATGACCAAACTCGACCAGGTGAACCAGAAAGACGGTGTGGATTTGCCCATTGAATATAACGATGCGCATGCCGCATTGCGTGGATTTGCCCAGAGTAATCTGAGCTCTTCACTGGTACTTTCAGCCGGAATGAGCCCGCGCTTGTATTCCTACATCGAAAATTTCGACGATTTTTTTCCCGATGAAAATGGACATATTAAAAAGAAAATTATTCTGAAAGTGAGTGATTTTCGTTCGGCTTTTGTTCAGGGAAAGATGCTGGCTGCAAAAGGTTTGTGGATTAGTGAATACCGGATTGAATCGGGGGTGAATTGCGGAGGACATGCCTTCCCGACAAACGGCGTTTTATTTGGCCCCATCCTCGAAGAATTCAAAGAAAACCGTCAGAAATTAATGGATACCTGTCGGGAAGCTTATACAGCAGCACTCGAAAAGAAATCGCTGACTCAGCCTGCCAGCGAGCCAGAATTATTGGTTACGGCACAGGGCGGGGTAGGCAACAATGATGAACATAATTTTTTGCTCGATCAGTACAATATGGACAGCGTGGGCTGGGGGTCGCCGTTTATGCTTGTTCCCGAAGTGATTAGTATTGATACTGAAACGATGAACCTGCTGGCACGCGGAAAAGAGCAGGATTATTATTACAGTGGTTTATCGCCACTGGGTGTGCCTTTTAACAGCATTAAAGGAGCATCGATGAGTGTGCGCAGGCTTGAACTGGCTGCCGATGGAAAAGCAGGAACACCCTGTACCAAAGGATTTCTGAGATACAATACCGAATTTACTGAAAAGCCGATTTGTACCTCGTCGCGCGAGTACCAGCAAAAGAAACTGGAAGAACTGAAGGCGCTGAATTTGCCCGAAGCTGACTATAAAAAAGCCTACGATAAAATTATTGAACCCGAATGCTTGTGTATCGGATTAAGCGTTTCCACGAAGTTATCGAAGGGAATAAAAGTTGCCACCAGCGAAAAAGTGACGGTGTGTCCGGGACCTAACCTGGCTTATTTCTCAAAGATATCGACACTGAAAGAAATGGTGAATCACATTTATGGCCGGACAAATATTCTGGATAAAATGCCGCGCCCGAATATGTTTATCAAAGAGATGAGTATGTACCTGGACATTTTCAAAACGCAGGTAGAGAAATTCCGCGAGGATGTGGAGGATGTAAAGGAAAAACGAAACCTGAATAAATTTAAAAGCAACCTGTTCGACGGTATCGAATATTATCGGAATCTTTTTAGCGATAAGAAAAAGGAAGTGGTTCAGGAACTGGAAATACTATTGAAAAAATATCCGGTGCTGAATGAGGAATTGTAATTGTTTTCTAAAATCATAATAAAAGCGGAATCCATTGGTTTGGGTTCCGTTTTTTTTGTTTGATTTAGCTTTTCTAATGTATCTCGCTTTGTACCAACAAAGCATTGTTTAAGTTTCTTTTTGTTTGCTTTTTTCAGAAAAGTTAAACAGAAATTTTTTTTCTGGTTTTAAATAAATAGTTTTATGAGAAATAAAAATTAACAACACAGTTTACTAATGAACCTTTTAACTCTACCTACAAAGCCGATTTTATATTCCGAGCATTTCTTTGGCCCTCAGAAACTGGTAATAATGAATTGGATTGACCACCACAATTTATTTTCGGTCCCGATTATAGTAAATAAGAAAGCGACCCCTGATGAGACCGCTTTAAATGTTATGTTTTTAAAAAAACTTTATAAAACTAAAATTAATGGGAATTGACTAATTAAAGAAGATCAGAAATGAAAGTGGCAACTACGGAGTACGCAATTGCCAAGTAATTTCTACGGCTTATAGCCTTGTTGTGAATTGTCTTTCGAAACAAATGTAACATTTCGAACATTAAAATGAAACTATATGAATAAAAAATTAGGTATTGATTTAGGAAGTTCATCCCTTGGGTGGTTTTTGCGCGAAGGAGACAAGACTCTAAAAAAAGGTGTGATAATTTTTAATTCAGGCATGGCTAAAGATAAAAGCGGCGGTTATACTTCTCCAACGAGGGACAGGAGATTAGCCCGTTCTAGAAGAAGACTGATACAATCAAGAAAATATAGGAAATGGAAACTGTTAGATATATTAATAGAACATGATTGTGTACCGTTGGAAAAGACTGAGTTGGAAAACTGGAGTAAATATAAAAAAGGTAAAATCAGAAAATTTCCTGAGAATACGTTGTTTCAAAAATGGCTTGCTTGTGATTTTTCATATTTAGAAAACGGGAGAAAATATAAAAATCCTTATGAATTAAGAATTAAATCTATTGACTCTAAATTATTAAGTAAACATGAATTAGGTAGAGCGCTCTATCATTTAATTCAGAGGAGAGGCTATAAAGATATCGGTGAAAAAGATAAAGAGACAAAGACACAGATTGAAAGACGAGAAGTTGGTGGTTTTGAAGCAGCATTGCAAGCTAATCGAACTATTGCTGAAGCACTTAGTGAGAATTTTCTGAAAAAGAATAAGAGGGCAAGGAATGAATATCCTTATCGTGCAGAATATGAAAAAGAATTGATTGAAATTCTGAAGGTACAAGAATATAATGTTGGTATAAATGAAAATAAAGAATATGTAGATGAATTTGTCCGCGAGGTTCGAAAAGCAATTATTTGGCAGCGTCCCTTACGAAGTCAAAAAGGCAATATTGGTAAATGTACATTTGAGCCGACTAAGCCAAGATGTCCCGCTTCGCATCCAATTTTTGAAATCTTTAGAGCTTGGCAATATATCAATACGATTAAAACGGTCAATATAAACGAAGATAAATATCTTGAAACTGAAAATATCCCTATTGAATTTAAACGGAAGTTATTTGCAGATGTATTTCTGAAGCAAGACAAGAATTTTAAGTTTGATAAAATCCAAACATATTTAGATAAACTTTTTAGTGAAAAGAAACACTACAATTATTATAATAAAAGTACAAGGAAATATGATAGTAGTGTTTCCGGTATGCCCGTTTGTAAAGGTTTGATAACCATTTTTGGAGAAAAGGTCAAGTCAGAAATAAATCAACTACATGAGTACAATATTGGAACAACTTCTCACAAAATAGTTGGTCGGTATTCAATATACGATTTGTGGCATTTGATTTTTGAAACCGATGATGACCATTTAGAAGATTTTGCAATTAATAAATTAAGAGTTCCAACAGTCGAAAAGACCAGAAAGGGAGAAATTTATTATGAAAATCCAGTCGTGAGATTGAAGAAATCGTCATTTTCTTCAAGTTATTCAAATTTAAGCCTTAAAGCAATGTGCAAAATAATTCCGTTTTTGCATGAGGGATTTTTATACAATGATGCAGTTTTATTGGCAAAGATGCCTGATATAATTGATAATTGGAAAAAGAACAAGGACTTGATCTACAAGATTGTTATTGATAGTAATGATCTCTATCAAAACAATAAAGTAGCTACTTTGATTGCAAATGGCTTAATAGATAAATATAAGTCACTTCCAAATGATGAAATCTTTGCATATAAGGATTACGAATATAAAATAACCGAATACGATAAAAAGGATGTTTTAAAAGCTTGTATTTCTTATTACGGAGAGATAACTTGGAAACAAGAAAAGAATAAGGAAGAAATAATTGAAAAAGTTTCTGGGTTATACCAGAACTTTTTTAACGATTCAGCACGAGATTATCGAAAGGTACCAACTTTAACAAATATTCTTAAGCAGCAGTTAGAAAAAGAAGGAATTGAATTAAAAGGAAGCCTTTATCATCATTCTGACAGAAGTAATTTATACCCAAGACCAATATATAACAAAGAGTTCCGAAAGGAGTTATTGGCAGTTCCTCTAATTGATAGCATCAAAAATCCGATGTTCAACAAAGCGATGAGTATTCTACGAAAACTGATTAATGAATTGTTAATACAAGAATATGTTGATAATGATGGAGTTATTCAGAGTTATATCGATGAAAATACAGAAATAATAATTGAAGTTGCTCGTGAATTGTATGACAATAATAAAAGAATTGCAATTGAAAGGTTTCAGCGGGAGCGCAGAAATCAAAGAGAAAAATACAGAGAATTCATTCGGGAAGTAAAAGGCGAGGACGAAAAAACTATTGAAAAGGATATTTCGAAATTAGAAATGTGGACAGAACAATTGACCGAAGAACCATTTGATAATAAAAGATATCAAACAAAGAATCAGGAAATCTTGGCAGAAAAGGATGCTCTTAAAAGGTATCAACTTTGGATGGAACAAAAAGGTCAGTGTATGTATACAGGGAGAACAATTAATATCTCGCAGCTATTTTCTACGGATATAGAAATAGAACATACAATTCCAAAAAGTCTATTGCCAGATAGCACAATGGCAAATCTTACTGTTTGTTTTGCTAAATATAATAGTGATATAAAGAATAACAGGATCCCAAAGGAATGTCCGAACTATAGTTCGAGTAAGGATCTTCCCGATGTTGGTATGTGTTCAGCGATTGAGCCAAGACTAGAAAAATGGGAAAACTTGCGTGATCATTTTAAAAAGTTATACTCAGATAATTCAAAACCTTTTGGAAACGAGAGTGAAGATAGTAAGAATGGTAGGATTCAACTTAAGCACTACTATAAAATGCACTATGAATACTGGAGGGATAAGGTTGAACGGTTCACTTCGGATGAAATAAGCGAAAGTTGGGTTCGAAGACAGCTAACAGATACCCAAATGGTAAGTAAATATGCCCGTGAATATCTAAAAACGTATTTCAAAAAAGTTTTAGTACAAAAGGGAAGTACCACGGCAGATTTTAGAAAAATATTTGGAATACAAGGAGAAGAAAAGAAAGATAGAAGCAAACACACGCATCATTGTATTGATGCTGCTGTATTGACCTTGATTCCTATTAATAGTAGTAAACGAGTAGAATTGCTTGCACAACTACACAGAGAGGAAGAAAATAATAAAAAGATTACGAGAAAACTACCCGATGGGTATCAGTCATTTAACTCCAAAGCACTAATAGATGAGATAGAGAGAGAAACCTTGATTGTAAATTATGTGAAAGATAAAATTACTGAACCAACTTACAGAAATGTCAGGAAACGAGGTAAGCTACAATATCTTAAAGATGACCACGGGAAGTTCGTTACAAATGCAAAAGGTGATAAAATATTATTAAAAGCAAAAGGAGTATCCGTCCGTGGTGATTTATTCAAAGATACTTATTTAGGAAAAATAAGAAATGTTGAAAGAAATGTTGAGAATAAACCCGTTCGTGAAAATGGTGAATGGAAATATTTAACAGGAGAGGGCGAGTTTATATTTGCAGTACGTAAATCAATTGTTGATGCAAATATTGATGATATTATTGATCCTGACATACAGCGAATTGTTCGAAAACAATTAAATGACGGTGTTGATATTAGGAGAATTCAAGATCATCAAGGAAATATAATTAGGCATGTAAGGGTAAAGACAAAAGCGGGAAGAAGAGTAAAAGAGAGAATTAATTATAGGTCAAAATACGAATATAAAAATTCATACTATTCGTCTGCGGGAACCGTGCCTTATGCTATTCTCATTTCAAATTTAGTTGGTGGTAGAGTTGATCGAATAATGATTCCAATTCCAATTCATGAAGTTGCGCAGACATTTAAAGAATTTCATGGATTTAATGCCGAGCTATACTTGAAAAAATTTCATCCAGATATAAATGAGTATCGGGATTTGAAATTGCTGAAAGTTGGCCAAAAGGTAATTGTTTTGAACAGTGATAGCGAATTTGATCAAAGAAAAGATATCGGGTTCCAAATGAGAAGAATGTATAAAATTACTCAATTTTCAGAGGGGAACATATGGTTAAAATATCATTTAGAAGCAAAGGAAACAAATGAAATAAAGGATTATATCAAAGGTCTTAAGAGTGATATAGTACAAGAAATTGAGGACAATAACGGTTTGCCAAGAATAATTGAAGATGAGAATATTAGTGATGTTAGGAGATGGAGAAAAGATTATGAAGACAAAATGTTTAAGTTTTCAAGTTTGAATGATTACCGTTTGTTTCGACTACAAAAATTGATTGGAGAAGAAGAAACAAAAAAAATAAAAGAGAAATTAGATAAATATAAAGCTTTCTCTGCAATTATCGAATTAGAAGGTGAAACGCCATTAATGAAGACATCAAAAAACAACTGGAATTTTCTCTATGAAAATTACGATTTTGAGATGGATATTACTGGTGATATTAACTGGGTTGAGTAAAATTTGACCTAAAAGTGGGAAAATTTATTGAATTCTATTAATGTATATAGGTTCAGTTTAATAAAGTGTCGGTATCGCTCAAAGCGACGCCGACACTTGAAGGGTAAAGTTCTTCAACGGTGGAGCCGCCGAAACTGGCAGCTGAACCAAAAAACGGCAGCGTCGCCTGAAGCGACACCGTCGGGAACAAAAATAACTAAGCATGCAATTCGAAAAAGACCATATCTTTCACATTTACAACCAGGGAAATAACAGGCAAAAACTGTTTTTCGAGCGGGAGAATTACCTTTTCTTTCTACGGAAAATCAAAACCTATATTTTGCCCTATGCCGATATTCTGGCGTGGTGTTTAATGCCCAATCATTTTCATTTAATGGTGTTGGTGAACGAAGTTGCTGTCGGCGTTGATAAAACCGTCGGCGTCGCTCAAAGCGACACCGACGGTGACAGGAAATAGCGAACCTTTAACGACTCAATTGGAATAATGCTGCGGTCCTACACAAACGCAATAAATAAAAAACACAACCGAAGTGGAAAACTTTTCAGGGAACAAACCAAAGCCGAATGTGTTACGTGTACCGATGGTTTAACACCTTCGTTTTTTAATACCGCTTCGGGCACGCAAATAAACATTATAAATCCCGAAAAAGAATATCCTGAGGTCTGCTTCCATTATATTCATCAGAATCCGGTAGTTGCCCGTTTGGTAAAATCGGCAACCGATTGGGAGTATTCTTCGGCACTGGATTATGCCGGATTGAGAAAGGGGAGATTGGTAAATAAGGAGGTGGCCAAAGAATTTGTAATTATTATATAGTGTCGGCGTCGCTTCGAGCGACACCGACACTGGCATCTTGAACCAAAACTGCCGGCATCGCTTCAAGCGACACCGACGGTGAAAAAAAACTATTCCATGATAAAACGAACCTTGTACTTTGGAAATCCCTGTTACCTGAAGAAAAAACAGGATCAGTTGCACATCGGTTTTCCCGATAATGAAAAGGGCCCCAAAACGATTCCAATAGAAGATATTGGTGTGGTTGTGCTCGATAACCAGCAGATTACCATAACGCAGGGTTTGCTGGCTGCCCTGTCCGAGAACAACGCGGTGGTTATTAATTGCGATTTCAAACATCTTCCGTTTTCAATATTGTTGCCTACATCGGTACATCATGCATATACCGAAAAGTTGCGCTACCAGTTGGAAGCTTCGGTACCGCTTAAGAAGAATCTTTGGCAGCAAACCGTGGTAACAAAAATTAAGAATCAGGCTGCGCTATTGGAAAAATATGATGCCGATGCATCGCGTTTACATTATTTGGCCGGCGAAGTAAAAAGCGGCGATGTGGAGAATTGCGAGGGAAGGGCGGCATTTTATTACTGGAAACTGATTTTTGAAGAAGGAAACCGGTTTAAACGTCATCGTTTTGGCGAAGCCCCCAACAACCTGTTAAATTACGGTTATGCTATTTTGAGGGGTGTTGTGGCCCGGTCGCTGGTTGCAAGCGGACTGCTCACTGCAATGGGTATCCATCATCGTAACAAATACAACCCATACTGTTTAGCCGATGATATTATGGAACCCTATCGTCCATTGGTTGATGAATTGGTACTAAATATTGCCAATGAAGAAGACGATCTCGATCAATTAACTCCAGCTATTAAGAAAAAACTTTTACAGGTGCCTGCACTCGATATTCAGATCGATGGACAGAAGAGCCCGCTAATGGTTGGCATGCAGCGTACAACGGCTTCGCTGATGCAATGTTTTGAAGGAGAGGCTCGAAAATTGGTTTATCCAATCTTCGAATAATGGGACAACTCAATCGCCTAAATCAGTACCGGATTATGTGGGTATTTGTATTTTTCGATTTGCCAACAGATACAAAGAAAGACCGACGAAATTATACCCGATTTCGTAAGAGCCTTCAAAAAGATGGATTTACCATGCTGCAATTTTCGATTTATGCGCGGCATTGCAACAGCCGCGAAAATGCCGGGGTACACATCAACCGGGTAAAATCGTTTTTGCCTGCCAAAGGCGAAGTTATTCTGTTTACCCTTACTGATAAACAATTTGGGTTAATGGAATTTTTCAGGGGCGAAGCAAAAGCACTGCGTCCCGATACACCTCAACAACTCGAACTTTTCTGATGTGTGGAAATAAAAAACCGTCCCGAAAACTTTTTCAGGACGGTTACACAGCTTTTCTTTTTTTATTCTAAAAACCGATCTAAATAGCAGTATATCATTTGTTTGTAAGATGTATGCTGTGTCAAAGATCGTAAAAACCACAATTTGAAAGCAGCGCGGTTACAAACCGCGTGTCCCCCGGTACTTTGGACGCACCTGATGCTTTTAGTTGCTTTGAACGCTGAATTGTAAACTTTCGGCTTTGAACTTTAAACCAACTTACTTCCCTTTTCGCCAGCGGACACGGGGAGCGGCCAGCGGGAAAACACCTTCGTTTACAAACTTGATGTCTTCAATAGAGTAAAAAGCTTTTGGGTTGGTGGTTTTAACAATTGCTTCCACCTTTTTAATTTCCGAACGTTTGATAATGCTGTGAATAATGCTCACTTTTTCGCTCGATCCCTGTGCATTGTGGTGGGTAATTCCGTATCCGGCAGCCTTCAGGTTTTCAATCAGTTTACTGGCCTCTTTCCGGGTAATAATCTGTAGTTTTACAATGCCCAGTGCCATTTTTTCCTCGATGATCAATCCCACATAATTTCCGGCGGCAAAACCCAGCCCGTAGGCAATGTAGCACATCCAGTTGTCGAGGTTCTGCATGATTTTGGTGATGGCAACCAGCCAAATCAGTACTTCAAAAAAACCAAGGATCGGAGCCCAGAGTTTATGTCCTTTCGATACCATTACAATACGAATGGTGCCGATTGTTACATCCATTACCCGCGAAAAAAATATTAATGCGGGAAGCAGAACATAGGTAAATAACGAACTGTCGTAAAATGCGGTATCCATGACGATGACAAGTCAGTTGTAAGCAGTTAATTTTCTTACGAAATTACAAATTTATAAGGCAAATAACACCTAAAATTCGGAGGTAAAGTGGAAACGAATGTCTTTAAATTCGTCCTGTGCCATTTGCAGGATAAATGAAGAATCGGCCATAAAAACATCGCGCCTAAGCTTGTCCTTGGCCATTTTCTGGTACTTCCGTTTTTTGAATTCAGTAAGCACCTTGGGATCATCGCTTTCAATCCAGCAGGCTTTGTGCATTTGCAGGGGCTCGAAACGGCATTTGGCATTGTATTCGTGTTCGAGCCGGTATTGAATCACTTCAAACTGAAGCTGGCCAACCGTACCGATAATTTTTCTACCGTTAAATGTACTGGTAAATAGCTGCGCTACACCTTCATCCATTAGCTGATCTACACCTTTTGCCAGCTGCTTGGATCTCATCGGGTCGGCATTCTCAACATAACGGAAAAGCTCGGGTGAGAAACTGGGCAAGCCTTTGTAGTGAATTTCTTCCCCTTCGGTTAAAGTATCACCAATAATCAGGTTGCCAGTGTCGGGTACACCAATAATATCTCCGGGAAAAGCTTCATCCACAACTTCTTTTTGTGATGCCATGAAAGCGGTAGGGCTGGAGATGCGGAATGTTTTGCCCAATCGAATGTTTTTATACACTTTATTGCGTTCGAACCTTCCGGAACATATTTTTACAAAGGCGATACGACTGCGGTGATTGGGATCAATGTTGGCGTGGATTTTAAATACAAAACCGGTGAAAGCCTCTTCTTTTGGGTCAATAACTCTTTCCTCTGATGTACTTGGTTGAGGAACGGGAGCAATCTGTACGAACGAATCGAGCAGTTCCTGAACGCCAAAATTGTACAGCGCACTGCCAAAAAATACGGGTGCCAGTTCGCCGGCCAGGTATTCCTTGTTATCGAATTCGGGATAAATGCCTTCCACCAGTTCCAGCTCTTCGCGCAATACATCGGCATCTTCGCCAATGTGGTCTTCCAGGGCCGGATCTGAAACATCTTCAAATTTTATGCGTTCCTGAATTTCCTGAATATCGGGATTAAAGAGTTTCAGACTGCGGTTAAAAATATTGTAAACGCCCTTAAAATCGGGGCCGTTATTAATTGGCCAGCTCAGTGGGCGCACCTTAATTTTCAGCTGGTTCTCAACCTCGTCCATTAAAGTGAAGGGATCCTGCGCCGGGCGGTCCATTTTGTTTACGAACACAATTACCGGGGTTTTGCGCATCCGGCAAACATTCATCAGTTTTTCGGTTTGCGGCTCCACACCTTTGGCAGCGTCGATTACAATAATCACACTGTCAACAGCCGTTAATGTTCTGAAAGTGTCTTCCTGAAAATCCTGGTGACCCGGCGTATCAAGAATGTTCACTTTGTAACCCTTGTATTCGAAACCCATTACCGAAGTGGCCACCGAAATACCACGCTGGCGCTCTATTTCCATAAAATCGGAAGTAGCACCTTTTTTAATTTTGTTGTTTTTTACAGCACCGGCCACACGAATGGCACCACCAAAAAGTAACAGCTTTTCGGTAAGTGTAGTTTTCCCGGCATCCGGGTGACTCACGATTCCAAAGGTACGTCGGCGATTTATCTCTTCCAGAAATGTCATTTACAGCTTGTTTTTATGCGGGCGCAAAAGTAGTAATAAAGTTTTATATATGGAGTTTAGGGTTTAGAGTTCAAAGTTCAAAGTTCAAAGTTCAGAGTTCAAAGTTCAGTGATCAGTGATTAGTCGCAGTTTGCAGTCTCAGTTGACAGTTTTTTTTGGGAAAATCGCAATTTGACAATTTTTCAATTTGACAGTTTTTTAACTACTATATTTATGCATTCATGCATTTTCGCATTAAATCATTCTTCCAATCCTTCAATCCCTCTGTGTTTCCGTCCCTCAGTCTTTAACCTCCCCGCAAAACCTGCACCTTACCAACCATGAGTGTGATTCCAATACCAAAAATTCCGATTACCGCGTACGAATAACGCAAACCAAAGGCTTCGGCAATAAACCCGATAAGCGGCGGTCCCATTAAAAATCCAAGAAAACTAACACTCGAAACAGTAGCCAAAGCAATTCCCGGTGGAATTCTTTCGTGTTTGCCGGCTGCACTGTAAACGGTGGGAACGATGCTGGAAACCCCCAGTCCAACCAGCATAAATGCAATGGTGCTGGTAATCAGGTAAGGGAAAATTACAGCGGTAAACAATCCGGTCGAGATCATAACACCACAAATTTGCATCAGTCGTTTTTTTCCTATTTTACCAATCAGGAAATCGGCCATAAAACGACCGGCTGCCATCATAATCATAAACGAGGTATAACCCAGTGCCACCAGCGATTCGGGCGCTTTTACCACATCTTTGAAATATACGCCGCTCCAGTCGAACATAGCACCTTCGCTGGCCATGCTAAAAAAGCCGATGATGCCGAGTTGCAATAAAATGTTGTCGGGTTTCATTACAAATTTTCGCCGTGGTTCGTGTTTTTGTGGTGCGGCATCGCTTCGTACCAGGTGAGGATAGTTCATTCTTACAATTGCCCAAACCACTACAATGATGCTCAAAAAATGCCAGACAGGCTGAATTTTCAGGTTGATCATGAGCAAGCCGATCAGTGCGCCGGTAAAACCTGCCAGGCTCCAGCCACCATGAAACGACGCCATAATGGGGCGTCCGTATAAACGTTCGGCAGCAACACCCTGCGTATTTACCGAAATGTTGCACATGTTTCCGGTAAGCCCAAACAGGAAAAGCACCACGGCCAGTTGCCAGCCGGTTTGTACCAGCCCGATGCTGGTTAAGGCCAGCGTATAAAGCGGAAGTCCCACTTTTAACACATTGTTACTGCCAAACCGTGTTACCAGTTTTCCCGAAAAAGGCATCATCAGAAACTGGCCCACCGGAAGCGCAAACAGAATACTACCGAAAGCACCGTCGCTTAAGTTGAGTGCACTTTTAATATCAGGAATGCGGCTGGCCCACGAAGCAAAAGCCAATCCCATGCTGAAGTAAACCAACGCAACGGCAAGCCGGGTTCTGCGTTTGTCCGACAGTATGCCTTCTTCAATATAATTTTCAAGTGAAATTCCTGACATATGATGTTTTCAATTTGCCGGCAAAAGTAGGAAAAGGCACAAATGCCACTAAAGAGAAAGCGAATTAAGCAGTGAATGTTAAGAAATCAGTACCGGTTTGTCTTTTATTCCTTTATCTTTTTTACGGCTTTGGAGATGTGTTTCCAATAGGCTTTATGAAAGCGAACTCCGTCTTTACCAATAATGTGGTGATAGGTTTGAGGAGTATCTTCAGGAGCAAATTTTAAAGCAGCCATGTCTTCATACAAAGCTAAAACTTCGGGGTGAAACTGCACTGCAAACACATTGGGATAAATACGATGGGCCAGTCCTTCCACCACTTTCCCGTCGTCTGAGAGTGCAGTAATCTCCAGGTTTTTACCGATTTTTTCGGCTGCCTGATGATGGGCACTCAAAATACAGGGAGTCTCGCTTTTTTTTACTTTTACGGTTTTCCCAAAAAAATCATTTTCAGTAAAACGAATCGGATGAAAATTGATTCTCATCAACAGCGAGTCTTCTACAATTTCCGGCCAGTAATTACGGTGTAAATTGTTCCGGTCTGTTTTAACCGTTTGTTCTGCTGTTTCAGCACCGTAAATTTCTTCCGGGATATCTTGTACCAGAGTGCCCCCGGTAGCTACGTTCATGGTTTGCATACCCAGACAGAAACCGGTAACCAGGTAATCCGGTCTTTCAGCCAGAAAAGGCTTGAAATCATTGTTCTGAAAACCGCCCAGCAGGTGAAAAAGAAAGCTGGTTTCATAGTAATGGCGCTGTGGATCTGTAACATACGATTTTGTATTCTCTTCGCCATAAACCGCAGGAGGGATATCGGGACCGCCAAAAAAGATAATTGCAACCGAGTTGTCAAATGCCATTTGTAGCTGTTCGCTTATATCGTTTTTCTGAAAAAGCAGCTTTTCGTTTAAATCGCCGCTTATTGCCTGTAAATGAAATTCAGACAAATGATTTTCCTCGATGTATTGCCTGGTTTTATCGAAGTTATAGTTCTGATCTTCAAAATATACCCCCACAAATTCGACATTGTTTTTTACCTTGAATATCTTATTCCCGGTTAAATATTGAATGGTTTTAATTCTGTAAACGGTTGGGTCGCAAAGTAATATGTAATGTTTGTTGCGGTTGTAATTTGTTTTAAAAAAATCCTGGGAGTACGAGCCCAACACCAGGAATAACAATAGAAAAATAACGAGCGTTCTTTTCATGTGAGAGTATTTTGTGTGCACTCAAATATAGTACAATGTCGCGATTTAACGGTTTGGCTGGCTTTCTTTCATTAAAACATAATGAAATAGCAGCGATGAATCTAAAACTTGTACATTTGTGAGATAACATATAAAGAAAAGCTCATGAAATTTAATTTTAAATCGTCTTATGTAATTATTGCTGTCATTGCATTGATTGTTATTCTGCTTTTTGGCGGACAAATGTTTATGATTATCGAACCTGGTGAACGGGGAGTGATTTTCCGCCCTTATACCAGTGGTTTGGACAAGGATCATATTTACACCGAAGGTTTTCATGTAATTGCTCCGTGGAACGATATGAAAGTGTATAACGTACGCGAACAGCAACGTGAGGAAACAATGGATGTACTTGACAAAAACGGCTTGTCGGTTAGTATGGATGTTACAGTTCGTTTTAACCCGCATTACGATAAAATTGGTTATTTGCACGAAAAATTTGGTATAAACTATATTAATGTGCTGGTGGTTCCCGAAGTTCGCTCGTCGGTACGGCAGGTGGCAGGACGTTACACTGCCGAAGAAATATACTCTACCAAAAGGGCAGAAGTGGAGCAGGCAATTATTGAGGAAACAAGACAAACGCTGGGAGAGAATTTTATTGATATGAAAGCTTTACTGATTCGTTCGATCAATCTTCCGGCCCAGATAAAAACAGCCATTGAGAGTAAACTTCAGCAAGAGCAGGAAGCGCTGGCGTATGAATTTAAACTGAAAAGAGAAGAATCAGAGGCAGAGCGCCGAAGGATTGAGGCAGAAGGTATTGCCAATTATAACCGGATTATCAATGCCAGTTTAACGGATGATATTCTTAAACAACGTGGTATTGAGGCTACACAAGATTTAGCAAATTCTCAGAATACGAAAGTAATTGTGATAGGCAGTGGAAAAGATGGCCTGCCACTGATACTGGGAGGGAATTAAAAAAATAGAAAAGAGAGGCTGGTGAAAATCAGCCTTTTTTTATGCCATTATCACTCGTTCGGAAAGTGTTGGTTAATTCAATCCCATAATTACCTGTGAGCTGACGGACAATTGAATTCCTTATTATACCTTTAGAAGCAAACATTTTTATGTATGAAAAAAATCAAAAATCCCTGGGAAGATCCTAAAAACGACGGAGTTTATAATTGTTTTGCCTGCTCTCCGTATAACCATGCCGGGCTTCAGCTTGAATTTTGGGAAGACGGCGATGAAATTGTAACCAAATGGAAACCAAGTAAAATGTACGAAGGCTGGATTAGTGTATTACACGGTGGAATACAGGCTACCCTGCTCGACGAAATAGGAGGTTGGGTGGTTATGTTAAAGCTGAGAACAACCGGTGTAACCAGCGACATGTCTGTTCAATACCTGAAACCCGTTACAACCGGAAACACTGAAATTAGCATCCGTGGGAAACTGGTATCCTACGAAGGCAGAATTGCAAAAATAGATGCTTCACTTTTTAACGAATCGGGTGAAGAATGTGCAAAAGCCCGCTTATCGTATTTTGTTTTTCCGGAACGTATCGCCAAAGCACGATACAACTACCCCGGAATTGAGGCATTTTACTAGTGTCAAGTCAACTTTAAATTGACGTATCGTCATTCCGAATTTATTTCGGAATCTGCATTTTGAGCAAAGATGAGGCTGTCCCAAAAGGGCGGCCTCTTGTTTTAGGCGGCCAGATGTAAATTTGTATGCAATTTGATTTTTGGATGTTTTTTGGATTGTGATAAGCTGGGTGATTGCATAATAATGAGA